>JBIKLY010000007.1:0-60248 GCA_044359525.1 Rhodocyclaceae bacterium | reverse complement strand
GATTGCCGAATTCGGTGCGAAAGCCAAGGACGGCAAGCTGTCAATGGAAGACCTCACCGGCGGTACCTTCTCGATTTCCAACGGTGGCGTGTTCGGTTCGATGCTGTCGACGCCGATCATCAACCCGCCGCAGGCCGCGATTCTCGGCATTCATGCCACCAAGGATCGTGCCGTTGTCGAAAACGGCCAGGTCGTCGTTCGCCCAATCAACTATCTGGCGATGTCCTACGATCACCGCATCATCGACGGCCGCGAAGCCGTCCTCGGTCTGGTGACCATGAAGGAAGCGCTCGAAGACCCGGCCCGCCTGCTGCTCGGGGTTTGATCGGTCGTTATTAACTAACCGCATTCAACACAGAGAACACGGAGACACAGAGAACACGGAGATTTTGATTTCTCTGTGTTCTCTGTGTCTCTGTGCGCTCTGTGTCTAAAGAGGTAAATAAAATGTCCAAGCAATTTGATGTTCTCGTTATCGGTGGCGGCCCTGGGGGCTATGTGGCCGCCATCCGCGCTGCGCAGCTCGGCTTCAATGTGGCCTGCTGCGAATCCGAGCCCTACGCCGACCCGAAGGGCGAACCACGTCTTGGCGGCACCTGCCTGAACGTTGGCTGCATCCCGTCGAAGGCGCTGCTGCACACCTCGCACCTCTTCGAAGAAGCCGGTCACAGCTTTGCCGCGCAAGGCATCTCGGTCGGTACGCCGAAGATCGATGTCGGCACCATGGTCGGGCGCAAGAACGGCATCGTCACGCAGCTCACCAGCGGCATCAAGGGCCTGTTCAAGAAGAACAAGGTCACCCTGCTCAACGGTCATGGCTCATTCGTCGCACAAAGCGCCGGCGGCTGGCAGATCAAGGTGGGCGACGAAGTCGTCGAAGCCAAGCAGGTCATCATCGCGACCGGTTCCAAGGCGCGCCATCTGCCGGGCATTCCGGTCGACCAGAAGATCGTCTGCGACAACGCCGGCGCACTTGATATCGACGCCGTTCCGAAGAAGCTGGCGATCATTGGCGCCGGTGTGATCGGCCTCGAAATGGGCAGCGTCTGGCGCCGCCTCGGTTCCGAAGTGACCATCCTCGAAGCGATGCCGGCCTTCCTGGCCGTGGCCGATGTGGATGTCGCCAAGGAAGCCGCCAAGGTCTTTGCCAAGCAGGGGTTGAACATCCAGACCGGTGTGACAATCGGCGAGACGAAAGTCAGTAAAAAAGGTGTTTCGATTGCCTACACCGACAAGGACGGCAAGGCGCAGAAGCTTGACGCCGACCGATTGATTGTTTCTGTTGGCCGCATCCCGAATACCGACGGCCTGAACGCCGAGAAGGTCGGCCTGCAGCTTACCGAGCGCGGCCAGATCAACGTCGACGGCCACTGCCGCACCAACCTGCCCGGCGTGTGGGCGGTGGGCGACGTGGTTTCCGGCCCGATGCTGGCGCACAAGGCGATGGAAGAGGGCGTCATGGTCGCCGAGCTGATGGCCGGCCAGTCCGGCCACTGCAACTTCGATACCGTGCCGTGGGTGATCTATACCAGCCCGGAAATCGCCTGGGTCGGCAAGACCGAGCAACAGCTCAAGGCCGACGGCGTTGCCTACAAGTCCGGCAAGATCCCGTTCGCCGCCAACGGCCGTGCTCTGGGCATGGGCGATCCGACCGGCTTTGTCAAGATGCTGGCCGACGCCACGACCGACCGCATCCTCGGCGTGCACATCATCGGCGCCAACGCTTCCGAGCTGATTTCAGAAGGCGTGGTGGCGATGGAGTTCGGCGCTTCCTCTGAAGACCTCGCCCGCATCTGTCACGCTCATCCGACGCTGTCGGAAGTGGTGCATGAAGCGGCATTGGCCTGCGACAAGCGTCCGCTGCATTTCTAGGCAAATGGTTGCTGTAAAAAAGCGAGGTGCTGAGCACCTCGCTTTTTTTATGTCAGTCGCAGGTCTGGATTAATTCAGGCGACAGATGTTCCGACTGGTGATGCTGAATCCAGGCTGGGCGGGTGCCGCACCGGCAAGTTGATGGTGAATGTCGTGCCTTGTCCCGGCTGACTATGGACGTCGATGTGGCCACCGTGTTTATCGATGATGCCGTAAGAGACGGAGAGCCCCAGCCCGGTTCCCTTGCCGATCGGTTTGGTGGTGAAAAATGGATCGAAGATTTTCTTGATCAATTCCGGCGGGATGCCTTGCCCGGTGTCGGAGACTGAAATCCAGACATTGTCTTCGACACAGCCGCTACGCAAGGTAATGGTGCCGTGTTCTGCGATCGATTGGGCGGCGTTGACCAACAGGTTCAGGAAAACCTGATTGAGCTGTGAGGGCATGCATTCCACCAGCGGCAACGTGCCGAATTCACGAACCACGTCAGCCTTGTACTTGATTTCGTTGCACACCACGTTGAGCGTGCTTTCCAGTCCGGCATGCAGATCTGCCCACTGCCATTCGACGCTATCAATCCGGGAGAAATCACGCAGATCCTGAACAATCCGGCGCACCCTGGCCGCACCGTCAATTGACTCACTGATCAGTTTGATGACATCTTCGCGCAGATATTCAAGATCGACTTTGGCACAAATTTCCTTGATTTTCTGGTGCAGGGCGGGGTCGGCTGCGAGCAGGTGCTGGCAGTTCTCATAGGCGTCTAGGACTTCCAGCAACTCGTTGACGTAAGTTTTCAGTGATCCGAGGTTGGAGTTTACGAAGCCAATTGGATTATTGATCTCATGCGCAACACCCGCAGCCAGTTGGCCGATTGAGGCCAATTTTTCTGACTGAAGCAGCTGATTGTGCGCGGCCTCAAGTTTTTTAATGAGCGTTCTTTGCTCTTCTTTTTCTTGCTGCAGGGCACGGTTGATTTTTTCGTTTTCGTGCAAGGCAGCTTCCAGTTCGCCGGTGCGCTTGTGCACCTGATCCTCAAGCATTACCGCCGTCTGGAACATGCCGAAATCCGAACCATGCATGCTGGTGTTCAACTCGGCACGATTCATCAGCGCATTGACCATTTTTTTCAGGCGTGCAACTTCCGCCTGGAGTACCCGTTCGTTCGGCCCGGCATCCGGCATCACGTTCTCAGGCATCGCTTTCCTTTTGTGCTACGCCAAAGACAATGCCGGTTAGCGTCTGATTGACATGCACGCCACCGTATTGCTCGCCGTAGGTGCTGAAGCCGACTGCATTATTACGTCGGAAGACCTCTCCAACGGCCTCTTTCAGGCCATTTTTTGTGATTTCCAGATTGCGCAGGATGCAATCGCACGTGAGAGCCAGCTGTGGTGGTCCGATTTCCGCACGGACAGCGGCGAACGCCTTGTTCAGGTTTTCCAGCAGGTTTTCGCCATGTGCGACACGCAACACCAGACCTTCATCGATAGCGCAGAAGAAGGTAAGGCTCCCATCGTCGTTTGCTTTCTGAATCGAGCGAACGTAGTCTGCGCCGTCGATTTTGATGACGACCGGTGAAGTCGCAAAATGCACGGCGGATAATTTTTCCTGATTCAGACAAACCAGTCGGGCGTATTCCTCTGCCGCCGGCAGGCCATTGATTTCAGCTACCGTGCGTCGTGCCGGGTCAGCCTCGGTCACGACCAATCGTTCGGCGTCGCTGACAAAGTGCTGGGTTTTGAAAACTTTGAAGGGTAGCGAGGTCGTGGCCAGTATCAGTACGGCGCTGTCGGTATGAAAGGCCCCATCGTGAAACACCCAGGTACGAACGAATTTTAGATCGTCGCCAGCCGAACCGCCAACCAGCGAAATCCTGCCCAATACATTCTGCAAGGTGCGCACCACGGGCTCTTCACGCACCGACAGCCCGTCGATCAGCAGAAAGCCGAAGCTGTTTTTTGCGTTGCTTTGCGGGGCCCGTGCTTCGAATTCCTGTAGCAGGGTATTGGTGAAAGCCTGTCCTCGGGTGATGTCGAATTGCTGCAGGTGATCGAGCCGGCCGGCTACTGCGCTGAAGCTGCCGACCGGAAAACTTGCACCGGAAATGCTCAACTCGCAGTACCCGGCAGGGCCGATTTCACCTGCCGTAGTGCAACCGACTACCATGACGCCGGGGAAAAGGCGGTTGATTTCATCGGCCAGCGCGTCGAGGTCGTACTGGCTTGAGCAGAAGAAAATGACCAGCGCCATTTCTGCCTGCAGCACCCCAGCGTGAAACTCGCGAGCCGCCTGGCGGGCATCGCTTGCGCTGGAATGTGCTCTACGAATCAACCCGGATTTGCTCAAAATCCCTCCGTCTTCCCTTGTTTTTATGAATTTTTTTAAGGAGCGCTCTTATCTGAACCAGAGACGCTATCCATTATCTTCTATGCCTTTAGTAATAACTATAGTTATTTTTTTCGGGGGATTCAATTGTACTTAAGTGTACTTTTTTACTCTTGCGCACGCTTGGGCCTTCTTGCAGCGGCTTTCGGGTGTCAAGCGTGCTTAGTAGCGCGAGCCTTCGTAGAATGGTGGCCAGCGGCCGACGAGGTTTTCCAGCAGCTTTAGTTCGACATCGTCATGGTTGATTACCGAGGCATCAACCATGACCGGTATTGAAGAGTCCTTGTTGATATATATCGGATGGTCGTGGTGCTTGGTCTTGATGCGTTCGACGTGCTTCGGGTCAGCGGCCGGCGAGACTTCCGCCTCACCGTAGCAAAGGCAGAAGTACACCCGGTTTTCCTCGGCTTCGATGTAGCAGCCGGTGCCGCGAATGCCGATGGTTGCGGTTGGCGTTTCAAGCTTTTTATCGCCTTTGCCGAAAACGGAAAGAATTTTCCCGGTCAATACGCGCATCACGCCCACCGCAGCACCTGCGACACCCGCTGCAAAACTGACCGTGCTCTTTTCGCGTTGCAGGTAGGCGTCCTGCCCGATCACGTAGATGGCCTCGCCGCCGACGCCGGTGATGATCGTATCGCCTGCGCCAACCGCCATGCCGGGCTGTGCCGGCTTGCCGTTGACCGTAACCTTACCCGTGACTTTTTGCATGCCGGCCCGCAACGGCTTGTTTCCATTGGCCAGTGCCTCGCCGATCAAACCGGTGAGGCCAGTAAGTCCGGCGCCACCGAGCAGGCTGGTGGCAGCAAGTCCTTTCAGCATCTTGCGTCGCTTGTTCATCGTTCTCTCCCTTATTTGCTGAGCAAGCGCATGCCGCGCTCAAGGCCATCGATAGTCAGTGGAAACATGCGTCCGTCGAGCAGATTATGGACCATAGAGATCGATTGGCGGTATTGCCAGTAGTGCTCGGGTTCCGGGTTGAGCCAGATGGTGTGTGGCCACATGTCCGTAAGGCGGCGCAGCCAGGTGGCGCCGGGTTCCGGATTGTTGTACTCGACGCTACCACCGGGCTGAATGATTTCGTAAGGACTCATTGTCGCGTCGCCGACGAAAATCAGCTTGTAGTCATTGCCGTACTTGTGCAGGACGTCGAGCGTCGGGATGCGGTCTGTATGGCGGCGGCTGTTGTCCTTCCACACATAGTCATAGACGCAGTTGTGAAAGTAGTAGTGTTCGAGGTGCTTGAATTCGCTGCGGCAGGCCGAGAAGAGTTCTTCGCAAACGCGGATGTGGTCATCCATCGAGCCGCCGACGTCGAGGAAGAGCAGCACCTTGACAGCGTTATGGCGTTCCGGGCGCATGTGCAGGTCGAGCCAGCCGGCGTTGCGTGCGGTACCGGCAATTGTGCCATCAAGGTCGAGCTCTTCAGCAGCGCCTTGGCGGGCAAAGCGACGCAGACGGCGTAGCGCCACCTTGATGTTGCGCGTGCCGAGTTCGATGTGGTCATCGAGGTTGCGGAACTCGCGTTTCTCCCACACCTTGACCGCCGAGCGGTTCTCGCTTTTGCCACCAATACGGACGCCTTCCGGATGTGTGCCGCCGTGGCCGAAGGGTGAGGTGCCGCCGGTGCCGATCCACTTGCTGCCGCCGGCATGGCGCTCCTTTTGTTCGGCGAGACGTTGCTTGAGGGTTTCCATCAGCTTGTCCCAGCCGAGCTTCTCAAGCTTCCCGCGTTCCTCGTCACTCAGGTGCTTCTTCATCGCCTGACGCAACCACTCTTCAGGGATCAGCGCATCCATGCCGGGCAGGGCTTCAACGCCTTTGAAGTATTCACCGAAGGCGCGGTCAAACTTGTCGAAATGAGTTTCGTCCTTGACCAGAACAGCGCGCGACAGAACGTAAAAATCGTCGAGGCTGTGCTCGATGACGTGTTGCTGTAGTGCTTCGAGCAGCGCCAGAAACTCCTTGGTCGAGACCGGGAGCTTGCGCGATTTAAGATGCAGGAAGAAGTCGATCAGCATGGTGGCGGCCTATGCGTCCGTCGTGCTCCGGCTGATTTCAACCCGGTTCCGGCCCTTGTTTTTTGCGAGATAGAGCGCCTGGTCGGCGGCTTCGATCAATTCGTCACGCGTGCGGCCATGGCCGGGAAAGGTCGCAATGCCGATCGATAATGTTCCTGACATGGAAAACTGACCGAAACTGATTTGCATCGCGGCAAATTTTTCCCGCCACTGCTCGGCGCGTATCCGGGCATCGCTCAGGCTCATGTTGGGTAGTACCAGCAGAAACTCCTCGCCGCCGTAACGGCAGGGAATGTCTTCGTTGCGTGCGTTTTGACGCAGCATGCTGCCGAGCGCCTTGAGCACTTCGTCGCCGGCCTGGTGGCCATAGGTGTCGTTGAGTTTTTTAAAATGATCGAGGTCGAGCATCATCACGGTCAACGGATGCCCCTCGCGCATGGCGCGTGACAACTCCCGTTCGAGTACCTCGTCAAGGTAGCGGCGATTATAAAGGCCGGTCAATACATCGCGGATGGCCTGTTCGCGTAGCTGCTCTTGCAGGTTCTTGATCTCGGATAACTGGCCGAGCAGGTGATCGTTGGAGTGACGCATGGCTTCAAGTAGCGCCCGGTGTTCGGTGATGTCGGTGATGGTCCAGATGCCGATGCCATCGAGGTCGATATAGTGCAGCTCAACATCCTTATCGTCACCGTTGTAGCAGCGCACGCGGGCGTGCATCGGGCCGCAGCTTTTGCCACTCTGCATCGATGTTTCGACCATCCGGGCCGCCTGCATGACGACCCGGTTACGTTCATCCGGGTCCGGGTAGGCCATTTCCCGCCAATTATTGATCGTATCGACACTTCCCTCCGGATAACCGAACAGTCTATAGAAGGCATCATTCACGTGCTCGAATCGGTCACCGCTGCCAACTACAAGAAGTGCCACTGGAATATTCTGGATGATCCGCTGCAGGCGGCTGCGGGCCAGGTTACGGTCGTTGATGTCGTGCACGATGCCGACAATGCTATCGATCCTGCCATCTGCCTGGCGGATCGCGGTGACTGAAAGCATGGCCCAGAAGATCTGGCCATCCTTGCGCAGGAAACGCTTTTCCAGGCAGTAACCCTCGATTTCGCCATTGCGCAGAGCAGCCAACCGCTGCCCGCTGATCGCGATGTCATCGGGATGCGTTATGTCGGTATGTGTGATGTGCTGGATCTCTTCCCGGGTGTAACCCAGTTTTTCGCTCCAGTAGCTGTTTGCCTCAAGGTACTCACCCTTTGGCGTGGTGATGGCGACCCCAAACCCGGGACTGCCGAAAATCGCCTGCAGGCGTGCTCGCGCGGTGTCCAAAGCTTTTTGGGAACGGGTTACACGACCTTGCATCCAGAGGCAGATCGACAACGCGCCGAAAAATACCAGTAGCAACGTGATGAATGACAATTCATTGTTCATCCGGGTGCCTTCCAGTTGTCTTGGGTAGCTATCAGCGGTTGTTGCGCGTCATTTTGATTCTGTTACTTCTGTCAGCCCTTGGGTAGCAGCCTCTTTCTCCGCTTTGCGCTGCGCTATCTCGGCATGCAGCATGTCCTGAAGAACGACTCTTTTGCACGCCTTCTGGATTGCTTCATAAACCTTGTGGTCTTGAAACGGTTTGAGCACATACCCCTTGGCGCCTGCCTTTAGCGCATCAAGCACCATTTTTTCCTGGCCGTGCGAGGTCACCATGACGATCTTCGCATCCGGGAAGTCCTTGATGATCGTCCGCGTCGCTTCAATTCCGTCCATCTCCGGCATCGTGATGTCCATCGTCACCACGTCAGGCCGGCAAGCTTTGTAGGCGGCAACGGCTTCCCGACCGTTGGCGGCTGTCTGAACAATCTTGTAACCGAGTTGTTCCAGCATCATTCCCAGCTTGCGGGTGATGATGGGGGAGTCGTCGACGATCAGAATATTTAAAGAATCCATTGCGACCTCACTTAAGGTGATCAAGGCGTATATCGAATAATTCCTGAGGTCCGACAAGGCTGATATTCATATACCCAAAATCGGTGCTCAGGCGCTGCGTATGAAACATGGTATTTTTCATGTGTCGAATTGTTTTGATGCGGTCAAGAATGACCGGTGGCGTCATTGAGATGGCCGGCCCGTCTGTCTTTTGCAAATCGGTCGTGCAGTGTCCAAGAATGGTATTTACGGCCTCACCTGCCGCTGCTTCACGATACATTTCAATTTCGTCCGGCGCGACATCGAAATCAGCGGTCATCCGCTTGAACAGGGCATCAATCAGAGGGGCCTCAAAGCTGAAGGCGATCAGCAGATTGACGCTGCCACCCATGCCGATGATCGCAGTCATGTCGAGCAGCGCCAGCGAATCGAGACCGTTGCCGCCCGAGTCCGCTTCAGTTACGCCGATCCCGTATTCGCTTTTGAAATAACTGAGCGTTCTGGCGATGGCGGACGTCATCACCGTTTCGACATCTTTGGTCAGTTTTCCATTTGGCATGGTTCAACCCCCTCGCTCAAGTTTTCCTGATCCAGTGGCAATACGAACAGGAACTCGGTTCCCTGCCCGGCGACCGTCCGGACGACGACTTCGCCCCCCATGCTGATGGTTTCGCTCAATACCGCAGCAAGGCCGACACCGCGCCCTGCCAGAGCGGTGACCTCTTTCTGGGTGCTGATACTGTCCATGAAAATCAGTCGGACAATTTCATCGTCGGGAACAGCCTGCACGTTGCTGGCATCATAAATCCCCGCTCCCACCGCTTGCTGTCGAAGTTTTTCAAGATTAATGCCACCGCCGTTGTCGGCAATCGACAGCCTGATGTTCCGCCCCGCCACCGCCACGTTACAGGTGATTGTCCCGGCTTCCTCTTTTCCTGCCTCCCAGCGCTCTTCTGGCATTTCTATCCCGTGTGCGACAGCGTTGCGAAAGACATGGACAAGCGCCCGCAAAAATGGCCGGTAGGCATTCGGATCAATCCAGATGTCGCTCCCCCCGTTCACGACAATGGGTGACACTTCTTTTTCCATCCGTATTGCCGCCTGACTGACCAGGCCATCAAAACCCATCAAGACGCTCCTGAACGATATTTTCCGCAGCGTGCCAACTTTTTCCAACAAGCGACGGGTCTCGGCAACCGAGGTGTCGATCTTCTCGCCATGCAGAAGGCGCGTCGATAGCTTCTCCAGTTGCAGAGCTTGCTCACTGGACAGGATGAAACTTTCTCCGTGCGCCAGGAATTCCTCGCCCAACGCCTCCGAGAGAATGGCCAGATCCTCGTGGAAAGTTGCCTGCAGCGTTTCAGGAGAAAGTAATTCGACGATTTCCTGCACCCTCAAACGCTCTCCGAGCGAAAGCGCGTCGGACAAACCGCTCTCCAGCACGTGCAGCAATCCGGGTGTGTTCGGGAAACTGAACTGGCTCAACAAGCCCTTGTAGGTATGGATTTCCCGATACAGCTCCTTGGCGATGACTTGAGGTGCCACAGCGTCTTCAAGCATCCGGGGCAAATCCTGGGCAAGGAACTCCCGGAATCCATTGATTGTGTCGAAGAAATTACGGCTGTCAGAAACGGCCGCTACAATCAATTCGAGGCGCAGTCGTTCGCGGTCGAGCAGGGCAGCCATACGCCGTTCGGAAGTGATGTTGGTCAACACGACCATGAATTTGCCGTTGTCGAGTGTTTTGTATTCCGCTTTGAGCAATACGCCATCACGCTGAATTTCTTTCGGCAGCAAGGACAACATGCTTTCTTGAATGCAGGAATCGGATTCGGCCAATACTGCGGCGATGGTCGTGCAAACCATTTCCTCGCTGGCTGTGTCATTGGGGAAGAAGACTTTGGCGGCATTTTTTCCGGCTGGCGACTCCCCGAGCATCGCGACGCAGGCCTGGCTGCACTCCTCATCTACGATCAAATCGTTGCTAAATGAGAGAAATCCCTGGCCGGAGTTGTTGAGCAGGCTGGCCACCTGCTCCCGCCGTGCTTCCGCCACTTCCTTGGCGTGAAGAAGTTCAGCCTCGATGAGTTTGCGCTCGGTAATGTCGATGTAGCTGGTGACAAAACCTCCACTGGGAATGGGGGTACCCCGAATTTCAAGCCACTGCCCGTTTGGCCGCATGCGCTCGATGCGGTGAGCCTGAAAATTCCGGGCTCGCAGAACCATGGCGCGCACCTGTTCTTCTGGATCTCCCGGCCCATATTCGCCTCGTTCCGCATTAAAGCGGGAAAGATCCTCCAGATGGACCCAGCCCTTGGCAAACAGCGAAGGTGGGAATTCCAGCAGCTCTATGAACTGTTCGTTGTAGGCGGTAAACCTGAGGTCGGTATCGCATAAAGAAATAGCGCCGGGAAAATTGTCGATGATGGTTTTCATCACGTCACGCTGACGTGTCAGTTGTTCCTCGGTGAGCTTCTGATCCGTGATGTCCGTGTAGGTGGTGACGAATCCCGATACCTCGCTGCCGGAGCGGAAGGGGAAGCCTTCCACCAGAACGGTGCGCCCCCCCGTCAACTGTCGTTCGAACCGGTGCGGCAGGAATTCGCGGACGCGATTGATGATGGTTTTCACCTGCTCTTCCGGATCGCCGGGACCGTATTCGCCGCGCGTTGCGTTGAACTGGATCAAATCCTCGAAGCTGGCGTGTTTGAATACCATGTTTTGTGGAAAACCCAGAATCTCGTGGAAGCTCCGGTTCCAGAGAGTGAGTCGAAGATCCTTGTCGACGACGCTGACGCCCTGTGGCAGTGCATCGAGAAGAGCTTGCAGTTGCGTATTTACCTTTTCATGATCAGCATCACGATTTTTTTCGCTCGTAACATCCTGAAAGGTACCGGCAAAATCCGGCAAACCCGGCCCGGGCTCGACCGGAGCACCCCGAACGACAATATAGGCGGCTTTGCTGTCGCCGTTTGCCAGTTTGAGTTCAATGTTGAAGGGTAGTCGCTTGATAACGGCCTGATCAAGTGTGGTCTGAAAACGCTTGCGTTCCGCGTCGTTCAGGGCTTCCATCAATGACCGGGATCCGCTGCAGGAAATGCCGGCGATCGTGCTTAGCAGGCTCAGTGAAGGCTCGGTCAAGGCGATCGACTTGTCCTCAAGAGCGTATTCCCAATAGCCGATACGGCCAATCCGCTGTATCAGTTCGAGTTGCCGGTGCTCGATGCAGTCCTGGCACTTTTCCGTTTCCACACAGTGTCCTCCAGAAAATATGACTTAATTCTACTTTGTCAAATTGCATAAAAACTTGATGTAGGCGAACTTCCTCAGTTTTGAGCGACGGATGCAGTCAGGCTTCGGGAATCAGCGCATCGATGTCGGACAGGGCTTCAAGGCCCTTGAAGTATTAATTAAACCTAAAAACCGCATTCAACACAGAGAACACGGAGAAAAACACAGAGAAAACAGAGAGATCGCTTGAAATGACGACTCACCCAGTTGGTGAGTTAAAGCTTTGCCTCCGTGCCCTCTGTGGCTCTGTGTTCTCTGTGTCGAAAGAGCTTGTAACTGAGTTTTCCAGGTTAAATGCACGGTTGGACTTGTCGAAGTTAATTTTTTTCTTGACCAGCACGGTGCGCGACAGGATGTAAAAATCATCAAGGTTGTGTTCGATGACGTGTGGCTGCAAAGCCTCAAGTAGCGCCAGAAACTCCTTGGTCGATACCATGAGCTTGCTCGGCTTGAGGTGCCGAAAAAAATTATTCCGCATGCTTGTTTAGCGATTGTTGCGCGCCATGAAAATCAGACGCTCAAACAGATGCACATCCTGCTCATTCTTGAGCAGCGCGCCGTGCAGCGGCGGGATCGATGCCTTCTTGTCATTGGAGCGCAGCGCTTCGGGCGGGATGTCTTCGGCGAGCAGGAGTTTGAGCCAGTCGAGCAGTTCGGAGGTTGAGGGCTTTTTCTTCAGGCCGGGGATTTCGCGTAGCTCGAAAAAGACCTCCAGCGCCTCGCGCAGCAGCGTTTGCTTCAGCCCCGGGAAGTGCACATCGACGATCCTGGTCATCGTCTCCTTGTCGGGAAACTTGATGTAGTGGAAGAAGCAGCGACGCAGGAAAGCGTCGGGCAGTTCCTTCTCGTTGTTCGACGTGATGAAGAGAATTGGCCGGTGGCGGGCCTTGACCAGCTGGCGCGTCTCGTAGACAAAAAACTCCATGCGGTCGAGTTCGCGCAGGAGATCGTTGGGAAATTCGATATCAGCCTTGTCGATTTCGTCGATCAGCACGACCGACTGTGTTTCGCAGTTGAAGGCTTCCCACAGCACGCCCTTGAGAATGTAGTTGCCGATGTCCGCAACCTTCGCCTCACCGAGTTGCGAATCGCGCAGGCGCGACACCGCGTCGTATTCGTACAGGCCTTGCTGGGCCTTGGTGGTCGATTTGACGTGCCACTGGAAGAGCGGCAGACCGAGCGCCGCCGCGACTTCCTCGGCCAACATGGTCTTGCCTGTGCCGGGTTCGCCCTTGATCAGCAGCGGGCGTTGCAGGGTAATGGCTGCATTGACGGCGAGCGTCAGGTCTCGGGTCGCAACGTAATTTTCGGAGCCGGAAAAGCGCATGGTGATTATCCTTCAGGGCTTCCTGTTGTTAAGGGGTATTGCAATTCATTCAGCATTTTTTGCTGTCAGCTACCGATCTTCACGTGTGTGCCAGATTCGCAATATGTAGATGTTGCTTTCCTGAAGTTCATAACGCATCTCGTAGTGGCCCACTAACAGGCGGCGAACTTCCCGAGGCTCGAACTCTTCGAGCCTTTCGCCAATGCGTGGGCTGTCCAGCAAATTGCCCGGGGCCGCGGTTAGCGATTGAACCGTGCGCGCCGCTGCTGATTGATTTACCGGCGCCAGAAATTCATACAGTCGCGCCAAGTCAGTCAGCGCTTTACTCGTCCACTTCAGCTGCATCAGCGTGGGACCGGCAGCGGGGACTCCGTACTCAGGCTATTGGCCCATGCCTGCACGGCTTGGTGGTCGATGACACTACCCATATCCACGTCAGCCATCGCTTCACGGGTTAGGCGGCTGCGTTCTTCTTCCTGGTCAATCCAGGCAGAGAGTGCTTGTTTCATGATCCAGCCTCGGGAGCGCTCAAGTCGCCTTGCCATCTGGTCCACCTTCTCGGCGAGTGGCAACGGTACGTGCGCGGTGAGAACTTTGGTCGCGGTGTGCGCCATGTCGTATCCTTTCAAGCTTTAGTCGCTTCGAATCGTAGTGACTAATAGTGATTTACACAAGTTTCGAGTGCCTTTTTGACGACGATTTACCCTTCTGATTTGCAGGAAATCAACACAAGGACGCCGTTGAGGTTCTGTCCGACGGCGTTTTACTTACAGTTCTCGCTATTGCCAATCATCGTCGTGCGCGAACATCGGAACATCACATTGGCTGGCCACACTCAAATGTTGCCGATCAGGTTATTGGTGAGCGTTCGTCGCCGCGCTATGGCCTTCAGGCCGAATCTTCAGCATCGCCATTGCCGCCCAGTTTTTGAAGGACGGCAGCGATAATCCTGTGTGTCGATTCAATGGCCTCAACCGGAAGCCCTTCCGCGAGCTTGTTGATCCATGGGGTTTGCAGGCGCATGGCAGCGTCAAACGCCTGTTGCCCCATCTCGGTCAGCAGGATCAGAGACGCTCGTTGATGATGCGGGTTGGGGGCAAAGGCAACCAGTCCAGCCTTCTCCAGATCGTTGACGATGCGTTGAACGTTTTGACGGTTGGCGCCCATGTTGCGGGCAAGCCATGCGACCGGTTGCGGCCGGTCTGCGGCAACGATGCTCCCCAGCACCTGCCAGCGTGCACTCGTCAAGCCGAGGTCTGCGACCAACCTGTCGCCTGCAGCTAGCAATCGGCTGCTGAGCTTGAACAGGTCAAGAACGGAGCCAGACAAGGCGGCTCCGGCATCGGTATGTTTAATTTTTCGCATGGACCCCATTATACAGAAGTTAACATAATCAAGCCGTATTGACATCATGATGTCAATTATCTAGACTGCGCCTACTTAACTCAATCAGTGTCATTTTGAAGAAGGCGTCTGCTCGATCATGAAACCCGTTATCCACGCTGTTGCCGGTACCACGGCCATGCTTTGCATCCTGAGCTTTTGGACATCGACGGCAATCTCAGAGTTATTCCTCACCGAGGGGGCGGTGGTCGCCGTCAAACAGGCGATCCTGCAAGGCATGTTGCTGTTGATCCCGGCAATGGCGGTCACCGGTGGTAGCGGCTTCTCGCTTGCAGGGTCGCGCTCGGGCCACTTTGTTGAGGCCAAGAAGAAGCGTATGAAAATCATTGCCATGAACGGCCTGCTGATCATGCTGCCATGCGCATTCTTTCTGTCGCACAAGGTGACCGCCGGCGAATTCGATACGGTGTTTTATCTGGTGCAGATGGCAGAGCTGGCAGTGGGGCTTGTCCAATTGACCCTGATGAGTCTCAACTTCCGCGATGGTCTGAAATTGGCCGGCCGGCTACGGCGCGCCCAGTCGTGAGAGGAGGAGTCAGACGATGACCTACAACCTTTTAAAGTTCGCTCACATCCTCGGCGCCATCGTGATGGGCGCGGGTTTGGTGGGTGTGTGGATGGCAGACCTCTGTTCGCGCCAATTGCGCGATTTACGCCAGTTCGCAGAAGCTGTGCGCAACATCGCGGTCTTCTACGACGGACTCGTCGTGCCGGGGGCACTTGTTCTGCTTGTCTCCGGCTCATGGATGATCGCCGGGTTTTACGGCGGGCTTGCTTTCCTCGACATTCCCTGGCTTGCCGGCATGGTCATCCTGTTTCTTGCCGAGTTCATCGAGGGCAATACGATCACTCGCCTTTATTTCATGCGCTTGCGTCGCATGACTCAACGCGCGCTGAAGGGCGCGCAATTCACCCAGGAACTGGAGGAGGAGCGCGGAAAGCTCGTGCCTTCATTTACGCACTTCCTTGATTTGCCTGCACTCAGCCTGATCATTGCCCTGGGGGCGTTGAAACCTGACTCATGGACGCTATTTGCTGTTGGATCTGTGATTGCAATCGCAATCTCCAGCGCCCTGACGTATTGGATTCCTCGTTTGTACCCGTGGGGTGCTGAGCAATCCGCATTCAGCGCAGATTGAGCGAAAAGAACTGTTCTGGCCCCATTGATCCCTGTTGCACGGTCATCACGAATGCCGCCTTATTTTGCGGCTCCCTGCGCAACCCGCCGCACACGCTCAAGGTAATCGTTGCCATCCAGTTCGCCGCCCTGGCGCTGGGCGTTCCAGATCGTTTCACCGAGACATTCAAGGATGGCGTGCTCTGCATCGTGCACTTCCAGGCGCTTGCGCAAGGCGTCATAGGCGGCGCGGATACCGGGGGGCTGGTCGATGCTGATCTGGTCGGCAACGGCGAGATGGAGTGAGAGATGCAGGAAGGGGTTCATCTGCCCGCCTTCCGGGGTGAACTCCTGCGCCAGCGCGGCTTCCGGCTTTTCAAGCAGGGCGTGGTATTCGGGGTGATGCAGGATCAGATCGGCGGCGGTGGCTTCGGCACCTTGCAGAACCAGACGTTCACGATGCTTGCGCCAGGATTCGCAGAAAAAACTGCGGACCTGCTCACGTGATGGATTGAACACGGGCTTCTTTCGGGCGCTTGCTGATCAGCGCGGTGACGACGGCATTTTGTAACTGACGGTTGATGTGTTTATCGCTGCCTGCAGTTGGCGCAATCTGGCCGGTGCCGTAGGTGCCGATTAGCGGCAGGCCGGGAAAGCGCTCGCGCAAGACGTCGAGATCACGGTCTTCGCCGCCGTAAAAATACGGGCCGCGACCGATGCACGAGAACATCAGCGCGCAGGCCGGATCAGGCACTTCTGCGCTCAGTCTGGCGAGCATCTGGCGCATGTCGGCTTCGGCGGAAAGCGGCTGGCGAATGGCCCAGGCCAGCTTTTGACCGGCGGTAGTGGGCTCGGCCAGCGTCAGCGAGTTGTCGGCATTGGCGGCGATGATGGCGACCGGGTGATAGCGGCCGTCAGCCAGCGCGGCTTGTGCATCTTCGATGCTGTGACAGTTTTCACTGTCAATCAGCACGGCCGTCAGGTGGTGCAGGGGCAGCGGTGACAGTTCGCGGTATTCCGGCGGCAAGACGCGGCGCAGACATTGCAATGCACTTCGGCCACCGAGTTGTTCGAGGTCGTATCCGTTCGTTGTTTCGATCCATTGCGGCTCGCCAAGCAGGCGCAAGCCACTGGAGACGCAGATGCTGGTGTGCGCTTCGAGTAGTTGTACGCTGCAGCGCTGCTGCTCGGCGAGGCGGCCCTGCTGCCAGGCGACCGGATCGGCGTAACCGACGGTGCCTGTAAAGCTGCCGCCAAACCGCGCACCCGTTGCGCTCCAGTCGCCTGGAAAGGCGCTGCCGGTATAACTCAGGATGGGTTCGCTGGAAGGCCCTGACGTCTCGGGATGTCCCAGTGACATGCCGCGACCGAAGATCATGACGGCGGCAGCAGGCCGGTCAAGCACCCAGCCTGATTCGGTGAATACCCCCGCCGCAATGCCGCCAGCCACCTGCGTGCATTGTGCAGCCCGCGCAACGGCAGTGATCGTCTGCTGCGCATGGCGGGCAAAGTCGGGGGTCAGGAAGAGCAGTACGCCATTGGCATGGGTCAGCCCCGCTTTTTTCATCGCCTCGCTCACCGCTTGTTCGGCGAGTTGCGGCAGCGGGTCATTTCCTGAAACGAGGGCGGTAGCGACGGTCATCGGAGAAGGTCTTCTCAGAGGCTGTGAAAAAAAACGAAATCCACCACAGAGGCACAGAGGCACAGAGGCACAGAGGCACAGAGGCACAGAGGCACGGAGACTTCACAGAGAACCCCTTTTTAAACGAATGGTTTTCTCTGTGTTCACTCTGTGCCTCTGTGGTAGGGGCTAAAAGGATTCTTCACAGTCTTTCAAGCGTCTTCGTAAAGTTGGGTCTTGTCTTTGTAGGCGCAAAGATCGGCAATCGGGCAGCGCCAGCATTCCGGTTTGCGTGCTTTGCAAACGTAGCGTCCATGCAGGATCAGCCAGTGATGCGCGTCGTGCTTGTATTCGTCCGGCACTGATTTTAGCAGCTTGAGTTCAACCGCGAGTGGCGTCTTGCCCGGCGCAAGTTTCGTCCGGTTGGCGACGCGGAAGATATGCGTATCGACAGCAATGGTGGGTTCGCCGAATGCTGTGTTGAGAACCACGTTAGCCGTTTTGCGGCCGACCCCCGGTAAAGCTTCCAGCGCCGTCCGGTCTTGCGGTACTGCGCCGTGGTGCAGGTTGATCAATTGTCGACAGGTGGCGATGACATTTTTTGTCTTGGTCGGATAGAGGCCGATACGGTTGATGTATCCGGCCAGCCCAGGCTCACCGAGCGCCAGCATGGTTTGCGGCGTCGGTGCGTCGGCGAAGAGTTTGCGGGTGGCGAGATTGACGCTCTTGTCGGTGGCTTGGGCTGAGAGAATGACGGCAACCAGCAGCTGGAAGGTGCTTGCGTATTCCAGCTCGGTGGTGGGTGCGGGGTTGGCGGCGCGCAGGCGCGAGAAGAGTTCGGCGCGCTGTGCGGCGTTCATCCGGCAATCACTGGCGCCGGTGCGCGAGCTTGCTGACGGGCTGCCGCGCGCGCATCAAGCCAGTTTTTCCAGGCGATCAAGCAGCCCAGCAGGATGAAAGCACCGGGCGGCAGGATGGCGAGCAGGAAGCCCGGGTAATCGGCTGGCAACAGTTGCAGCGGTTGCAGACCGGGAAAGACCATGTCGATTCCCGAGAACAGCGTGCCGGCGCCGATCAGCTCACGCAGCCCGCCGAGCAGCGCCAGCGTCCACAACATGCCGATACCCATGAAAATGCCGTCGAACATCGACTGCAGCGGTGGATTCTTGTTGGCAAAGGCTTCGACGCGCGCCAGCACAATGCAGTTGGTGACGATCAGCGGGATGAAAATGCCGAGCACCAGATACAGCTCATGCAGATTGGCGTTGAACAGCAGATCGACAACGGTCACCAGTGCGGCCACCACCAGAATGAATACCGGAATGCGGATTTCGTGCGGGATGAAATTGCGCAGGCTGGCCACAGCAAGGCCGGCGATGGCCATGACGATGATCGTTGCCAGAGAGAGCATGACGCCATTGACCAGATTGGTCGTTACCGCCAGCAGCGGGCATAGGCCGAGAATCTGGATGATGCTGCTGTTCTGTTTCCAGATGCCGTTGGCGGCGATCTGGCTCAATTCCTGACGGGTGATCATGGGTGTCTCACCTTATTTTGTTGCGTAGAGTTGTTCGCGGTTTTCGGCGACGTATTGCGTCACCTTGTGTACGGCCTTGATGATGGCGCGTGGCGTGACGGTGGCGCCGGCTACGGAATCAAAGCGGCCGCCATCCTTCTTCACCTTCCATTCGCGGTCGCCGACGGTGGTCAGCGAAAGACCGTTGAACTGGGTGATCCACGGCCGCGCCTTGTTCTTGTCTTTCTTCGGTTCGATGTAGTCGCCGAGGCCCGGTGTTTCCTTGTGCTGCGTGACGCGCACACCGGCCAGCGTGCCGTCGAGGTTGATTGCGACGAGCAGGCGGATCTTGCCCGAATAGCCGTCCGGCGCGACAGCTTCGAGTACGACGGCGCTGGCCTGCCCGCCCTTGCGCGCGCGGTAGACGGTGGATGCTTCATCGAGACCGAGCGTGCTGCTGGGGGCGATTTCCAGTGTGTCCTTGAGCAGGTCGTTGTCGTAAGCGCTGCGCGGCAGCACTTCGCTGATCAGTTTCATCTTCTCTTCGGCGGCCGAGGCTTCAAGCGCTGGTTTCGTCCAGAGGTAGGCGCCCGAGAGAAAGGCCGTAAAGACGATGACGAAGATGAAAAGAATGACGGCGGTGCGTATCGCCATTTTTATGGCGGTCGGAGCCTTTGATGGATTGGTCATTGTTTGCCCTTGCTGCCGAAAATGGGCGGCTGCGTGTACATGTCGATCAAGGGAACGCAGATGTTGAGCAGCAGCACGGCAAAGGCAACACCATCGGGGTAGCCGCCAAAGACGCGAATCAGGTAGGCCAGCACACCGGCAGAAAAGCCGAAGATCAGTTTTCCTCTGGGCGTCGTGCAGCCCGATACCGGGTCGGTAACGATGAAGAAGGCGCCGAGCATGGCGCCACCCGAGAAGAGGTGGAACAGCGGGTCGGCAAAGGCGGTTGGTTGCCATAGCCAGAGCACACCGGCGAGCAGCGCGATGCCGGCAATGAAACCGGCCGGCGCGTGCCAGCTGATGATCTTGCGTTGCCACAGCCACAGCCCGCCGAGCAGATAGCCGGCCATGATCCATTCCCAGCCTTTACCGGCAAAGCGCCCGAAGGTGCTGGCGTCGGCCAGAATGCTCGCGACGGTGCTTGCGCCTTCGCTCATTTTTAACGCCGTCTTCAGCGCGTCGAGCGGCGTCGCGCCACTCATCGCATCGACGCGTGGAATGAGACCGAAGATAAGGGCCAACTGGTCGCCCAGCGTGGCTTTCAGATCAACCGGCGGCCACTGCGACATCAGCGAGGGGAACGAGACAATGCATACCGCGAAGGCGATCATCGCCGGGTTGAACGGGTTCTGGCCGAGTCCGCCGTACAAGTGCTTGGCGATGATGATGGCCACCAGCACGGCAACGATGATCAGCCACCAGGGCGCCAGTGGCGGGAAGGCGAGGGCGATCAGCCATGCCGTGACGATGGCGCTGCCATCGCTCAGGAACAGGCCGAGCGGTTTGTTGCGCAGCTTGAGGATGAACGCTTCGCCAGCCAGCGCGGTTACCGTGGCGAGGGCGATCTGCACGAGGATGATCGGCCCGAAAATCCAGACGTAGGCTGCGATGCCCGGCAGCAGCGCAGCCAGCACCTGCAGCATGACGCTCTGGACACTGGTTTTTTTGACCAGATAGGGTGGGGTGGTGAAGTCCATAGGGTCAGTAAACCTCTTTCATCACAGAGGACACAGAGGCACAGAGAACACGGAGAAAAAAGCAATGATCAGTCATTCCTCTGTGTCCTCTGTGTCTCAGTGATCTCTGTGTTGGAAGTGTTTGGTTCTTGCAGTGGTGCACGGCGCGCTTCGATCTCGGCGATTTCTTTTCTTTGGGCGATGGTCAGGCCGTCGGTGTTTTTCGGTTCGGCGGTTTCGCGCTGGACGCGGGCGCGTTCGATGGCGGCGGCAATCGTCGCTTTCTTGGCAGCATCGGCATCGACCGGTGTATCTGGAGCGGCAACCGGTGCGTCGTTGCCCGTTGCAGGCGCAGCCTTCTTCTCGGTTGCTTTGGCGGCAGCGGCCTTGGCGAGGCGCTCGGCTTTTTCGGCCTTTTCGCGTTCGTCGCGCAGGTTGCGGAATTCGAAGCGCGCCTTGGCCAGGTCCGACGCCTTCTTGTCACGCTCCCTCGCCCAGATCTCACTCTTGGCGAAACGGAAGTACTGCACCAGCGGGATGTGCGAGGGGCAGACATAGCTGCAGCAGCCGCATTCGATGCAGTCGAAGATGTTGTATTCCTGTGTCTTGCCGAAATTCTTGGCGCGTGAAAACCAGTACATTTCGAAGGGTTGTAGTTCGTGCGGGCAGGCTTCGGCGCAGGCGCCGCAGCGGATGCACGGCATCTCGGGTGCCGGCGGCGGAAACAGGGCATCCGATTTGGCAATGATGCAGTTGGTCGCCTTGACCAGCGGCGCATCGAGGCCGGGCATCTCAAAGCCCATCATCGGGCCGCCCATCAGGTAGCCGTTGGTGTCGTCTTTTGGCTTGCCGAGCTTGATGAATTCGCCAAGCGGCGTGCCGATCAGTACTTCCCAGTTGCGCGGCTGTTCGACATTGCCGGTTAGCGTGACGATGCGCGAAATCACCGGCTCGCCGTGGGCGATGGCACGATAGGCGCTGTAGGCGGTGGCGACGTTGAAGCACTGCACGCCGAGATCGGTCGAGCGTTTGGCGGCCGGCACTTCCTTACCGGTCAGCACGCGAATGAGCTGTTTCGCGCCGCCCGCCGGGTAGCGTGTCGGCACGGCGATGACTTCGAAATTTTCGCCGAGTGCCAGTACGGCTTTTTGCAGGGCGGCAACGGCTTCGGGCTTGTTGTCTTCGATGCCGATGAGCACACGTTTCGGCGCCAGTAGATCGCGGAAAATGGCGACGCCGCGGATTACGTCCTCGGCGCGTTCGCGCATCAGCAGGTCGTCGCAGGTGATGAAAGGCTCGCACTCGGCACCATTGATCACCAGCTCATCCATCGGCACTGTTTTTGACGCGGTGAGCTTGGCGTGGCTGGGGAAGACGGCACCGCCGAGGCCGACGACACCGGCGTCACGCAGTATTTCACGGACGCGCTCGGGGGCCAGCGTGCGGTAGTCGAGCGGGCTGCGTTCGATCCACTCGTCACGGCAATCGGGTTCAATGATGACCGAGAGCGTTGGCAAGCCCGAGGGGTGGGCAGCAATGTGCTCCTCAACAGCGAGGACGGTGCCTGAAGTCGGTGCATGCACAGCGGATGAAATCCAGCCATCGGCACCGCCAATCAGCTGGCCCTTCAGGACATGCTCACCCGCTTCGACGAGCGGGTTCGGCGTGCCGCCGATACTCTGGTGCAAAGGGACGATCAGGCGTGCAGGCAAGGGCGCCTGACCAATCGGCTCGTGCAGCGAGGGCGTTTTGTTGGTCTGCGGCTTGACGCCGCCTTTGAATTTGAAGAGTTGCTGAAGCATCGTCTGATTCCGGGGGCTCAGGCACTGCGAAAAAAAACATTAACCCCTACCGCAGAGGCGCAGAGGCGCAGAGGTTTCGCAGAGAAAACCTTTGGAAATGGTTGGTTTTCTCTGCGTCTACTCTGCGCCTCTGCGCCTCTGCGGTAGGTTGTTGATTTTTTCACAGCTTCTCAGGCAGCTCTCTTGATTTCGAAGACCGGATATTTCCACTTCCAGTTTTCGATGTTTTCGGTGATCGTTTCCATGGTGATGCATTCGACCGGGCATGGTTTGACGCACAGTTCGCAGCCGGTGCACAGCGAGGCGATGATGGTGTGCATTTGCTTGGCGGCGCCAGCGATGGCATCGACCGGGCAGGCCTGAATGCAAAGGGTACAGCCGATGCAGGTTTCTTCGTCGATGATGGCGAGCTGTTTCGGCTTTTCTTCGGCGTCGAGCGGTGTTGGTTCGCGGCCGAGCAGATCGGCGAGTTTGCGTACACCCTCCATGCCGCCGGGCGGGCACAGGTTGATGTCCACTTCGCCTTCGGCGATTGCTTCGGCATAAGGCTTGCAGCCGGGGAAGCCGCACTGGCCGCATTGCGTCTGCGGCAGGATAGCTTCGATCTTTTCGACCAGCGGGTTGCCTTCGACCTTGAACTTGACCGAGGCGTAGCCCAGTGCGGCGCCCAGCACGATGGCGCCGAGTGCCATGATGGCGATGGCGGTGATCACTGGTATTTGTCCAGACCGGCAAAGCCCATGAAAGCCAGACTCATCAGGCCGGCAGTGACCATCGCGATGGCGGTGCCCTTGAAATAGAGCGGTACATCGGCACCCTCGACGCGCTCACGGATGCCGGCAAACAGAACCAGCACGAGCGAGAAGCCGACGGCGCTGCCGGCACCGAAAAGCAGTGATTCGACAAAATTGTACTTGTTGGAAATGTTCAGCAGCGGCACGCCCAACACCGCGCAATTGGTGGTGATCAGCGGCAGATAGATACCGAGCACCTGGTGCAGAACAGGGCTGGTTTTCTGGATGACCATCTCGGTGAGCTGGACAATCGCGGCGATAGTAACGATGAACGACAGCGTGCGAAGATATTCAAGGCCGAAGGGTATCAACAGATAGTGGTCGATGATGTAGCTGGCACCGGTGGCGACGGTAAGCACGAAGGTGGTTGCTGCCCCCATGCCGAAAGCTGTTTCCAGTTTTTTGGAAACGCCCATAAACGGGCAGAGCCCCAGAATCTTCACCAGCACGACGTTGTTGACGAGCACCGCGCCGATGATGATGAACAGGTAATGGGTCATTGTCAGGTAGGCTTGGGATGGCTTGATTTCAAAGTGCTGTGATTATCCCGCGTCGCAGCGCGGGCTTCAACCACGTTATCAGTGGGTGCTATTGCCCGGACGGTGGTGGTTTTGCTTGGCGCGCAAACTGGATATGGCGTCAGCCGCTTCGCCGACGAGCTCCGGCCCGCGGTAGATGAATCCTGAGTAGAACTGCACCAGACTCGCACCAGCCTCGATCTTGGCCGCTGCGTCGGCGCCGCTCATGATGCCGCCAACGCCGATGATCGGCAGTTCGCCAGCCAGTGCGGTCGCCAGTTTTTTTGTCACGGCCGTTGAAATATCAAAAACCGGCGCGCCCGACAGGCCGCCGGTTTCTCCTGCGTTGGGCAAACCCTCGACGCCGGCGCGCGACAGGGTGGTGTTGGTGGCGATTACACCGTCCATGCGGTGCTGGCGCAGCAAGTCGGCAATCGCCTGAATCTGTGTATCTTCGAGATCGGGCGCAATTTTCAGGGCGAGCGGCACGTATTTTCCGTGCTGGTCGGCTAGCCGTGCTTGTGCGGCTTTCAGGCTGCCGAGCAGGGCGTCGAGTGCGTCATCTTTTTGCAGTTCGCGCAGGTTCTTGGTGTTCGGGCTGGAGATATTGACTGTGACGTAGCTCGCCGCGTCATAGACACGGTCGAGGCAGAGCAGATAGTCGTCGGCCGCATTTTCGATCGGCGTGTCAAAGTTCTTGCCGATATTGATGCCGAGGATACCGCCGCGTTTCGGAAATTGCGCCGCAGCGACATTGGCCAGCAGTTTTTCAACGCCCTCGTTGTTAAACCCCATGCGGTTGATGATCGCCTGCTTTTCCGGGATGCGGAACAAGCGCGGGCGCGGGTTGCCGGGCTGCGGACGCGGCGTGATGGTGCCGATTTCGAGAAAGCCGAAACCAAGCGACGCCAGCGCATCGATGTGATCGCCGTTTTTGTCGAGACCGGCGGCAAGACCAACCGGATTGGGGAATTTCAGCCCCATGACTTCGACCGGATCGGGGGGCACAGCCTTGGCGACCAGGCAGGCAACGCCAGCGGTATTGAGAAAGCCGACGCCCGACATGCCGATACCGTGTGCGGTTTCAGCGTCGAGCGCGAAGAAGAATTTGCGGATCAGGGGATAGAGCATCCCGCCATTTTACCGCAACGCAGCAAGGGGCGGGCGCTGGCGGGCGGTGTTTGCGGCCTTCAATCCGGGCGCTGGCGTGTCGTTCTTGGCGGCGTGCCGCCATGTTAGACTGCCGCCGGCCCTCTCACAAAGCATAAAAATGACTCCCGAGTTCAAGGCACGACAGGAAATCGACCGCTTGCTCGCCGCCGCCGGCTGGCAGGTGTGCGATATGGCGCAGGCCAATATCCATGCGGCTCGTGGCGTAGCGGTGAGCGAATTTCCGTTGGCCACAGGGCGAAACGTCGGCATTTCTGCTTGTGACCCCTCGTGCCTCGTCTCAGAACGCTGCGCGTTGAACGTCGCGTGCGTGGTGCAGAACGCGCAGCACGGTAATGCCCTGATCGTCGGCAAGGTAGAACAGGATGTAGGGCGTCGATGTTGGCCAACTGCGCACGCCTTCGGCAAGCTCGGGTCTGGCTCGCCCCATCAGCGGCTGCAACGAAAGAACCTCGGATCCGTGCTCAATGGCGTCCAGAACACGGTCGGCAGCCGTGGTGTTTTCTTCGGCGATGAACAGCCAGGCTTCAAGCAGGTCGGTTTGCGCACTCCGGGCATAGAGCACGCGCGCCATCAGGCCGCTGCCTTGGCTTTAATCGCTGCCCGGCCTTTTGCTTTGATCGCACTCATGTCGACAGCGCCGACCCTGCCCGACTGTACGTCGGCGATGCCCTGCGCGATATCAGCTTGCAGAGAGGTCAAACTGGCTTTCTGGATCGTCTGGTAGGCTTCGAACAAGCGCAAAGCCTCGCGAATCACTTCACTGGCAGAACCGTATAAACCTGATGCCACGTATTCGCGCACACGATTTTCAAGTTCGGCGGGTAACGATACGTTGAGCGACATGATGATCTCCATAAAGTGTCAGACTTTGCCATTTTATGCCCTGCTCGGTGTAATGTCATCCGCTGCCAGCGGTAGCCATCGGGGCCGGAGTCGATGCAAAAATCAATGTCGGCTTCGAGCGCGCCGAGCAACTGCGTCAGTCGGTTCAGGCCAAGGCCTTTACCACGCCGGTCATGAACAATCGGCCTGCAGGCCAATAGATACGGGTGCCTTGCTTGTCAGATGCCCAGCGAGCCAATGTTTACGCGGCTCTCGCGGCGATTCGCTATTCGCGAATGGCGAACACCAGAGTTTTCAGGAAGGCATCGGCCTGATCGATCGCCCAGACGGCCTTGTCTGCGTCAATCGCTTCGCCGGTATAGTCGGCAAGCAGGCGGATACGTTCGACCTGATTGAGCGCCCGACCAAGCTCGGTGGAAGCCAGCCCCGGTTTGACCAGATGTTTGCCGAATGCGCCGATCAGGCCGCTGTGGGTGCGGATTTCAGCAGGATTGATTTGGGCGCCGGACTCACAGACGAACTCCGTCACGCTGGATGTTTGCGATAAGCGCTGGGTTGTTGAAGTGTTCCGGGTGTGCCCACTCATCTTCCCGGAGCGGTACCGCCTCGATCAGCACGCCGAAGGCGATGCCGGCCATGTTCACCGCCGTGTCGGCGCGCTGCCCGTGCGGGCCGCGCAGGACCACGGCAATATCCGCACCGCTGTCCGGCCGATGTGTCCGGCGAGCGCGGCTGCCGAACAGCACCGCCTCCGCCAGATCGTACTGGCTGGATAGCGAATAGCGAATGAAGCCGAGTACCCGGTTTTTTCGCATTTCTTGAAATGAGAATATCGAAAAATATGGCGCCAAGCGCTACTTGGGTCGGACTTTTCTTGTTCAGTAGTTCGTTGACAGTATATTGGTTTTAAAGTAGTTTCGTATTTCGCGAAATGCGAAACTAACCTGAAAACCCAGGATCATGCCTCGAATCCCCAATCGCCAACCGACGCTTAAATCCCAGGATTTGTATCTCCTGCTAGCTCTGGCGGCGTGGCGCCAGGAAAGCATTACCTACCCGGAGCTTGCGGCATTTGCCGGGCTCTCGATGTCGGAAGTGCACGGCGCACTCAGGCGTGCAGAGCAGGCACGGCTGCTGTTTTTTGATGCCAGGCGCCCAACGATCATCAAGTCGGCGTTCAAGGAGTTTCTGTTCCACGGTGCCAAATACGCCTTTCCGGCCGCCAGAGGAACAATGGTTGGCGGGGTGCCGACCGCCTATGCGGCGCCGCCGCTGAATGCCCACATTGCACCCTCGGCTGATCCGTCCCCCGTATGGCCTTCAGCGGAAGGTAGTGTGCGCGGCATCAGCCTGACGCCGCTTTATCCTTCGGCCCCCGCTGCCGCTTTGCGCAGCCCTGCGCTCTATGAAAATCTGGCGCTCTTCGATGCGTTGCGTAGTGGCAATGTGCGGGAGCGCGCACTGGCGCAGCAATTGTTCGAGGAGCGTCTGTGAATCCGGGTGATCCCAACGTGGTTCGTGTCGAGGTTGTGGCCGAGGCGCTGGGGGATCTGTGCGACGAGCTGGTTCTGGTCGGCGGTTGTGCGGCCAGTCTGCTGATCGACGCACCCAGTGCTTCACCGGCCAGAGTGACTTACGACGTTGACGTGATCGCCGAGGTGGCGGCACTGCATGGCTACCATGCACTGGAGCGCAAGTTCGCGGGGCGCGGCTTCAGTCGGGACATCTCGGCGCCTGCTTTTCTCGCGACAAAATTTGAGGCTTTCCACACGCGCGGCAAGAACGATGTGGTGATGAGCCATGATCTGGAAGACATCGTGAACGTGGTCGAAGGGGGGCGACTTATTGTCAATGTGGTGGCGGCAGCAGACGCTGGATTACGCGCTTATCTGGCAATGCGCTTCGACGAATTGGGGCGGCACCCTGATTTTGAAAACACGCTCCCCGGCCTGGTAGCTTACGACGAACTTTTTCAAAGCCGGATAGCGGCGGTACGTCACCGTATCTCGGCAATTGCAGGACTTGAACCCCAATGAACTCCGCCACCATCGTCCAGAAACTCTGGAACTACTGCAACGTGCTGCGCGTCATCCTGGAAAAAGCAGTTAACCATTTTGTGGAGTCACCCAATGGGTGGTCAACGAACCCCCTGAGAACTTGGGTTTTCGTTGTGCCCGTTGTGCCCGTTGTGGTTAGAACTACGCTTTTTGGGTTCATTCTCAAGTCCATCGGCGCGCCGGATGCGCGCGTCAATTCGGGCGATCTATAGGGCCTGGCTTTCATCGAGATCCCGCCACAGCCCGTCAGATAAACCTTCGATCGGCCGGAAATTCGATTTGTAGGCCATCTTCTGACTGTTGCGAATCCAGTAGCCAAGATAGAGATAGGGTAGCTTGTTGGCCGCGCACTGGGCGATCTGCCAAAGTACGTTGTAGGTACCAAAACTGGCGCCGGCAATGTCGGGGTCGTAAAAAGTGTAAACCGACGAGAGGCCGTCGTTCAGCACATCGACGATGCTGACCATGCGTAGTGCGTTATTGTCGGCGGGGTCGGTAAATTCAATGAGGCGGGTGTCGACGCGGCTTTGCAGCAGGAAATGTGAGTACTGCTCGTGGCTGTCCTGATCCATGCCACCGCCGGCGTGGCGCGCCGACTGGTAGCGCAGATAGAGCTGATAGTGCGCGTCAAAAAAACCGAGGGGAAGTTCGCGCGCACGCAGTTCGCCATGCGCCCCCAGGCTACGCCGCTGGCTGCGGTTTGGCGTAAAGCGGGCGATCGGCAGGCGGACGGGAACGCAGGCGCGACATTCGTCGCAGTGCGGCCGATAGGTAAATACACCGCTGCGGCGGAAGCCGGCGCGCACCAGTTCGCCATAAACTTCGGCGTTGATCAGGTGGGTTGGTGTGGCGACTTGTGAGCGGGCCTTTTCGTTGGCGAGGTAACTGCAGGCATAGGGTGCCGTGCTGTAAAACTGCAGCAGTGAAAAGGGCAGGTCGGAGTCGTTCAGGCGGGACATTTTTCTTATTCCCAGGGTTGGCTGGCTGCACCTCTTGGCCAGTGACCGGCGTGAATATTCATTGCCACCAGTGCGCGTAGCCTCGACATGAAATCATCGCGCGGGATTTCCCGGGCGCCCAGCGAGGCGAGGTGTGCTGTGTTCATTTGGCAATCTATCATGCCGAATCCCTGTGATTCAAGAAAACGAGCGAGATGTGCGGCGGCGATCTTCGAGGCATTGGTGACGTGGGAAAACATCGATTCGCCGTAAAACATGCGACCGATCGCCAGCCCGTAAAGGCCGCCAGCCAGTTGCCGATCTATCCATACTTCGACCGAATGCGCGATGCCGAGTTCGAAGAGTTGCCGGTAGGCGCGCTGCATTTCGCGCGTGATCCAGGTGCCGGGCTGGCCGTGGCGCGGTGTTTCGGCGCAGGCGCGAATGACTTCCGGGAAGGCGCTGTCGAGCCGGATTTCGTAGTTGCCGGCACGCAGCGTGCGGCGCAGCGTGCGCGAAATTTTGAATTCGGCCGGGAACAGCACCATGCGCGGGTCGGGGCTCCACCAGAGAACTGGTTCGCCAGCTGAGAACCACGGGAAGATGCCCTCCCGGTAGGCTTCGATAATGCGTGCCGGGGTGAGGTCGCCACCGGCGCAGAGCAGGCCGTTCGGCTCACTGAACGCCTGGTCCAGGGGCGGGAAGGGTGCGTCACCGATGAGCCAGGGAATCATCGAAAAAACATCGAAAAATCATCGGTGAAAGGTGATGGTCTGCCGGCCTGGCGGGAAAACCCTTGTCGGCGTCTTGAAGGCAACGACATGGTCAACGTCGAGCTTGATGCCGATCTTTTCCCCGAGCGCGTGGTTGTGGTGCGATGGCACCAGCGAAAGGATTTTGGCACCGCTGTTGAGGCGTAGTGTGTAGAGAATGTCGGCGCCGCGAAAGGATTTGTGCAGGACTTCGGCCTGCAGGCTGCTGCGGTCGTCGTGGATAATGTCATCCGGACGCAGCAGTACCTCGACGCCGCAGCCCTTGCCGCAATCTTCACAGCCCTGGCTGCATTCGAGCGGGATATGCGATTCAAGGATGCCGAGTTCGACTTCGACGTTGTTGTTGTCAACCACGCGACCCGGCAGGAAGACGCCCTGGCCGACAAAATCGGCGACAAAGCGGTTGGCCGGCTGATGGTAGAGATTGTAGGGCGTATCCCATTGCTGGATTGTTCCGTCGGCCATGACGCCGATTTCGTCGGCCATGGCGAAGGCTTCGTGCTGGTCGTGCGTGACGAGTACGGCGGTCATCCCCTGGCTTTTGAGAATGTCGCGAACTTCAAGAGACAGTCGCTCGCGCAGGTCGACGTCGAGATTGGAGAATGGTTCGTCGAGCAGAATCAGTTCCGGGCGCGGCGCCAGTGCGCGGGCCAGGGCCACACGCTGCTGCTGGCCGCCCGACAGTTCATGCGGATATTTCCCGCCCTGGCCGCTCAGACCAACTGTCGCGAGCAGTTCGTCGACCCTTGTCGTACGCTCCTCACGGCTTGTTTTTGACAGGCCGAAACTGATGTTCTCGGCGACGTTGAGGTGTGGAAACAGCGCGTAGTCCTGAAATACCATGCCGATACGCCGGCGCTCGGGCGGTACACGAAAGCCGGTAGCGCTGACCCGCGTATTCTCGATGCGGATTTCACCGCCAGCAATCTCCTCGAAGCCCGCAATGCAGCGCAACAGCGTCGTCTTGCCGCAGCCCGAGGGGCCGAGCAGGCAGGCGATCTTGCCGGCGTCGACGCGAAAGCCGACACCATTGACGACGGTGTGCGTGCCGTAACGCTGGACGATGTTGTCAAGTTCAAGGTGAGCCATGGGGCGAGCAGATTTGATTGGGTTCAGACAGAAAATTGTCGAGTGGTCAATTATAATTCGCATTTACAGCGCCTATCGATGAAAACTGTCCGCTTCAATTCCCTGCTCGTCATTTCCGTAACTGTTGCCGCCCTGGTCGGGCTGCCGGTGGCGAGCGTGCTGGCGAACGTTTTCAGTGGCGGCACCGGGGCGACGTGGGCGCATCTGGCGTCAACCGTACTGCCCGAGTATGTCGCCAATACCCTGTGGCTTTGTCTCGGTGTCGGCCTTGGCGTGATCGTGCTGGGCGTGGCCACCGCCTGGCTGACGGCGATGCACGATTTTCCCGGGCGGCGGATTTTTGAGTGGGTGCTGGTTTTGCCGCTGGCGGTGCCGGCCTACGTGCTGGCTTATGTCTATACCGATTTCCTGCAGTTTGTCGGTCCGCTGCAGACTTGGTTGCGCGAGTTCTTCGGCTGGACGCGTGCCGATTACTGGTTCCCGGATATACGCACACTGGGCGGTGCGGTGCTGATGTTCATTTTTGTTTTGTATCCCTATGTCTATCTGCTGGCGCGCACGGCTTTTATTGAACGTGCCAGCGGCATGCTCGAAGCGGCGCGCACGCTCGGGCTTGGGCCATGGCGCAGTTTTTTCCGTGTTTCCCTGCCGCTGGCGCGCCCGGCGGTGGCCGCCGGGGCGACGCTGGCGTTGATGGAAACACTGGCTGATTACGGTACCGTCTCCTACTTCGGCGTGCAGACCTTCACCACCGGTATTTATCGCGCCTGGTTTTCGCTGGGTGACCGGATTGCCGCCGCCCAACTGGCGGCTGCTCTCCTTGGTTTTGTCATCGTTTTGCTGCTTCTCGAATACGGCTCGCGTGGCCGCGCCCGCTTTCACAACACGACTGGGCGCAATCGACGGATGGCCGGCTATCGTTTGCGTGGCTGGCATGCCTGGGCGGCGATGCTGGCCTGTGCCGTGCCGCTGATTCTCGGATTCCTCTTGCCGGCCGGGTTGCTTCTGCGCCTGGCTTTGACTGAGGGCGACGCGCAGTTTGGCGAACGTTTTGTCGGTCTGGCGCGCAACAGCTTTCTGCTGGCCGGGCTCACTGCCCTGATTGCGGTTGTCCTGGCGGTGCTGCTGGCCTACGGTGCACGCCTTTCCCGGGGGGTGATGGCGCGCCTGCTCAACCGGCTGGTCAGCCTCGGTTATGCGGTTCCCGGTTCAGTGATTGCCGTCGGTGTGCTGATTCCGGTGACGCGGCTTGATAACTGGCTGGCCGGACAATGGGAAATCTGGTTCGGCAACAATCCGGGGCTGCTGATTACCGGCGGGATCGCGGCGCTGATTTATGCCTACCTCGTGCGTTTTCTGGCCGTCGCGCTGCAGTCGGTCGGTTCCAGTTTGTCCAAGATTACAGCCAGCATGGACGACGCGGCGCGCAGCCTTGGCGTTGCGCAAGGCGAGACCTTGCGGCGCGTGCACCTGCCGATTTTGCGTGGCAGTCTGTTTACGGCCGGCCTGCTGGTGTTTGTCGATGTGATGAAGGAATTGCCGGCGACGCTGGTAATGCGACCGTTCAACTTCGACACGCTGGCCACGCAGGCGTACACGCTGGCCTCGGATGAGCGTCTGGGCGAAGCCTCGACCGCAGCACTGGCGATCGTTGCGGTCGGACTTCTGCCGCTGATCGCCTTGTCGCGGCAGATTGCCCGGCGCCAGCGCTGAATGCATGGCGTTTGTCATCCGTCCGAAAAGCGAAAATTGGCGCATGCGATTGTCTTATGCTAGTCTGAACGTTCACCGGTTCCGGTGAATATCTACCTGATTTCAGGAGCGCCTTCGGATCGAGGGTTTTGAATATGGCAAGAATTTTTGTTGTTGAAGACGAGGCGCCGATCCGCGCGAACTGGCCGAGCCGGTGTGTCACGCGGGCAAAACATCGCGCGTTGCTTAATGCTGCCAGCGGCAATCTCATGAAACGGTTTGTCATGGACTATGTGCGTGCTTTGCTTGCACGACATCTGGCCGCCCGAGGTGCAGCATGAGCCTGATTCTGGTGGTTGAAGACGAGCCGGCCATTCGCAGCAACTTGCAGCGCCTGCTCGATATCGAAGGGTTTTCTACCGATAGTGCCGCGAATGGTGCCGAGGCGCTGCGCTGCATCGCCGCCCGCAAGCCGGATCTGGTACTCAGCGATGTGATGATGCCGGTGATGGATGGTCACGTGCTGCTGTCAACACTTCGCGCGGATCCGGACTTGTCGCAAATCCCGGTGGTCTTGTTGACGGCGATGGCTGATCACGCTGCCGTGCGTCAGGGAATGAATATTGGTGCTGATGATTACCTGACCAAGCCTTTTCAGCGCGAGGAGTTGCTTGCTGCGGTGCGCACCCGTCTTGAGCGTTCGGTAACCCGGCGTGCCGAGAGTGAGCGTTTGTCTGCCGAGGCAATGCGTTTGCGCTTTGTTGATCAGGTCACCGAATTGCCCAATCGTGAAGCTTTGCTTGAGCGTTTGCCGCATGCCTTGGCTGCGATGTGGCGATGTCAACGCCGGCTGGCACTGGTTGTTGTCGGCCTTGAAGGTTTCAGTCGCATCAACGATTCGCTCGGTCATGTTTCCGGGGATCGTTTGCTGCGCGCGGTGGCTGATCGTCTGCAGGGGGAAGCTGACCGTTCTGTTTGTGCGAGTCCCTTCGACGGGGTGGGGCGTCTGGGCGGTGTTATTTTTACGGTAATTCTGGCCGACGTGGGCAGCAACGAGCACGTTGCTGAACTGGTCAGGCGCTTGCTTGCCCGTGTTGCTGCTCCGGTCAACATCGACGGGCAGGAGCTTTTTCTCAGCGCCAGTGCCGGTGTCAGCTGCTATCCGGAGGATGGCGATAGCAGCACGATACTTCTCGAACACGCGGAAACCGCTTTGGGCGAAGCAAAGCGTAGCGGTGGCGGGAGCTTTGCCTACTTTGCTGCCGAAATGAACGCGGCAGCCGGCGAGCGCCTCCGCTTGCACAATGATCTGTACCGGGCGATTGAGCGTGATGAATTGCAGGTGTATTACCAGCCGCAGCTCAATGTTGTTACTGGGCGTGTGATTGGCTTTGAGGCATTGATTCGCTGGCAGCATCCGGAACTTGGTGCGGTCTCCCCCGTTCGCTTTATCCCGATTGCCGAGGAGAATGGTCAGATTGTTGCGATCGGCGCATGGATTCTCGAAGCTGCCTGCCTTCAGGCCAAGGCGTGGATAGACCATGGGTTTGCACCGATCCGCATGGCTGTCAATTTATCGGCTCGACAGTTTGCCGATGATGATTTGTGCCTCCTTGTTGACCGGGTGCTCGAACGTACGGGTTTGCCGGCTGCGAATCTGGAACTTGAGATTACCGAAGGAACGGCGATGCATGCCGCCGAGCGGGCAATCGCCATCATGCATCGTCTGAAATCTCTGGGGGTCAAGCTGGCGCTCGATGATTTTGGTACCGGGTACTCCAGCCTCTCCTATCTCAAGCGGTTTCCGCTTGATGTGCTGAAGGTCGATCAGTCATTTGTCCGGAATATCACCACGGATCCGGGTGACGCAGCGATTACCCGTGCTGTTGTCATGCTGGCACGAAGTTTCGGCATGTCGGTAATTGCTGAAGGTGTGGAGACAGGTGAGCACCTGCAGTTTATTGCCGGTCTTGGCTGTGAGGAATATCAGGGTTATCTCTTCAGCAAGCCGGTGTCCGCCATCGATGCGACCGCGTTGCTCAATGTTCAGCACGTTGCCCCGTCAGCCTGACAGGGCATCCGCAACGTTCAGCGATAGCCAGCCCGGTCAAATATAATCTGGGCCTTGCTGCGATACATGGCCAGAGAACCGACCGGCAGCATGTCAGCCTTGAATTTTCCGAGTGCATCAAGCGCCGGATTCGTTACCTTGACACTGGCGACGACGGGCCACTCATTATTGCCGTCGGCGAAGTAGCGCTGTGCCTCATCGCTCGCCAGATACTCAAGGAATTTGACGGCAGCAGCCTTGTGCGGTGCGTTTTTCAGCATGCCACCGCCGGATATGTTGATGTGCGCGCCTTCACCTTGCTGATTGGGCCAGACGATGCCGATCTTCTCAATGATTTTCTTGTCTTCTGCCTTGTCAGAGCGCATCAGGCGCGCCACGTAGTAGGTGTTGGAAACAGCCACCGCACACTCGCCAGCGGCAACAGCCTTGATCTGATCCGTGTCGCCTCCTTTTGGCGCCCGTGCGAAATTGGCGACAACACCCTTGGCCCATGCTTCTGCTTTGGCCTCACCCCGATGAGCAATGATCGACGCCATCAGCGACAGGTTGTAGGGGTGGGATCCGGAACGTGAGCAAATTTTTCCCTTGAGCTTCGGGTTGGCGAGATCCTCGTAGGTCTGCACGTCTGTCGCCTTGAGCGAATCCTTGGCGTAGACGATGACGCGGGCGCGCGTAGAAAAAGAGAACCAGTCTTCGGTGCGCAGGTTTGCCGGGATGCGTTTTTCGAGCAAAGCGGATTTGACCGGTGTGAATAGCCCCATTTCGTGGGCTGCGGCGAGTCGGGCGGCATCAACCGTCAGCAGAATGTCAGCCGGGCTGTTAGTGCCTTCATTCTTGATACGCTCGAGAAGTTCGTCTTCCTTGCCTTCGATCCGGTTGATTTTGATACCGGTCTGTTTTGTGAAGTTGGCGTAGAGCGCCTCATCGGTTTGATAGTGACGGGCGGAATAGAGATTGAGCACGTTTTCTTCGGCAGATGCGTTGCCGAGAAGCGTTGCACACAAGGCGATGGCGAAAATTGGGCGAAGTGGTTTGATTTTCATCGGTCAGTTCCTGCGGTCGAGTGGTTGCGAGTTGCCGCTGCTTATCGCGACAGATTTACATGATAGCGGGGATTTTTCGCTATGTAAATGAGAATTGTTATTGATAGGTGGCCAAAAAAAAGACGCCGGGCGTCTTTTTTCGAAGCATTCGCCGCTTATTGCTCGACGATGCGGCGCGCGCCGTTGTAGCGGCTGACCCAGTAGCTCTGCCGCATGTCTTCGACACGCACTTCTGCACCGCTGCGCGGGGCGTGCAGGAAGCGGTTGTCACCCAGGTAGATACCAACGTGCGAGAAGGCGTGGCGCATGGTGTTGAAGAAAACGAGATCGCCGGCTTTCAGTTCAGTCTTGTCGACGTTGTCACCGACCCGGCTTTGCTCGCGGGCGGTGCGGGGCAGGATGAGACCAACCGCATCCTTGAAAACCAGTTGCACGAAACCACTGCAGTCGAGACCGCTGTCAGGGTTGGTGCCGCCGCGCCGATAGTTGACGCCGACCAGTTCAAGCCCTTTGAGAATAAGATCCTGTGCGCTGTTTGTATAGCGTTCAAACAGGGAAAGCTCTTCGACGGGCTTGTTTTGTTCGGTCGCGTACGATCCGCCCGAGAGGGCAAGAAGAACAATCGCTAGCAGGGTTGTGACGGATTTATTGCAGAGCATGGGGGCGAAACTTAGGTGAAATATCGCCGCTTGTAAACCTTTATTGGCCAATTGCTTAATAAACTGAATTAGAACTCGTTTCCAATATATTGAATTTATTGTTTTTTGTAAATTTATGTGTTGTGATGGATTTTTAGCGCCATGAATGGGTTTGCGCGAAGGATCGTAGTATATTTTCTCTTTGCAAGCTGTTCCTGCATGACCCGTCGCCAGTTCCATGCGGGTAGCGTTATTGCCAGTCGCCGGAATCTTGAATTTGTGTATATAATCCGTAATTATGAATTAGGGTGGAATTCGGCAATCATCTGTCCGCCCTGATTTGCCTTTCAGCGAGGAGCACGCATGAGTCCCTTCAAGGCTTATCTGATCGAAGAGAAGGAAGGCAAGACGCAAAGCGGTTTCGTCAGCATGGACGAGTCGCAGCTTGATGCCGGGGAGGTGACGATCAAGGTCGCCTATTCCAGCGTCAACTACAAGGATGCGTTGGCAGCGACCGGTGTTGGCAGGATCATCCGTCGTTATCCCTGCGTTGGCGGCATCGACCTTTCAGGCGTCGTTGAGAGCAGCGTTGACTCCCGTTTCAAGCCGGGCGATCGGGTGATCGCTACCAGTTTCGATATTGGCGTGGCACATCACGGTGGCTATGCCGAATATGCCCGTGTGCCCGCTGACTGGGTGGTCGCGCTTCCCGAGGGTTTGTCGCTGTTTGATGCAATGGCACTCGGTACAGCCGGTTTCACCGCGACCCTGGGCGTCATACGCATGGAAGAAAATGGACTGACGCCGGCCAGGGGGCCGGTGATTGTTACCGGTGCGACCGGTGGTGTCGGTAGTATCGCCATCGATATCCTGGCCATGCTGGGCTATCAGGTGACCGCGCTGACGGGCAAGGAAGCGGAGTTTGATTATCTTAAACGGCTGGGTGCTGCTGAAGTCATGCTGCGCAGTTCACTTGATCTGTCGCGTATCCGTCCGCTCGACAAGGCGCTTTGGGCGGGGGCGGTCGATAATCTCGGTGGCGATGTGCTGGCCTGGATCGCCAGTACGATGAAGCAGGGCGGAACAATCGCCAGTATCGGTCTGGCGGCCAGCACCACATTGAACACCACGGTCATGCCGTTTATTTTGCGCGGCGCCTGTTTGCTGGGTATTGATTCCGGGTACATCGGCGAGCCTTACCGCAGTGGTGTCTGGCAACGTCTGGCCAATGACTTGCGGCCGCGGCACCTGATTGAGATGACCCGTACGATCGGTTTCGATGATTTGCCTGATGTGTTTGACGATTTTCTCAAGGGCCGCGCGCGTGGTCGAATCGTCGTCGAGATTGCCGGCGCCTGATCGCCTGTTCCGGATCGAGTGAACCCATGGATAACGCGACCCAACTCCCCCGAGTATTGATTATTGATGATTCGCGCATGGTTCGCGCGATGATCATCAAGCGCATCCGCGAACGCTACGATTTTCGCGAAGAGGTTGATGGTGAAGCTGGCTGGCAGGCTCTGGTTCTTGATCACTCGATTCAGCTGGTGATTTCGGATCTGTCGATGCCGGTGCTCGATGGCTATGGCTTGCTGACACGAATTCGCGAATCGAAACTGGCGCGCATTCGCGAAATTCCGGTGTTGATGATTTCCGGTGAAGAAGGCGAAGAAGCGCTTGAGCGCGCCAAAATGCTCGGCGTTTCCGATTTTATCAGCAAGAGCATCGGCGCTGCCGAACTGCTGGCGCGCGTTGATTCACTGGTGAAGCTGTCACAAACCCAGAGCCAGCTCAAGGACAACCGCGAGCAGCAGGTTCAGGACCCCGATACCGGACTGTTCACCCGCAAATATATCGAGTTGCAGGCGGCCCAGGCAATGTCGCATGCGATGCGTCACGACAGCCAAGTCAGTGCCATGGTCATGGGCTTTGACCGCTTTCCAGCCTTGCGTGAGGCGCATGGTGCGGAAGTGATGCAGCAGTTGCAGATGCGTTTTACGAAAATGCTGGCCAACAAGATGCGCAAGGAAGACAGCCTTGGCCATTTTGCCGGCAGTCAGTTCGCCGTCATCTCGCCCGGTACGCCATATCCTGCCTGTGAGTCCTTTGCCAATCGCTTGCGCGAAGCGATTGCCGCAGCGAATATTTCACTGCACGGTCAGCGTTTGAGCGTCTCGGTCAGCGTGGGCGTAGCCAACACCCCGGAAGACCGGGTTACTTCGGCGGGTGCCTTGCTTGAATTGGCTGGCGCCCGCCTGAAAGCAGCACAGCAGGCAGGTGGCAACCGCGTCATCGCCTGCAGCGCCAAACCGCTGGCCGAGCTGGTTGTACCCAGTATCGGTCAGGCTATTGATCTCATTAACGGTGGGCATGAGAGTTCGGTCATTCCGCATCTTCTCAAGCTGGGTGGACAGGTCGTGCCCTTGCTGCGCCTGCTGGAACGGGAGTTGAAGTTGGGTCTGCCGATGGCGGATATTGAAAAAAGCATGCTTGACCGGGCGCAGGAAGTCGAAGACGCCGGGCAGGAATAGTCTCCAGTGGTGCAGGATTTTCACGTTCTACAAGAGGAAGCCTCATGACGACAATCAAAGAGTTTCACAAGCAATCGATCGAAAACCGCGATGAGTTCTGGGCCGAACAGGCCAAGCTGATCGACTGGCACAAGCCGTTCAGCAAAACGCTTGATTTTTCGAATCCGCCGTTCGCCAAATGGTTTGTCGGTGGCGAAACCAACCTGTGCTACAACGCCGTCGATCGCCATGCGGCCAAGCGCCCGAACGATCGTGCGCTGGTGTTCATTTCCACCGAGACCGACCAGGAAGTCGTTTACTCCTTCGCCGAGTTGAAGAAGGAAGTGATGCGCAGCGCCGCGATCATGCAGAGCCTCGGTGTCGGCAAGGGCGACCGCGTGCTGATCTACATGCCGATGATTGCCGAAGCCGCTTTTGCCATGCTCGCCTGCGCGCGGATCGGCGCCATCCACTCGGTCGTATTCGGCGGCTTCGCTTCCGGCTCGCTGGCCACCCGCATCGACGATTGCGCGCCGAAGCTGATCGTTTCGTCCGATGCCGGCATGCGCGGCGGCAAGGCCGTTCCCTACAAGCACCTGCTGGACGAGGCGATCAACCTCGCTGAAAAGAAGCCGGCCAAGGTGTTGATGATCGATCGTGGTCTCGACAAGGGTTTCAACAAGGTCGAAGGCCGCGACGTCGACTACGCCACGCTGCGTGCGCAATTCATGGACGCCGAAGTGCCGGTGACCTGGGTCGAGTCTTCCGACCCCTCGTACATTCTTTATACCTCGGGCACCACCGGCAAGCCGAAGGGCGTCCAGCGTGACACTGGCGGTTACGCCGTGGCGCTGGCGGCATCGATGAAATACATTTTCTGCGGTGGCGAAGGCGAGACACTGTTTGCCACCTCGGATATCGGCTGGGTCGTCGGCCACTCGTACATCGTGTATGGCCCGTTGATTGCCGGCATGTGCACGATCATGTACGAAGGCACGCCGCTGCGCCCCGATCCGGGTATCTGGTGGCAGATCGTCGAGAAGTACAAGGTCAACGTCATGTTCTCGGCGCCGACTGCCGCGCGCGTGCTGAAGAAGCACGACACCTCGTACATGCACAACAGCGATCTGTCCAGTCTCAAGCATTTGTTCCTCGCCGGCGAGCCGCTTGACCAGCCGACGCACGAATGGATCATGGGCGAACTCAAGCTGCCGGTGATCGACAATTACTGGCAGACCGAGACCGGCTGGCCGATGCTGTCGGCGATGCCCGGTATTGAAAAGACCGAGATCCGTTTCGGTACGCCGAGCTTCCCGGTCTTTGGCTATGACCTGAAGATTTTCCGCGAAGACGGCACCGTCTGCGACCCGGACGAAAAAGGCATTGTTGCCATCGTTCCGCCGCTGCCGCCCGGCTGTCTGTCGACCATCTGGGGTGATGATGCCCGCTTTGTGCCGACCTACTTCTCGCTGTTCAAGGAGCCGCAGGTTTACTCCTCGTTCGACTGGGGTATCAAGGACAAGGACGGCTACCACTACATCCTTGGCCGTACCGACGACGTGATCAACGTCGCCGGCCATCGTCTCGGAACGCGCGAGATCGAGGAAGCCATCCAGGGCCACCCGGCGATTGCCGAAGTCGCCGTGGTCGGTGTGGCCGACCAGTTGAAGGGGCAGATGCCGATGGCCTTTGCCGTGGTCAAGAACGCCGACAGCGTGGCGACGCCGGAATTGCGCGTGGCACTGGAAAAGGAAGTGATGAAGCAGGTGGACGGCAGCCTTGGCGCCATTGCCCGTCCGAGTCGCGTGCACTTCCTGACGGTGCTGCCGAAAACCCGTTCCGGCAAGCTGCTGCGTCGTTCGATCCAGGCCCTGGCTGAAGGTCGCGATCCGGGCGATCTGACGACGATTGAAGATCCGGCCGCACTGGAGCAGTTGAAGCAGGCGCTGGGCGTCAAGTAATGCCCTGATCCCGCTCCGGCACTGATCGTTTTGTTGTTGCCGGATTCGCCTGCCGCCCGAAAGGGCCGCAGGCGAATTTTTTGCCTGACGTTGGAGACGGAATCGTTTACGCCAACGGTTTACGCCAACGCCCGTGTCACGATTTCGGCGACGTTTCGTGATAAGCCCGGATGGTCGCGCAGGCTTTCGAGTGCTGCCCGGCTGTGACGCTGGCGTTCGGGGTCGAATTTTCTCCAGCGGTCGAAGCAGCGGGTCAGGCGCGAGGCGACTTGCGGATTGCGGCTGTCCAGCATCTTGATCTGCTCGGCCAGGAAGGCGTAGCCCTCGCCATTTGCCGCGTGAAAACGGACCAGGTTGGCGCCGAAGGTGCGTAACAGGGCGAAGACCTTGTTCGGGTTGGCTGGATCGAAAGCGGGGTGGGTTGTCAGGTGGCGCACGGCGAGCAGCGTGTCGGGGAGCCGGCTGCCAGCTTGAACCGCAAGCCATTTGTCGACCACCAGCGCTTCGTGCTGCCAGCGCTCGTAAAATTCGGCCAGGGCGGTTTCGCACTCGGCGCAGTTGATCTGGGCCAGTGCCGAGAGGGCGGCAAACTGGTCGGTCATGTTGTCGGCGTTGTGGAACTGCTGCCAGGCCAGTTGACGAACTTCGGCATTATTCAGCTCCAGCAGATAGTCGAGGCACAGATTGCGCAGCGCACGGCGGGCGGCATCGTTCGCCGTCGGTTGGTAGGGGCCTTTTGGTGCGAGTGCGGTATAGGTGGCGGTCAATTCGTCATGCAGGTGTTGCGCCAGGTGCTTGCGCAGGGCAATGCGTGCCGCGTGCAGGGCCTCCGGGTTGACCTCCGTCAGCGCCTCGGCCAGGGTCGCTTCCGCTGGCAGGGTCAAGGCTTCGGCGACGAAGGCGGCGCCGCGTTCTCCGTGCCGGGTGAGCAGGCGGCGGGCCGCTTCGACAAAGCCTTGCGGCCAGACCGGCGTCTGGCCGGCGGCAAGCGCCGTCGTGGCATCGAGGATCAGTCGGGTGGCCAGGCGCTGGCCGGCTTCCCAGGCATTGAAGGGATCGCTTTCAAAGGCCAGCAGGTGCGTCAGCTGTTCGGCGTCATAGGCAAAATCGAGGATCACCGGCGCCGAAAAATCGCGCAGCAGCGACGGCACCGGCGCCGCATCAATGTCGTCGAAACTGAAGTGCTGCGTGGTTTTGTCGAGCAGCAGCAGGCGTGCCGTACCCGTCAGTTCCTGCCCGGCGGCGTCGAACAGGGCGACCATGATGGGAATCAGGTAGGGTTCCGCGTCGTCGGCTTTGGCGTTGGACTGGATGAAACTCAGGGTATAACTGCGCGTAGCTGCGTCGTAGGTGCCGCTGGCCTTGACGTGGGGCGTACCCGGCTGGCGGTACCAGCGCATGAACTGGCTGAAGTCGAAGCCGGAAACAGCCGCCATGGCCGCCACGAAGTCGTCGCAGGTGACCGCCTGGCCGTCGTGGCGGCGGAAGTATTCGTCCATGCCGGCGCGAAACGCATCGCGGCCGATCAGCGTCTGGATCATGCGTACCACTTCGGCGCCCTTGTCGTAGACGGTGGCCGTGTAGAAATTGTTGATTTCCATATACGACGCCGGGCGCACCGGGTGGGCCATCGGGCCGCCATCCTCGGGAAACTGCGTGTTGCGCAGGCCGCGCACTTCGCGGACGCGGGCCACCGTTGCGTCGTGCTCGTCGGCGCCGAATTCCTGGTCGCGAAAGACGGTGAGGCCTTCCTTGAGCGAAAGCTGGAACCAGTCGCGACAGGTCACGCGATTGCCGGTCCAGTTGTGGAAATACTCGTGCGCGACGACCCGGTCGATGTTCTCGAAATCCAGATCGGTCGCCACGTCGGCACGCGCCAGCACGTACTTGGTGTTGAAGATGTTGAGGCCCTTGTTTTCCATGGCCCCCATGTTGAAGTCGCCGACCGCGACGATCATGTAGTGATCCAGATCGCATTCCAGGCCAAAACGCCGTTCGTCCCAGGCCATCGATTTCTTCAGGGCGAGCATGGCGTGCGCGCACTGGTCGAGTTTGCCCGGCTCGACGTGGATGGCCAATTGAACGGTGCGGCCGGAGCGGGTGGTGAAGGTGTCGTATACGCCATCCAGTTGGCCGGCGACGGCCGCGAAGAGGTAGCAGGGTTTCTTGAACGGATCCTGCCAGCGCGCCCAGTGACGGCCGTTTTCTTCATCGCCGCTGGCCACCGGGTTGCCGTTGGCGAGCAGGGTTGGCAGCGTTTCCTTGTCGGCGTGCAGGGTAACGACATAGGTGGACATCACGTCCGGGCGATCGGTGAACCAGGTGATGGCGCGGAAGCCCTCGGCCTCGCACTGGGTGAAATAGCCATCCTTGGTGCGATACAGCCCGGAGAGGCGGGTGTTGCGGTCGGGATCGATGCGGCAGACCGTCTGCAGGGTGAATTGCTCCGGAACACAAGGGATCGTGAGCTGTGTCGTAGTGAGTGCGTAATCGTTGGCACCCAAAGCCTTGCCGTCGAGGGCGATGGATAGCGTCTCCAGTTCATTGCCTGCAAGAACGAGCGCTTGACTGGCGGCAAGCGGGTTGCGCCGGCATTTCAGCGTGGCGCTGACCGTTGTCGCGCCAGGATGAATATCGAGATCCAGTTCGACCTGATCAATCAGGTAGGCAGGCGGGGTGTAATCCTTGAGGTGGATGGTTTTTGGCATGATGGTTTTTATTGTTGCAAGGTGAGGTTGGCGGTGTCGGCATGATAATCCAGTACCGGATTGCCGGTACGGCGAAAACACGGGTACTCGCCATGTCGGCTGTGCGGCGATTCTGACGTTTCGGTCGCGATGATTTAAACTCATGTTCCCGATCGCGGCGGGCGTCTCCCGCGCAGTGGAACGTTTTTTATGCCTCATCGAATTCTCAATACCTCGGAACGCGGCATGCTCGATGCCTACGAGGCCCTGCTGGCGGCGCGCGCTTATACGGCAGATACGGCGCAGCGCACGGCCGCCGAGCGTCTGCAGCGGCTCTTTTACGAGCTGCTGTCGTTCAAGGTGGCGCGGCGTCGTGCGTTGCTGCGAATTTTTTCGCCCCCGCTGCCGCCGCGTGGCCTCTATTTCTGGGGTGGCGTCGGGCGGGGCAAGAGTTTCTTGATGGACTGTTTTTATGCGGCGGTGCCCTATCGTCGCAAGCGGCGCATCCATTTTCATGCCTTCATGCACGATGTTCATCGGCAACTGAACGAGCTGAAAGGCGAAAGCGATCCCTTGTTGCGCGTCGCCGAGCGTATTGCCGGCGATGCCCGGTTGATCTGCTTCGACGAGTTTCATGTTTCCGACATCGCGGATGCAATGATCCTCGGCCGGCTGCTTGAAGCCCTGTTCGAGCGCGGCGTAATCTTTGTCATGACGTCCAACTACCCGCCGGACAGCCTCTACCCGAACGGTCTGCAGCGCGAGAACTTCCTGCCGACCATTGCCCTGATCAAGTCGCAAGTCGATGTGCTGCAGATTGATGCCGGCGTCGACTATCGCTTGCGGGCGTTGGAGCAGGTGGAAATTTTCCATTGTCCGGCCGATGCCGCGGCTGAGTTGAAAATGGCCGGGTATTTTGCCGCGATGGCCGATGCTGAGGGCATGGCAGGTGGCTGTGTCGAGGTGCTGGGGCGGGATATCCCGATCTTGCTGCGCGGCAACGGGGTGATCTGGTTCGATTTTAAAACCCTGTGCGGCGGCCCCCGTTCGCAGAATGACTATCTCGAACTGGCGCGTTCGTATCACACGGTCATGCTTTCCGGTATTCCGCAAATGTCGGCGAGCATGGCTTCAGAGGCCCGGCGTTTTACCTGGCTGGTCGATATTTTCTACGACCACAAGGTCAAGCTGATCGCTACCGCAGATTGTGTTCCCGAGCTGCTCTATACTGAAGGCACGCAGGCCGGCGAGTTTTTCCGTACCGTCAGTCGCCTGACCGAAATGCGCTCGCGCGAATATCTTGGGCTGCCGCATCTTTCCTGAGCTTACGGGAGTATTGCCATGCGCCGATTGCTGCTGCTATTTTTCTCCCTGCCACTGCTCGCACTGGCGCAGCAGGAGATGGAGATCATCCCGCTCAAACATCGTACCGTCGAGCAAGTGATCCCCGCCTTGCAGCCTTTTGTCGAGCCGGGTGGCGCACTGTCGGGGATGAACAACCAGCTCATTCTGCGGGGCTCGGCCCGCAACCGCGAGCAGATCAGGCAGGCGCTTGCCGCCCTTGATACGCCGCAGCGCCGGTTGTCGATTCGTGTCAGCCAGAATCGTGACGCCGAGAGCCGGCAACAGGGTGGCGAGGTGTCGGGTAATGTGGGCCTTGGCAACAATGCGCGCATCATCCAGCCATCGACCAGTACGTCACAGGGCGGGACGCAGATCGAGATGCGGCGTGGCGACTCCAGTGTAAGTACCCGCGTTTATGACACGCGCAGTAAGCGTGATACACGTACCAGCCAGAGCGTGCAGGTTATCGAAGGTGGGCGCGCTTTTATCCAGGTGGGGCAGTCGCTGCCCTTGCCGTTGCGCCAGGTGGTGCTTGGCCCGAACGGCGCGGTGGTGACCGATAGCACGGTCTATCGCGATATCGGTCAGGGCTTTTACGCTGCGCCACGTCTGGCCGGCGACCGGGTAACGCTGGAGATCAGTCCGCAGTTCGATACGCCCGGCAATCAGGGCTACGGTAGTGTCAATACACAACGCATTTCGACCACGGTTTCCGGGCGTCTGGGCGAATGGATCGAACTCGGTGGCAGTGGCCAGCAGGCCGGCGGACGCGAGCGCGGTAACCTGAGCGTTGGCACCAGTGAGGTGCGCGATAACCGTAGCGTGTGGCTGCTCGTCGAAGAACTGAAGTAACTGCTGCTGGCGAAAGCGGGTTTTTCTAAAAAATATCGACGTCCTGGCAGAGCCGGTTATGGCCGGCTTCCCGGGCTTGCAGAAGTAGTGTCCGGGCGCGCTCGATGAGTACCGTCGACGTGTCTCCCGCACATTCGGTGACGCCACCGCTGATCGTGATGCTCAGGCCCGGATTGCCAAAATCCTCATTTTCAATCTGCGCACGGATGCGCTCCAGCGGAATCATCGCGGCATCGAGATGAACGTTAGGCAGAATCAGCAGGAATTCGCCGCCGTCATTGCGACCGACGATGTCGATTCCGCGCAGTGCTTCGCGAATCCGGTGCGCGACGCTACACAGCAGATGGTCGCCCGTTGCTCGCCCGTAAGCCTCGTTGGCTGCGCGAAAGTGATCGATGTTGATCAGTGCGAGTGTTGATGGTGTGCCATAACGCCGCGAACGCTGGCATTCTTCGTCGAGCAGGCGCAGCGTATGACGGCGGTTGAAGGCATCGGTCAACGGGTCGCGGACCGACAGTTGTTCGAGTTGCGCTTCGAGCCAGTGTTGTTGGCTGATGTCCGAAAGGGTCAGGAGAACGCGGCGTATCTGTCCATCGACCGCGAAAACCGGCAGGGTGCTGGTTTCTACCCAGCGGTTTGCCGAGCCGGCATCGTTGATCCCGAGTACGCGCTTCTGAATCGCGTGTCCGGTACTCAGCACGCGTGCGGCCGGCTGGTTGTCTTCACTGAGCAGGTGACCATGTTCGTCGGTGAACGATGCCGGCCCCTCGTTGAGAAGACACCGTGCCTGCTCATTTTTCAGACAAATCTCACCGTCCGCAGCATAGACCAGCAAGCCAATACCCAGGCAGTCAAGCAGCATGCCATAGCGCCCGATTTCGGCGTCGTCAGCCTGCAGGCTGAGCGCCGCTGCGTGGATATTGGTGATCGACATCAGGCCGCCGCCAGCGCTTGTTCGAGATCGGCTAGCAGATCGTCGATGTGCTCGATACCGATTGACAGCCGAACCATGTCTTCCGAGACACCCGCCTTGATCATCTCTTCCGGCCCGAGCTGGCGGTGCGTGGTTGTCGCCGGGTGACAGGCCAGTGACTTGGCGTCGCCGATGTTGACCAGACGGGTGAATAGCTGCAGTGCATCCTGGAAGCGGCCGCCGGCTTCTAGGCCGCTGCAGTTGGTTCCCTTGACGCCAAAGGTGAGGATGCCGGAAGCCTTGCCGTCCATGTACTTCTGCACCAACGCGTGATCCTTGTGTTCGGGCAGGCCGGCGTAATTGACCCACGCCACCTTGGCGTGACCCTGCAGGAACTGCGCCACCTTCAGCGCGTTCTCGCAGATGCGGTCCATGCGCAGCGCCAGCGTTTCGAGTCCCTGCAGGAGCAGGAAGGCGTTGAACGGCGAGATCGCCGCGCCCATGTTGCGCAGCGGCACGACGCGCGCGCGCCCGATGAAGGCGGCCGGGCCGAGCGCTTCGGTATAGACGACACCGTGATAGGAAACGTCGGGTTCGTTGAGGCGCTTGAACTTTGTCTTGTGCTCGGCCCACGGGAATCGGCCGCTATCGACGATCATGCCGCCGATCGAGTTGCCGTGGCCGCCGATGTACTTGGTCAGCGAATGCACGACGATGTCGGCGCCGTGTTCGAAGGGACGGCACAGGTAAGGTGATGGCACGGTGTTGTCAACGATCAGCGGCACGCCATGACGATGCGCGATCTCGGCAAGCTGCTCGAAGTCGGTGACGTTGCCGAGCGGGTTGCCGACCGACTCGCAGTAAATGGCCTTGGTTTTTTCGTCGATTAGCGCTTCAAAGCTCGATGGATCGCGGTAGTCGGCAAAGCGCACCGTGATGCCGTATTGCGGCAGCGTATGCGCGAAGAGGTTGTAGGTGCCGCCGTAGAGTGTCGCCGCCGAGACGATGTTGTCGCCGGCTTCGGCGATGGTCATGATCGCGTAGGTGATTGCTGCCTGACCGGAGGCCAGTGCCAGCCCGGCAATGCCGCCTTCCATCGCGGCAACGCGCTTTTCCAGCACGTCTTGCGTCGGGTTCATGATGCGCGTGTAGATGTTGCCCTGTACCTTGAGATCGAACAGGTCGGCGCCATGCTGCGTGCTGTCGAAGGAGTACGACGTCGTCTGATAGATCGGCACGGCAACTGCCTTGGTCGTTGCTTCGGGGCTGTAGCCGGCATGGATGGCGAGCGTTTCGAGTTTCATTGGATCTCCGGAGAAGATAGCCGAACTATCTGAATTCAGTGGAATATTCTAGCACCTGATTGGTGCTTGTTGGGCCGGCCGGTGAACCAAAAAAAGCGCCCGTAAAGGGCGCCGGAGGAACTGTGGTTTTTTTAGAGGCTGCTGAGGTGATCGTTGCTGATGCGCACACGGTCGCCAGCACGCCATGCCGGTTTTTGTGTCTCGCTAATCGTGCGCATGCTGCCGTCGTCAAGGCGCACGGTAACCTGAAACTGTTGCGAGCTGCGGGTACTTTTTTCGACGGTATGTCCGGCGTAGGCACCGCCCACCACACCGGCTACAGTGGCGACCTTGCGGCCGCTGCCGTTGCCGATCTGGTTGCCGAGCAAGCCGCCGAGGACGCCGCCGGCAATCGCGCCGAGGCCGCTACCCTGGCCTTCCTGGGCGATTTCGCGAATGCTTTCGACGGTACCGCAGTCGTGGCAGATGCTGGGTGGTTTCCGGCTATTTTCGACGTAAATTCCGTTGTCGTTGACCGGGGTGTTCGATACCGGCGTCGCGCCGCGATTGCCGTAACCCGGGTTCTCATCGAAGATCGGTGCCGGCTTGGGGGACGATACCGGCGTCACCGCGGGGGCGGACACGGTTGCCTTGCGCGGCGCCGCCGCTTGATGTGCCGGGCGTTCTTTCGCTGGATTGACCGTAATGCTCGAACCGGACGGGATGTTCAGGGTGGCCGTTTTTTCGCTGGCCGGTGTGGGTGCCATTTCCGGCGGCAAGACGGCAGTTGCCGGTGTCTGCGCCGCTGTTGCCAGCTGGGCGACGGGGGCGGCAGGTGCGGTGTGATTGCCGGGCAGCCAGCCGGCCAGCGAGGCAACAGCGGCGAAGCTGGCAATGGTTACGGCAGACGCCGCAACAAGAATTAACGGGTGGGTGCTGCGGGTCGGGTTTTCCATGATTCGGCTCACTAAGTGGTTGGGTGACACCGAATCAACGCTGGCTTGCCTGTTGGCGCTGACAGCGGATACAAACGCTTACAACTGATTGAACCTGGAAAAAGCAGTTATTCACCGCAAAGGCGCAAAGAACGCAAAGGTTCGCAAAGAAAATCAGAGGTTTGAGATTTTATTTGTTTGCCCATGCCACTCACAAAAAAGTGAATGACATAAATTATTCAACCATTGTTTCCTTTGCGTTCTTCGCACCTTTGCGCCTTTGCGGTGAGGTTTAGATTGAAGGCGATGCCTTCTGGATCTTGATCAGTCGGCTTTCCGGCGCAACAGAAAGCGCGCCGGATCAACGGTGGCAGCCAGCTCGGATTCAATCGGCAGCGGTTCCCCTTCAAGCTGGCTGGCCAGCAGTTCGGCCATCAGCATTGACCATACCAGGCCGCGTGCACCATAGCCGGAGGCGATATGCAGGCCGGGCCAGCGTTCGATCGCCGAAAAATCACGTCCTTGCGCCTGTGCGTCGGGATGGTGCAGTTGACCAAGGATCGGCAGTTTGTCGGGCGAAACCGGGCGGAAGCCGACGCGGCCGCTGAGTGTTGCCGGCGTCGCTTCGGCGCAATAGCCGGGCAGCATGCGTTGCAGGCGTTCGAGGTTGGCTGCGTGGTCGCACTCGCTCATTGTTGCCTCGCCACCGCGCTGAAAACTTGCGCCGACGCAATGTTTGTCCTGATAGGCCGGGGTGGCATAGCCCTCGCGGCAAACAACCGCTTTCAGGGTGGTGGACACGGGCGCTGTCAGGTGGCTGACCTGGCCACGAAAACGGAAGATCGGCAAATGCGCTGTCTGCGTCAGGGCGACGATGTCGCAGGCGCCGGCGAGGATCAGCTGCGGGGCGCTGGCCAGTATCGTTCCTGCCGCATTGCGGACCACCCATTGTCTGCCATCGTAGTCGAGCTGTTCGGCATGGGTGTTGAATTGGCTATGCAGCCTTTCGCCGGCGCGGGTCAGCGCAGCGCGGCAGAGGCTGGCCGGATTGACCCAGGCGCCGCCGGCAAACCACCAGCCGGCGCCAGCGACTGGCAGGCCGGAGAGGGTCGCAGCTTCTTCGATGTCGACGAAGCGAACGAAATCCGCGGGGAAACCGTTACGTACGAGGATTTCGCGCTGCTTGTCGGCATGTGTGGCATCACGGGCGATCTGCAAGACGCCGCAGGGTGACCAGTCGATGGCGGCGCCGCTGCGCTGCCATTCGGCGAGCTGGCGCAAGCCATAAAGATAGCAGGCGCGGTTCAGGCGTGACATGCGATTGTCGTCAAGCGAAAGGACTGGCAGCATCGCTGCGGTGAGGTTGCCCGAGGTTTCCTGGGCTACATCATCGTGGCGTTCGATCAGGTCGATTTGCCAGCCGCGCGCCGTCAGTCGTTCGGCGATCAGGCTGCCGGCCAGCCCGGCACCAATGATGATGGCGTGGCGCTGGCCGGCTTCTTCTGGTTTTACGCTGCCGCTGCGCCGGGCGTTGAGGGTGTGGCGCTTGAAACCGAAGCGCGGGCCTTTTTCAACGGTGAAGCCGGCATCGGCCAGCGAACTACGCACGCTGCCGGCTACGCACCAGCTGGCGACGGTGGCGTCGGGTGCGGCCATCAGGCCGATTTCGCGCAGCAGTTGAGGTGACCAGAGGTCCGGGTTTTTGAGCGGCGAGAAGCCGTCAAGATAAATCGCCTGCGCCTCACCGACAAATTGCGGCACGGCAGCAATGGCGTCACCGAAAGCCAGGGTCAGAATGACCGTGCCGTAACCGGCTTCCTCGAATTCCAGGCGATGAAAGCCCGGCGTCAGCGTCGGCCACGCTGCGCGCAGGCGCGCCGATATTTCGGTCAGCTCGGGATAGCCGGCATGCAGCGTCGCGAGGTCAGCGGCTGAAAACGGGTGCTTTTCGACCGATAGAAAATGCAGGCGCCGCGGCCGTAGCGGGGCCTTACGCCAGGCCTGCCAGGTGGCAAGGAAGTTCAGCCCCTGCCCGAAACCGGTTTCGAGGATGACGAAATGGCTCTCGCCGGCCCAGCGCTCCGGCAGCTTGTTGCCCGCAAGAAATACCTGTCGCGCCTGTTCCAGCCCACCGGCGACGGTGTGATAAAGGTCATCGTAAGCTGCAGAGTACGGCGTGCCGTCCGCGGCAAAGGCGAGAGTGGCCGGGTCCAGGGGCACGGTTAAAAAGCAGGCACAGAGGGGCTCAGCTCGATGCCTCCGGCAGGTGATCCTCGGGCTCACTGATACATACCATGTTCTTTCCGGACGATTTGGCGCGATACATTGCTGCGTCGGCGAATGCCATCAATTCGGGAAGGGCCGGGCCGCTGGCGTCGAACAGGGCAACGCCGATACTGGCGCTGACCGGGATGTCCGGACAGATGGAGGCTGCGGCAAGCGAGATGAGCGAGATCAGTTCCTGTCCGAAGGCCTTGATATCCCGATGGCTGGCAAGAAAGTTTTCGACCAGTATGACAAATTCGTCGCCACCGACACGGGCGACAAAGTCGGTTTCGCGCAAACGCTGCCGAATATGTTCCGCGATGATCTGGAGGAGTTGATCCCCCACCGCGTGTCCGTAGGTGTCGTTAACCCCCTTGAATCCGTCGAGATCGAAGTAGAGCAGGGCGCCGCGCAGGCCATGACGTTTGGCGTGCGCAAGATAACGCTGCGCAGCCAGTTCGAAATAACGCCGGTTGGGCAGCGAAGTGAGCGCATCGTGGTTGGCGAAGCGGCTGAGCTGCTCACGTGCCTGATGCAGTTCACTGATGTCGTAAGCCCAGATCAGCATCGCATCGCTGCCTTCAAAGGCCAGTGGTTTGATGCTGATCAGCGCCCACCAGGGGCTGCCATCGGTTCTACGCAATTTTGCCTCAGTGTTATCGACGGAATCGCCGTTACACAGGCCGGCCAGGTGCAGTCTGGACGCATCGTCGAAGAAAAAATCATGTGCGGTTTGTCCGAGCAGCGCAGCCGCATTCTGGCCGAGTTGCTCGGCCAGACGCGGATTGCAGAAACGGATGGCACATGTTTCACGGTCAACCACTGCAACACCAATCGGGCTGGCGTTGAGAATGGCGTGCAGGCGTGCCTCGTTTTCACGCAGCTTGAGCTCGGCAGCCTTGACCTCGGTGACGTTGTTAGCGGTGCCGCGGTAGCCTGCAAAACGGCCGTCGGCGCCAAAGAACGGGATGCCGTTCACGCGGATATGGCGAAGCTCTCCATCGCCGTTGCGCAGCGGGTAGTCAAAGTCGCGGAAAGGTTTGCGTTGGGCCAGTGTTTCCCTGTGCAATTGCCATTTTTCAGGCGACTTGAAGACGTCCTCGCCGGCCATTTCTTCACGGGTCTTGCCGATCGGGCCGTTGGGTTCCAGCCCGGTGATTTCGCGAAGACGGTCGGAGAAATAGGTGAAACGGTGCTCGGCATCGGTTTCAAAAAACCAGTCCGATGCAGCATTGGCAAAATCGCGGAAACGCACTTCGCTGGCGCGTAGTGCGGCTTCGGCGCGGGTGCGGCTGGTGATGTCCAGGTAGGTTGTGACAAAGCCGCCCTCCGGTGTCGGGTTGCCAATGACTTCGACGGCGCTGCCGTCCGGCCGGATACGTTCGAAACGATGAGGTTTTGCCTGTCGGGCAAGTTCGCAACGCGTGCGGATCTGTTCTTCGATGTCGCCGGGGCCGTATTCGCCGCGTTCTGCATTGTGGCGAATGAACGCTTCAAAGGAGGTTGCGGCTGCGGAAAATTCAACAGGGAAATGCATGATTTCAGAAAACTGACGGTTACTGAGCTCCATCTGCAGCTTCTCGTTGACCAGCGTAATGCCGACCGGGATATTGTTAATGACCAGATCAAGCCGTGTCTTTTCCTTTGCCAGATCGGCTTCACGTTGTTGTAGCTCGTGCGTGCGCTCAGCCACTTTTTGTTCGAGCGCTTGGCTCAACTCGGTCAACGCCCGTTCGCGGTTTTTTTGTTCCGTGATGTCCGTGTAGATCGTCACCAGTCCGCCGTCGGGCAGCGGGCGACCGCGGATTTCGATGACCCGGCCATCGGGGCGAGCCCGATCCAGGCGGTGAGGTTTGAACTGTCGGGCCAGCACCAGGCGCTCGCTGATCTGTTGCTCGATGTTGCCGGGGCCGTATTCACCACGCTCGGCGTTGTCACGCAGAAATGCCGAAAAATGGGTTCCCGAGACGCAAAGAGCCGCCGGGAAACCAAGCAGTTCGTGGAAAAGCCGGTTTGCCGCAACCAGCCGCAGTTCGGCATCGAACACGGAGAATCCGGCATCGAGTTCTTCGATGCCGGCTATCAGCAAGCGCAGATCAAGCGCTGCGGCCGAGGTCGGTGAATGCAGAGTCATTTTTCCCCCACGCAGAAGTTCCATTCTCTTCCAGTTGCACCGATTTATCCATACCTCGACGCAACGAGATGCGTATCTATAGGCCTACCATCATTAGCTTTCAGGCGTCTACGCCCCGTTATTTGGCGGTTCTTCGCGGATCAGCCGCACCGTCAGGTAAATACCGATCAGGGCATTGCCGACCGCCATTGCGGCCACGATCGTGGCTGGCAGCGGCGCCAGATCGTAGCTACGGCCGACCCAGGCCAGTGCCGTGGACAGCAGGTTAAGGAGGACCATCAGCCAGAAAAGTGGATTGCGCGGCTGATAGAGTCTGGACAGTTTCATGTACTAGTCGTCAGTTCGCTCTTTTTTGTGTGCACTTCGTGCTCACTCAGGGCGCACCCCAGGAGTACTTCCTCGTAATGCCTTCGGCATTACTCAGGGCGCATCTGCGGGAAGAGGATGACATCGCGGATGTTTGACGAATCGGTGAGCAGCATGACCAGGCGGTCGATGCCGATGCCGCAGCCGCCGGTCGGGGGCAGGCCGTATTCGAGGGCGCGGATGTAGTCGGCGTCGTAGTACATCGCTTCTTCGTCGCCGGCATCTTTGGCTTTGGCTTGCTCCAGGAAGCGCGCCGCCTGGTCCTCCGGGTCGTTCAGCTCGGAGAAGCCGTTGGCGATCTCGCGGCCGACGATGAACAGTTCGAAGCGCTCGGTGATCTCCGGGTTGCTCGCCGAGGCGCGGGCCAGCGGCGACACTTCGACCGGATAGTCGATGATGAAGGTCGGTTCCCACAGCTCGGCTTCGGCGCAGGCTTCGAACAGCTGCAGTTGCAGGCTGCCAAGGCCACCCGGCTTGACCGATTCGCCAAAGAAGTTGATCTTCTTTTTGATCCAGTCGATGTCAGTCAGTTCGGTATCGGTGAATCCGGGGTGAAACTTCTGGATCGCTTCGCAGATGGTCAGGCGATGGAAGGGCTTGGATAAATCGAGCGTGCGTCCCTGATATTCAAATACCTCGGTGCCCAGCGCATCGCGCGCCGCATGGCGCAGCAGGCCTTCGGTGAAGTCCATCAGCTTGCGGTACTCGGTGTAGGCCTCGTAGAACTCCATCATGGTGAATTCGGGGTTGTGCCGCGGGCTGATCCCTTCGTTGCGGAAGTTGCGATTCACCTCGAATACTTTCTCGAAGCCGCCGACGACCAGGCGCTTGAGGTAGAGCTCGGGCGCGATGCGCAGGAAGAGTTCCATGTCGAGCGCGTTGTGATGCGTCTTGAATGGCTTGGCCGAGGCGCCGCCGGGGATCGGGTGCATCATCGGCGTTTCGACTTCGAGGAAGCCGTGATCCATCATGTAGTTGCGGATCGACTGGATCATCCGGCTGCGCGCGACGAAGGTGAAGCGCGACTGCTCGTTGGTGATCAGGTCGAGGTAGCGCATGCGGTACTTCTGCTCGACGTCGGTCAGGCCGTGGAACTTCTCGGGCAGCGGACGCAGCGACTTGGTGAGCAGGCGGATTTCCGAGCACTGGATGGTTAGCTCGCCGGTCTTGGTGCGGAACAGCGTGCCGATGGCACCGATGATGTCGCCCATGTCCCAGCGTTTGAAGGCGGCGTAAACCTCTTCACCGACCATGTCGCGGCTGACGTAGAGCTGGATGCGGCCGGACAGGTCCTGAATCGTCACGAACGAGGCCTTGCCCATCACGCGCTTGAGCATGATGCGGCCGGCAACCTTGACCTCGACCGGCACGGCGGCGAGTTCTTCGAGCGTTTTTGCGCTGTACTCCTCGTCGATCTTGCCGGCGGTGTTTTCGCGCGAGAAGTCGTTCGGGTAGGCCTTGCCGCTCTGCCGCCATTCGGCGAGCTTGGCGCGGCGCTCGGCGATCAGGTGGTTTTCGTCCTGCTGCGGAGCGGAAGCATTCTCTTGGTTCGGGGTCGGTTCGGACATGATGTGTCTCGCAATCAAGGATTGGGTTTTTTCAGGCTCTGGGCGTCGCTGACAGCGCGTTCGAGCAGGAAGTCGGAAATTTCCTTCGCTGGTTTGCCAAACCATTGGGAGAACGCGGTGCGGGAGTCGCCCAGATTGTCGGGATCGGGCGGCAGGAAAAAGAAGCCGCTGGCCGTTTTTGTGTCGGGATCGAACAGGATGTAAATACGTTCATCGAGGCAGCCCTGTTTGCTGCAGGCCGAGGTCAGCACCCGCTTGTTGCCGCCCACTTCGACAATCTCGGCTAATTGGCCAGCGGCCAGCCTTTTGGTCCATGCCGGCAGCTCAACATCACGCGTTGCTTCGCGATAGGCTTTGGCAAAGTCGGGGGCGGTTTTCAGCAGAACATGGGCTTGTTTTCCGACATAGGTTTCAGGTTTGGCAGCCTGCGCTGAAAGTGCAGCCAAACCAATGCACAACGCAAAAATGATCTTCTTCAAAATTCAAACTCCCTGTTTAAGGCTGGCTTCGATGAACTGATCCAGATCGCCGTCGAGGACGCTCTGGGTATTGCCGACTTCGACGTTGGTGCGCAGATCCTTGATGCGCGATTGGTCGAGCACGTAGGAGCGGATCTGATGGCCCCAGCCGATGTCGGTCTTCGAATCTTCGAGCTTCTGCTGCTCGGCCTGGCGCTTGCGGATCTCGGCTTCGTACATGCGCGACTTGAGCATGGCCATCGCCTCGGCGCGGTTGCGGTGCTGCGAGCGGTCGTTCTGGCACTGTACGACGATGCCCGACGGAACGTGCGTGATACGCACCGCCGAATCGGTCTTGTTGATGTGCTGACCGCCGGCGCCGGAGGCGCGGTACGTGTCCACGCGCAGATCGGCCGGGTTGATGTCGATTTCAAAGGAATCGTCGATTTCCGGGTAGACGAAAATCGAGCAGAAGCTGGTATGGCGGCGTGCATTCGAGTCGAACGGCGATTTGCGCACCAGACGGTGAATGCCGGTTTCCGAGCGCAGCATGCCGAAGGCGTATTCGCCGGAGAGTTTGATGGTTGCCGTCTTGATGCCAGCGACGTCGCCGTCGGACTGTTCAAGCACTTCAACTGCGTACCCCTTGCGCTCGCCGTAGCGCACATACATGCGCAGTAGCATCGACGCCCAGTCCTGTGCTTCGGTGCCGCCGGCGCCGGATTGAACGTCGACGAAACAGTTGAGCGGGTCGGCCGGGTTGTTGAACATGCGGCGAAACTCCAGGCCGGAGATGTCCTTCTCAATGACGGCGACGTCGGCTTCGACGGCGTGCAGCGTATCGTCGTCGTTCTCCTCGCGCGCCATGGTGAACAGCTCATCGGCGTCCTTCAGTCCGTCGCTGACGCGATCGAGCACCAGCACGACGTTTTCGAGCGCCTTTCTTTCCTTGCTGAGTTCCTGCGCGCGCTCGGCGTTGTCCCAGACCTTCGGGTCTTCCAGCTCGCGGGCGACGGTGTTTAACTGATCAAACTTGTGATCGTAGTCAAAGATACCTCCGCAGCTCGGCCGTCCTCTGGGTGAGGTCGGTGAGCCGGTTGGCGATAATATTGAGTTGTTCGGCTTCCATGATTGTTCTGACCGCTGAATGAATGAACTGCGCATTATATACGCCGCGCGCTGAACACTTGGCGCTTACCTGATGTCTGAAAGCGTGTCGTGCTGCGTTTGAAGCGTGATCAACACCCCGGTGCCTGCGCAGGTACCGGCTGGCCGATTTCAGTGGCGGGGGGTTTTTGCGGATAATGTTGGGAAAGTATTTTTACTGGAGATTGTTTGATGAATTCGAGAATTGTCGCTTTTTTACTGTTGTTCGTAGCGGGGATCCCCGCCGCACTTGCTGACACCGTTTCCTGCCCCGGTTTGTCGGCGGCCGTTCAGGTTGCGGCCTGCCCGACCGAGGATGATCTGAAATTCACCTTCACCGGTTATTGCAGTGACAATAGCCGAATGTACGCCAAAGACACCGATGTTTGCACTGACTACCAGCGGTATCGTCAGTTAAAGAATGTCGCCCTTTGGGAATCTGGCGATGGTGCTTTTCAGGCCTATGTTTCCTGTGATCTGCCGGCCCCCACCGTCAGGGCGATGAAAGCCGAACGGATTGCCGCCAGCCGCAAGGGCGGCATCACGCGACTGGTGTGCGACTATCCGGACGGTGTCGTGTTCACCAGCAGAACGAAGGCCGAATGCCGGGTTGACGAAAAAACGTCTTGTAGCAGCGATCCGTCCGCCTGTAGGGCGGTTTGTGAGTAATTGTGGGGATAGAACCTTGATTGCAATCGAGGGGGGTGCATGAGCAAAGCACCGGCTTTCCATTGGGAAGACCCCTTGTTGCTGGGGCAGCAGTTGAGCGAAGCAGAGCGTATGGTGCGTGATGCCGCTGCCGCCTATGCGCAGGGCGAACTGGCACCACGTGTCCTTGATGCTTTTCGCAACGAGCATACCGATCCGGCGATCTTCCGCGAGATGGGGCAGCTTGGTCTGCTCGGTTCGATGATTCCTGAGGAATACGGTGGTGCCGGGCTCAATTACGTCTGCTACGGGCTGGCCGCGCGTGAGATCGAGCGTGTCGATTCGGGTTTTCGCTCAATGATGAGCGTACAGTCCTCGCTTGTCATGGTGCCGATTTTCGAATTTGGCAACGAAGCGACAAAACGCAAGTATCTGCCGAGGCTGGCGACCGGTGAATGGATCGGTTGTTTCGGCCTGACCGAACCGGATCACGGCTCCGATCCCGGCAGCATGGTCACCCGGGCGCGCAAGGTGAGTGGTGGTTACCGCTTGACCGGTTCGAAAATGTGGATCACCAACAGCCCGATTGCCGACGTCTTCATCATTTGGGCCAAGGACGATGAGGGGCAGATTCGTGGCTTTGTCCTCGACAAGGGCGCCAGCGGCCTGAGCACACCGGTGATTCATGGCAAAGTTGGCCTGCGCACCTCGATTACCGGCGAGATTGTCATGGACGAAGTGTTTTGTCCCGAAGAGAATGCCTTTCCGGTGGTGCGTGGTCTCAAAGGTCCGTTTACCTGCCTCAATTCGGCGCGTTACGGCATCGCCTGGGGCGCGCTCGGTGCCGCCGAATATTGTTGGCACGCTGCCCGGCAATACACGCTTGACCGGCAGCAGTTCGGTCGGCCGCTGGCGGCCAACCAGCTGATCCAGAAAAAGCTGGTCGATATGCAGACCGAGATCACGCTTGCCCTGCAGGGCTGCCTGCGGCTTGGCCGGATGAAGGATGAAGGTAGCGCCGCCGTTGAAATCACCTCGATCATGAAGCGCAATTCCTGCGGCAAGTCGCTCGATATTGCCCGCATGGCGCGTGACATGCTGGGTGGTAACGGCATTTCCGACGAGTTTGGTGTCATCCGCCATGTGGTCAATCTGGAAGTCGTCAATACCTACGAAGGAACGCACGATGTTCACGCACTGATCCTTGGGCGTGCGCAGACGGGCATTCAGGCTTTTTGCTAGCACCAGCCTCTGTTTTTGTGGTGTTGATGCCAGCTCTTGTTTCTATGGTGCTAGCACCAGCCTCTGTTTTTGTGGTGTTGAAACCCGCCGGCATGTTGCGGTGCAGCGTGCGGTGTGAATAATGTCACGCGCAAGTTTTTTGAATACCTTTATCATGTGAACCTGTTAATCCGCTTTTTTTCGCAAGAATAGCCATGAGTGCAACGCGCAGCAAATATCAGGTGCATGCCGAGTTGCTGATAATCGGCGTCGTCTCGGCAGATTTTGACGATGCCCTGGCCGGCCACCCCATGGCGCGGCGCCTGAATCGAATCGAGCGGGTCGCTGCGACCTATCTCGGCCGGGTTGACAAGCGCTTGGGCAATGGCCTGCAAATGATTTTCGAGACGGCTGACGCCGCTCTGCTCAGCGCTTGCGAGATGCAGCATCGTTGTGATGTTTTGCCGCAGGTGTCCCGCCACCGCCTCGCTTTGCGCATTGGCATTCATCACGGTGTTGTCCGCCAGAGAGCAAAAGACGGGCCCGTAAATACCTGGGAAACAGCCGCGCAACTGGCGGTGGCCGACGACAGTATTGTGCTCTCGGAAATTGTGGTTGCCGCCCTCAGCCCGGAACTGCGCAAGCTCGCGCTCCCCCTCGGCGATATTCCTGCCGGCAGCCTCGCGTACAAGTTCGATTGGCGTGGCGAGATGCCCTCTGCGTCCCATGGTGGTGATTCGGTCTGGCCCGCCAGCAAGCCGCCGCGTCCGATCGGCCCCTATCTGGTGCTTAACTATGACCAGATGCAACTGGAGCTGTCGAGTGACAATCCGGTACTGACGATTGGTCGTGATCCCCTGAACGACCTCGTCGTGACGGGCGAACGCATCTCACGAAACCACTGCCGGATCGAAAAAAAGCCGGATCGCATCGCGTTGACCGATACGAGCACCAATGGCACCTGCGTGGTGCCGGAGAACGGCGTGCAACTCATGGTAAAAAAGAACTCCGTTGTTCTCAAGGGGAAGGGCATGCTCTTCTTCGGGCGCCCGTGTAATGGCGAGCGACGCGGTGGCGTCAAGTACGAAACAGGCTGAGCGGGCGTTTGATTGCTGCCAAGCAGCAGAAAAGGAGTCTGCAATGCGCATTGAACAGGATCTGAAACTCGATTTCAAAGATGTTCTCATCCGCCCGAAGCGCTCGACACTGACTTCGCGCTCGGAAGTCGATATTTCGCGAGATTTCGTTTTTCTTCACTCAAAGCGCAAGTATCACGGCATCCCCATTATCGCCGCCAACATGGATGCCACCGGGACGTTCTCCATGGCGCGGGCGCTGGCCGTTCATCAGCTTTCGGTCGCTCTGCACAAACACCACGGTGAAGCCGAGCTGCTGGCTTTTTTCGCCGAGCCGGCGACACTGCCCGCGACCTTCTATTCGATGGGCATCAACCCGCCGGATTTCGACAAGTTCCGTCGCGTCAAGGCGCTGGCCGGTGACACGCTCCAGAACGTCTGCGTCGATGTCGCCAACGGCTACACCAAGGCCTTCATCGGCTTCATCCACAAGCTGCGCGCCGCTTACCCCGAGATCACGATCATGGCCGGTAACGTGGTGACCGGCGAGATGACCGAAGAGCTGATTCTCGACGGGGTGGATATCGTCAAGGTCGGCATCGGCCCCGGTTCGGTGTGTACCACGCGGCGGATGTCCGGGGTCGGTTATCCGCAACTCTCGGCGATCATCGAATGTGCTGACGCGGCGCACGGGCTGCATGGCCTGATCTGTGCCGATGGCGGCTGTACTTCGCCCGGCGATCTGGCCAAGGCTTTTGGCGCCGGTGCCGATTTCGTGATGCTCGGCGGCATGCTCGCCGGACACGACGAATGCGAGTTCGAGATCGTTGAGCACGACGGTGTGCGCAAGATGCGTTTTTACGGCATGAGCTCGCGTGAGGCGATGGAAAAATACGCCGGCGGTGTCGCCGAATACCGGGCGGCCGAAGGCAAGGACGTGTTGCTCGATTATCGCGGCCCGGTCGAAAATACCGTGCAGGATATTCTTGGCGGCGTGCGGTCGGCCTGCACCTATGTCGGCGCGCGCACGCTCAAGGAGTTGTCGAAGCGGACCACCTTCATTCGCGTCACGCAGCAGCTCAACGAGGTTTTCGGGTGTGTTTGAAAGTGTTGGTTGGAGATATCGCGAAACGAGATCAGGTAAAGTTATATTCGGGATGCTATAGCTACCTAAATATTAAAATAATTTCCTATATCTGGAATACTTCAGCTAGCTAACAATGGAAGCCAAACATTGAAGCTCAAGCGGCCAGGCTCCAGCACATTGGAGCTCACAATA
>JBIKLY010000137.1:0-5393 GCA_044359525.1 Rhodocyclaceae bacterium | reverse complement strand
CTTATCCATTTTTTCCGGCTTTCTTCTTGTTGTCGGAACCACCAAACAGCCGTGCACGCAAACGTGCCACAGCCTGACTGTGCAGCTGACAAACCCGCGACTCGGTAACACCCATGACGTCTCCGATCTCGCGCAGATTCAGATCCTGCTCATAATAGAGTGCCATCATCATTTTTTCACGATCCGGCAGCGCTTCAATCCCCTTCACCAGTGATTGCTGAAGGCTTTGCTCCTCAAGCAGTCTGGAGGGCTCATTCGTATCGTCGGTAAAATGACGTTCAAGAAAGCTCTCACCGCCCTCCTCGACCATATCCTCGAAGTAAATCAGTTGATGTCCACGTGCATCCTGCAGCATCTTCTGGTAGTCGGCAAGGCTCATACCCAAAGAATCGGCGAGCTCCTTCTCAGCGGGCGGCCGGCCGTTTTCCTGTTCAAGCTTTGCGATGGCCACTTCGATACGACGAAAGTCACGACGCAAACTGCGTGGCAGCCAGTCGTTCTCTCGCAAACCATCCAGCATGGCGCCGCGAACGCGTTGTGCGGCATAGGTTTCAAATTGCGCCCCCATGCCGGCCTCGAAACGGGAAATGGCATCAAGCAAGCCCATCATGCCGTTCTGCACCAGATCATCGACCTGGACACTGGCGGGCAAACGGGCCATCAGGTGATAAGCGATGCGCTTTACAAGCGGCGCAAAGCGCTCGACCAGCTGATCCTTGTTGAGCTGACCAGCAGCGTTGTACATAAGGGCTCGTGAATGGATAACTTGGACATACGCTGGAGACGATCAGGCGCGGATAGCGATCGGATCAATGTGTTGGCTAAAGTGTAGCAGTTGTTGCACGAATTGCTCCAAACCACCGGTTTCATTGTCAGGGGCAGGCCAGTTAAGCATGTCTGCTGCCATGGCCCGATAGGCCTTTGCGGCAGGTGCCTCAGGGAAAAGGCCAACTACCGGCTGGCAAAGCCGTGATGCCTGCCTTAAATACTCATCCAGCGGAATGCAGCCCGCGTACTCCAGCCGGGCAAGGCCACGGCTGCGAGTCACCTGCGCAATGTTGCCATGAATGGCCGCGGCCTCATCGGTACTCCTGACCTTGCTCACCAGAATACGGAAGTTTTTGCGTGCATAGCCAAGACTGACCTTCTTGATCAGGGCATAGGCTTCAGTAATCGCCGCGCCGGTAGCCGAAATCACGACAACCGTATCGTGTGCGGCAAGACCCAGAGGCGAAAAGCCCAGCGGATGATCAAGCGATGTATCGACCAGGATCACGTCGGCAGGGCGGTCCATGGCACTGATGCTGTCAATCAGCGTTTCCTGCTGAATGGCATTGAGTTTGCCGAGTTTCTTGACAGCACGGGCTGCCGGGAGAACACGTACGCCCGGCGCTACGGCAAGCAGGACCTCGGACAGGGATTTTTCACGATTGATCACATGAAGCAGGTCATGGCGAGCCACGGCACCGTAAAGCGACGCGACGTTGCCATCCGTATTCTCGTCAAGCACCAGCACTTCCTTGCCCTGGCGCGCCAGGGCAGCCGCAAGATTGGCGACTGAAACACTTTTCCCCACACCGGCACTGCCGGCCGTAAAAGTCACGATGCGCGAGTGTTCACGTCCAAACAGACGACGCAAACCAGCGGCCTGGTCACCGCGCAACTCAGCCACGATGGCCACCCGCAGCCAGCATGCTGGTGCCCGAGTTGGTCATCACCAGGCCAGGTTCGAGACCATCAAGACGATGCGGAGAATTCTCGGGGACATCCTTGAAGGCACGATGCAACAAATACGCACGATTCGGCAGATGCAGATCTTCCGGTACGCGTTGTCCGTTCGACACATAGTGCAAGCGCAGGCCATGGCGCATGATCACATCAAGCGAGGTGGCAAGGCTGGCGGCTTCGTCCACCTTGGTCAGGATACAACCGGCCAGATCCGGCCCGTTGTAGGCACGCACCACATCATCGAGCGTATCGCCACGGGCAGTGGCGTTGAGCAGCAGCAGGCGTTTTACATTACTGGTGCCGAACATCGCTACCTGCTCGCCGACCAGACGGTCGCGCTGACTCATCCCCATCGTATCAACGAGAACCATGTGCTTATGCTGCAAATCCTGCAGCGTCTGGCGCAAATCCTCTGCGTCCTTGACGAGATGAACCGACACACCAAGGATTCGGCCATAAATGCGCAACTGTTCATGTGCGCCAATCCGGTAGCCGTCGGTGGTCACCAGCGCGACTTTGCTTGCGCCATGGCGCAGCACGCAACGCGCCGCAAGCTTCGCTGTGGTGGTTGTTTTGCCGACACCAGTCGGACCGACCAACGCATAAATGCCGCCCCGGTCAACAATGTCGTTCTCGGCATTGATCGTCAGCAATGAACGATCGGCACCGCTCTTCACCCAAGCCATCGCCTGTTTGACGTCGAGATGGCGCGGCAACTGCTCAAGTAACTCACGGGCAAACTGCGGCGAGAAACCGGCATCAAGCATCTGCCGCAGGACTTCAGTCTTGACCGGCTCCGAGCGGGCGCTTTCACCCCAGGCGAATCCGGCCAGATGCTGCTCTACGATTTTGCGCAAGGCGCGAATTTCGTCCATCACTGCAGCAGGCACCACTTCAGCCTCTGCCTTTGGCTGGTCGCCCTGCGCACGCGGCCGGTCGATCAGCGGCGCCGGACGCGGCGACAAGGGCGGCAGCGCATGCGCCACAGGAGACGCGCTTTGCGGGCGCGGTGGCGCGGCCGGCCGGGGTGCTAGATGAAGCGGCACCGAAGGCGCTGGCGTCGCGGCGTGCCGGGCCGGCGCCGAAAGACTGACCGTATAGTCATTCGTATGCAGCGGCGCCTCGCGGCCGGGCGTCGGCACAATCATCGCCATATCGAGCGCCGCGACGGCCATGATCTCGACACCGCCAGGGATACCCCGATTCGACAGGATAATGGCATCCGGTCCGAGCGTTTCCTTGACCTTGTGTAGCGCGTCCCGCGCCGTTGCTGCGATGAATTTTCTGACGTTCATGCCCTACCTCCGATGATCGAGGTGACCTTGATGGTTTTACTTTCAGGTATTTCGCTGTGAGCGAGCACCTTCAATTGAGAAATGCCGCGCCGCAGGAAGCGGGACAGCAGTGTACGAAGATTTCCCGGGACCAGCAGGACCGCGGGCAGGCCAAGCTCTTCCTGGCGTTGCGCGGCAGCAACCGCTTCGCGCACCAGGGTATCGGCAAGGCCTGGCTCAATGCTCGCGTTATCGCCGCCGCCGGCAACCGCCTGCACCAGAACACGTTCAAGCTGCGGATCAAGCGACATCACCTGAATTTCGTTGCCGCTCGGGTAAAGCTGCTGGATGATCGAACGTCCGAGAGCAATACGTACCTGGGTGGTCAACATTTCCGAATCCTGCGAGCGCGTCGCATTTTCGGCGAGGGTTTCAATAATGGTGCGCATATCACGGATATGCACGCCCTCCTCAAGCAGGTTTTGCAGCACTTTCTGCAGTACGCCGAGCGGCAGGACCTTGGGCACCAGATCCTCGACCAGTTTCGGCATTTCCTTCGCCAGATGATCAAGCAATGCTTGAGCCTCCTGACGACCGAGCAACTCTGCTGCGTGCGACAGAATGAGATGATTGAGATGCGTCGCGGTCACGGTACTGGCGTCAACCACCGTGTAGCCATAAGCCTGGGCCTGATCACGGAGGGCCGGGTCGATCCAGACGGCAGGCAGACCAAACGCCGGATCCTTGGTCACCGTGCCCGGCACCTGCCCGGCCACACGCCCCGGATTGATCGCCAGCAGATTGCCCGGGAACGCCTCACCCTGACCGATTTCAACGCCCTTCAAGAGTATCCGGTAGGCATTCGGCTTGAGTTCGAGATTGTCGCGAATATGTACCGGAGAAACCAGGAAGCCGACTTCCTGTGCAAATTTCTTGCGTATCCCGCGAATGCGCCGCAGCAACTCACCATCCTGTGATTTATCGACTAGCGGGATCAGGCGATAGCCCACTTCCAGACCGAGCACGTCAAGTGTCGCCACGTCAGCCCAACTAGCTTCCTGCGTTTCTGCTGACGGCGTCGGTGCAACGCTTACCGGCACCGGCTTGGCCTCACGTATGCGCTGATCAAGCTTCCAGGCCAAGGCACCCAGACCGGCAGCGATCACGATAAAAACGAGATTGGGCATGCCGGGAATCAAACCAAGGAAACCGATAATCGCTGCCGTCAGCCCGATCACGCGCGGGTTGTTGAACAACTGGGAAACAAACTGCTGCGAAACATCCTGCTCATCGCCGACCCGGGTGACGACCATACCGGCAGCAATTGAAACAATTAGCGCCGGAATCTGTGCAACCAGGCCGTCACCGATCGTCAGCAGGGTATAAAACTTTGCCGCGGTGGCAATATCGAGATTGTGCTGCAGCACACCGATGATCAAGCCGCCAATCACGTTGATCAACATGATCATGATGCCGGCGACCGCATCACCACGCACGAATTTCGACGCACCGTCCATCGAACCGTAAAAATCGGCTTCCTGAGAAATCTCGCTGCGTCTCCGCCGCGCCTCGTCTTCGCCAATCAGTCCGGCATTGAGATCGGCGTCAATTGCCATCTGCTTGCCAGGCATCGCGTCAAGCGTGAAGCGCGCTGCAACTTCCGCCACCCGGCCGGCACCTTTGGTAATCACCACAAAATTGATAATCACCAGGATCAGAAAAACGACCAGCCCGACCGCGTAGTTGCCACCCACGAGAAAGTGGCCAAAGGCTTCGATTACTTTGCCTGCGGCATCCGGGCCGGTGTGCCCCTCAAGCAGCACAATGCGGGTCGACGCCACGTTGAGCGAGAGGCGCAACAGCGTCGTGACCAGCAGTACCGTCGGAAATATCGAAAACTCCAGCGGCTTGACCACATTCATGGCTACCAGCATGACAATGACCGAAATCGCGATGTTGAACGTGAACAACAAGTCCAGTGCAAAGGGCGGCAAAGGCAGCACCATCATCGCCAGAATCAGCAGAATCAGTACCGGCCCGGTCATTTGACCGACCTTCAGGCGGCCAAAAACATTCTGCAAGGTCAGGGCTGCACTAGCCATTCACGGCCTCCGGAACGAGTTCTGCCGGAACAGTAATTTCGCGTGGCGGCAGGGGGTAGTTACCACCCACCTGACGCCAGTTGCTCAACTGATAAACGTACGCCAGCACCTCGGCCACCGCGGCGTAGAGTGCAGAAGGAACCTCCTGATCCAATTCGGTATGACGATAAAGCGCACGCGCCAGCGGTGGCGCTTCAAGCATCGGCACCCCGTTCTGAGCACCGATTTCGCGAATTTTCAAGGCGATATCGCCGCGCCCCTTGGCCACCACTTTGGGCGCGCCCATGCC
>JBIKLY010000189.1:0-5413 GCA_044359525.1 Rhodocyclaceae bacterium | reverse complement strand
GTGCGCTTCGCCCTGGAGCGAATTCTCTACCGACTGAGTCAGTCGGCGCACGCCGATCACTTTCTACTCAAGGGCGCGTTACTGTTCACGCTTTGGTACGACATGCCACACCGCACGACGCGTGACGCCGATCTGCTCGGCTTCGGGCCAAGTGACCTCGAATCGATCGCCCAGACATTTCGTGACATTGCCAGTGTTGAGGTTGAGGACGGCATTACCTTTGATCCGGCATCCGTTAACGTCGAGGAGATTCGCAAGGATGCGGGGTACGCCGGCGCTCGGGTGTTGATCACTGGTGAAATTGCCAAGGCACGGTGCAAGACGCAGATCGATATTGGGTTTGGTGATGCGGTAACGCCTGGTCCGGTTCACGCCGTGTTCCCGGTACTGATCGCAGACCTGCCAGCACCTCGTCTGCGGACATACCCCGTCGATACCGTCATCGCAGAAAAGCTGCATGCCATCGTCTTGCTTGGCATGACCAACAGCCGCTTGAAGGATTACTTGGATCTATGGGTGTTGCTTGACCGCGAGGCGCTAAATGCCACTACGCTCGCGCTGGCGATCGCCGCAACCTTTGTCCGGCGTGAAATGCCCGTTCCAGCTGTTCTGCCCATCGGCCTGACGGATGAGTTTGCGACCGACGTATCGCGCCAGACGATGTGGAACGCGTTCCTGAAAAAGAACGAAATCACTATCACGCCACTTTCTGAGGTGGTGGCAAAATTTCGGCTAATACTTGAGCCGGCACTTGTTCAGGCTGCAACATTCTCGGCCACGGCAGACTTGGTCGACGTCGACAAGCAGGGTGCTTCGTAAGCCTCGATATCGGCCAGTCGATACAGAACACGCCCCCGCAATTTCAGAAACATGGGGCCGATTCCTTCGGTTTGCCAGCGCTCAAGGGTCGCCTCGCTAACATCCCATCGCGTGGCAAGGGTTCTTTGGTTTAAATGAATGATTTCCATGCAGGACTCTGAACGGGTTGGTGGGAGTCCATGAAGGCGCGGTTCCGTCCGCAAGCCAAGTGGCCTGGGAGTAATGTTCACCACAATGCGGAAGAAATCCGTTTTGGGTGTAATTGGGCGTCGTTATGGTTTGCGCTCGAAATTGGGTGTAATTGGGTGTAATATTGGTTTCATGATTCTTTCCGATACCATCCAGATCACCTCGGAAATCCTGAAGCTGATTGCCAGGATCGACGAGTTCAAGGGCGCCTGGCGTGCCTTGGGCACGCTTGCACCTGATCGGTTGTCGGCCCTTCGCCGCGTTGCCACCATTGAGAGCATCGGATCATCCACACGGATTGAGGGTAGCAAGCTATCCGATCGGGAGGTCGAGCGCCTGCTGTCCAATCTGCAGATCAAGTCCTTTGATACCCGTGACGAGCAGGAGGTGGCCGGTTACGCCGAGTTGATGGACCTGGTGTTCAGCTCGTGGCAGGACATCCGTGTCACCGAGAACCACATCAAGCAACTGCACCAAATCCTGCTGCGTTACAGCGAGAAGGACACCTGGCATTGCGGCAACTACAAAACCAATTCCAACAGCGTCGCAGCCCTTGACGAGGAGGGCACACAGATCGGTATCGTGTTCCAGACGGCCACGCCCTTCGACACGCCGTGTTTGATGACAGAACTGGTCACCTGGATTCAGCAGGAGCGCGAATCAGGCCAACTACATCCGCTGCTAGTCATTGCACTGAGCGTTGTCGTTTTCCTGGAGATCCATCCATTCCAAGACGGCAATGGCCGGCTCAGTCGCGCATTGACGACACTACTGCTTCTGCACGCCGGCTACGCCTACGTGCCGTACAGTTCGTTGGAGAGCGTGGTCGAACAGAATAAAGAGGCCTATTACCTGGCACTTCGGCAAACCCAGGGGACGATCCGTACCGATGCACCCAATTGGCAACCGTGGCTGGTGTTTTTCCTACGCTCGTTGGCGGAACAAGTGCGGCGACTGGAGAAGAAGGTTGAGCGCGAGAAGATCGTGTTGGCCTCTCTGCCCGAGCTTTCGCTTCAGATTGTCGAGTTTGCCCGCGAGCATGGACGGGTCACGATCGGCGAGGCTATCAAGCTGACCGGTGCCAGCCGCAATACACTCAAGCTGCATTTTCGCGCACTGGTTGAACGGGGGCACCTCAATCAGCAGGGTGGTGGTCGAGGTGTTTGGTACGAGTTGCATTGATCGTTGGCTTGCTTGCAGATGCAGGTGCGATTGGGGCGGCGGAATCGAACTGACGCCTGGATGTAAGTCTGGCAAGCCTGCTTGATTTTTTCCAGGCGGAGTCGTTGCTGTTTTCCTGATAGGCCTTCCAAGTCGCCGACATGGACATCCTGACCGATATCCTCCCGAAATACCGTGATGTCGATGTCGTCTGAAAACCTGGAAATCAAGCCATAGGCCTTGGATAACGACGTGCCACCCTTGAAGAGCAAGCGAGGTTCGTCGGCATCGCGGCCGTTGAAGAGCAGATCGAGCACCCAGGACACCCAGAAATCCTTCTCGACGTTCTGGAGTGGCGTGCCCAACCGGTTGGCGGTCGCCAAAAACAGACCCCGACGATCATCGGGGGTGGCAGCAATCACGCGAAGAAAATCTGGATTCATGGTTTTGCCTCAATGGCGTCCTGCTCAGAGCGGACGAACAGATCGCGAATCCACTTCTGCATCCACGATGGCACGGTATGCAAACCAGCGCGCAGATCGTCGCAGATTGTGCTTCCCTGACTGGAGTCCTGCAGCAATCTGACGAGTTTGGCTTGAATTGCATCCTGAGATCGACTTGGGTTCCGCTTTGCAGTCCATCGCGCAACCAGTAGAGGGCTTGCACGACGCGCATGGCCGGGCGACCCGCCCAATAGAGTTTGCTTGGTGCCGTCAGTTTGAACTTGAGGCTCAGTTTGTCCAATACGATCGGGCGTAGCCGACCATCGGTATGCACGATGACCTGACCGGGCACCGCATTCGTCAGACCAAGATCGTTAGCGGCCGTCATACCGTCAATCAATACGCGCACCTGGTCACGACGGCCCACCGCATCAATTACACTGCGATAATCTGGAGCAGTGGGGTGACCGGTCAGCGCGTTCATCCGGGGTTGGTCATACAGTCCGCGATCGATCCGACGGAGGTCATTGCTGGCCACCATGCGTTGCAAGGTTTTGTCCACCGCATCGCGACCGCCCAGGTCGAGAATTTTTCTCACGTTTCATTTCGACGATGCCGTAGTTCGACATGGTTTTCAGTGTTCGAGATAGGTTGCCTGGTTTGCGCCCGGTGGTTTCGGCAAGGGAAGAAATAGACTGAGGATGCGTGTCCTTGATTACTTTAAGCAAGGCACGATTCTCGTCACTCAGCATCTCGGCAAGCGAACGCATCGACGTGAACCATATTTTTGGATCTGTCGGTTTTTGTTTGTGCTCTCCTCGAGCTACCGCCAGAATCCGCTCTCGAATTTTTTCTTGGGACATGATACCAATCACGATGGCTTTCATTTCTAATACACCTCCTTTAGCACTCGATCAACCTCGTTGAAGAAGTCGACCAGAAGTTGTTGCGCATCCTGAAATTCATAAGTACGCCTTTATCACTGACGTGACGGTGTTTGTGGTCATATGTCACTCGCTGCCCAGAATACTTGAATTTCTTTGGCAGCTTGACTGCATGGACATTTTCGTATCCCAAGAATACTCCACCCTGATCGATTATTTGCTCATGGAGGTCAATCAGCGTTTCGATCCGATGGCCTTTGTGCATATCGTCTGATGATAAAGTATTTCAGCGTTCCAATTGTGTTTGCTGGAGTCACGGGCCATGAAAACGCCTCGAACGCGTCATTATCTGCATGGCCCTCACGTAATCCGCCGTTGAGGCGTGGGCCATAGAGATGGGCCATGGCCCATCCGGCGATTCAGGTGCGCTGCAAAATCATCGCGCCACAGCTGGTCCCGCCATCTTCATTTGTCGCTCTAAGCAAGGCTGCACAAGGATCTGCGGTCCTTGACCAAGTTGCAGTGCTGAACTACATTAGCCCCTCGACTGCGTTTGTCATGTGCGCAAGAAATTTCGGTCAAATTGCCGTTTTGACCCGAAAAGTCCGTAGGTCTCTGACCGAAAGGGTATAAACCTGTAGGTCGTGGACCCCGTTTTTTCGGATTCCGTAGGTCGAAATTGGCAAAAAAAGGGGGTTGGGCGATGAGCGTTTGGGCTACAAATGGGCCATAGCTGGGCCATAGCCCAAAAAACAGAAGGCCTCGCAAGTCAGAAACCTTGCAAGGCCTTGTGTTTAGTGGCTCCTCGACCTGGGCTCGAACCAGGGACCTACGGATTAACAGTCCGGCGCTCTACCAACTGAGCTATCGAGGAACAAAGAAGCGCGCATTCTAGACACTCATCAACACTTCGTCAACAATTTGCCGAGCAATATGGATCCTAATTTAATTTATGCAAAAACGGCTTCCGGTGAGGAAGCCATGCGCCAGCGTACCCGGGTTGTACAGAGGAACATGCGCATGGTGCTGATTCTCGTCGACGGGAATGCCACCGTAGCGGATTTGAGCGCTAAAACCGGAAACATCCAGCTCGTCGAAAGCGCACTGCATGAACTGGAGCAAAGCGGTTTCATTGAGCTGCGGGTTGAGCAGGACTCTGTTTGGGAACAGAGCAAAAAAGTAGCTGCGGAAATCAAGGCTGCAGCGATTGGATACACCGCCCAGCGCCCTGTTTCAACGCACAGGGACGAAGTTGTACACATCGCGCCATCGATATCGCCGGTTTCCATTTTTCCTCGGCCACAGGTTGCTGAGTCGATGTTGTCGCAGTTCTCGATCGCCCCGGTACATTCGACAAGTCTGTCAGCAAACAGCGCCATCTCGATCTTTGGCGCCGATGGGCCAGCCACACCATTACAGGCACCGCTGCATCAGGACGGTGTCAAGCCAGCGCCTTGGCTCGAACGGCTGAAAACAGCTTTTGCTGCCCGACAGAAAAGTCCGGTCGATGACGGTTTGGCGATCAAGCCAATACGGCGCGGTGGCGATGGCTATTACATCGGCTGGCCGATAAAGTTTGTTTTTGCCGCGCTTGGTCTGCTGGCTGCGATTTTTTTGACAGCTTTGCTGTTTCCCTACGGCAGCTATTTGCCTGAAGTGGAAGCAGCGCTGACGCAGGTCAGTGGTCAACCGGCAAAGATCGGCGAGATGCGAGCCAGTTTTTACCCCAAGCCGGGCTTGATACTGAATAACGTCCGGTTAGGAAACGCTGCTACCGGTAGCGAAATAAGTATGATGGAGGTTCGATTGGTGCCGCTGCCAAGTACAGTGATGGCGCCACGAAAAGTATTCTCTGAAGCGGTGCTGACTGGTGTGACACTGCCCGCCGAAGCACTCGCCGGCTTGGTTGGGATTTTC
>JBIKLY010000135.1:0-5414 GCA_044359525.1 Rhodocyclaceae bacterium | reverse complement strand
TGGAGCGGCTGCGTAGGCGTACTCAACGCAACTGGCTTTCTGCGATAGCTGGCCAAGGTTATAAACCTGCGGATAGCTTATTCGATGAGCTCTCTGCCGATCCTACGATAGGAACTCTATCGGAACATCCGAATTTCCACGCCTACATGGAGTCTTGGTCGGGCCCAGGCCCCACGCCGTACCGAGTTCAAGAACTTCTGGTATTTGCAGCGGACCGGAGCATCGTCGAACGGCTGAATGCTTTCGAGCAGGGTGATTCGTGGAGAGGACCAACGACCCGGGCTCTCGTAGATACGCTCGAAGCAGCTGTGGCCCTTACCCCATCGGAGTTTTTACCCACCATTTTGGATTTTCTGCATGCCAAGCGGCCATTTCAGTATGGTCTTATCAACGGGTTCAAGCGCGCATGGGAGGCTACGGCAGAAAATCGTCCAGAAGTCGATTGGGACCTTACATGGAACACGCTGACGAATTTCTTTGAGAAGCTAACTGGGAATTCCGATTTCTGGACTGAGGAGACAGCTGAGGATCGAGACCTCACCCCTTCCCGCGACTGGATTCCACCGATCATCGCCGAATTTCTTAGAGCGGGGACGCGGAATGACGACAAGGCGTACTCCCCGAATCTTATGCCGCGCACTTGGGCACTTATCTGCGTCTTGTTGGCGAAAGCGGAACCGCTAGACGACCCCAGAGATGATGCAATGACCCAAGCGATCAACTCGTCGAAGGGTAAGGCGATCGAAGCCCTTTTCAGTCACGCGCTTCGGGCATGCCGGCTGAGCGATCTGGGAGGGAAGGGGCATGCGGCCGCGTGGGCGGAGATGAAGCCGGTATTTGACCAGGAAATAGGCCGATGTAAGGAAGGAAATTACGAATTCTCAACCTTGACTGCAAACTACATTGCCAATCTTGATTACATTGATCGCAGCTGGCTGCAGACCAACATCGGGAGTATCTTCCCGCGAGAGTTTTTGGCTAACTTCCATTGCGCCTTGGAGGGGTTGGCATATGCTCAGGCTACTCGTCAGGTCTACTCTCTTTTGCTCGATGGTGGTGTATTGGATTTTGCGCTTCGGCAAGAGTCTAAAGGCCGCCATGCCAGAGAAAAGCTAGTGGAGCGCATCGCTTTGGCCTTTCTTTTGGGCGACGAGGAACTTGACGGCCCGCGTTTTTCCTATCTTTTTGACTCCAGTCATATCGACGACCTTGAGCAAGCTACCGGATTCTTCTGGAGTGTCAGCAATCAGGAATTGTCGCAGCTCCAAGAAGAGCGAATTTTCGCGTTCTGGAACCGATGCGTAGTCTGGAGCCAGACCGTGGCAAAACCACCAGCAAAACTGCTGTCTAAATTAGGCCGCTTGAGCCGCTACCTCAAAAAGGTCGAGGATCGAGAACGGGATTGGCTCCTTGCGGTGGCGCCGTATGTTCACGTCGGTTATAACGCCGATGACTTCATTGAAGAACTTGATCGATTGGTCGAGGTGAGCCCTGCCAACATATGCGTCGTGCTTGGAAAGTTGCTTGAAACTTTCGTCCCCACCTTTGATTTTCAAGACCAATTGAAGTCGTTACTGGTAAAGCTTTCGAAGCTTGGGCAAGCGAAAGAAGCGATTTCGTATGCAAATCATCTTCGGCATTTGCCGGGAATGGCGCAGCTTTTTTCACAACTTACCGAGGGCTCTACCTGAAGCGAAAAAACCTTCCCCTCTGTTCTGCAGAAATCCACAGACTTGCTCATTGGCCCATGAATCGCCCCGGATTTACTGGACGCTTTAAAGGACTGCTTTGACACCCCGAGCGGTCGATGTCCTAAGCCGAGCCGAAGGTCAGCAAAGGCCGATCTCCGGCCAGAAGCCAAAATCAGTAACTGGCAGGTCGTCGGCCTCCGCGGTCATTGAGGCTTGCAGGCTGACTCAATCGGCAATGGATCGGTTAGCTGCCGATCAGATTCATCAGGCCTGAATTTTCCGGCTATGTGCAAAACATCCTTGGGCTTATGCCGCCAATGGCAACTTTGGCGGCTGGATCAGGCACTCAGCAGGAATGCCGAGCTTTTGATTGAGCTTCCAGATCATGCTTAGCGTTAGGGGGCGCTTCCGGTTCAGAATCTCATAGACGCGATTTAGGCGACCGATAAACGGCACCAAGTCTTTTGGCGTCAGCCCCGCCTGATCCATACGGAATTTGATTGCATCAACAGGGTCAGGAAAATCAATCGGGTAGTGCTTCGCTTCATAGGCTTCAACGAGCGTGATCAGCACTTCAAACCTATCTCCTTCTACTGAGCCAGGCACAGGTTCGTTGTCGAAGAAGGCAGAAATTTCTCGGAGAGCAGCCTTGTAATCCTTGTCTGTTTTGATCGGACGAATTTCCATGGTCAATCCTCCATTTCTATATTTTCAGCATCAATCGCGTCGTACTCTTTGTGCGTGCCGATGAATTTCACGTACAAAGCGTGATAGTGATATGCAACAGACACCACCAAGCGATAGTCGTTGCCTTTGATGTTGAACACCACGCGCTTGTTCTTCAGGATGCTGGCGCCGCGGTATTGCTCCTTGATCTCGGCCGGTTGTGACCAACTTGCCTTCTTGGCTTCGCCCACCCAAGACTTTAGGGATTGCTCCGAATCCGGGTTCCTCTCCCAGAAGGCTCTCAAGAATTTGACGGCTACGATATGCATTGGATGAGTATAGTCCCAAATTGGGACACGTCAACTTTCAAACTATTCCACGCGCCAGCTCCCACGAGCAAACTTCAACCTCAAATTGCACATAGTCAATTTTCCCGCCGGCCGTACTTGACCGGCAGCAAACCAACTTTGAGCTGTCGCTCAACCGGCTCACACCCACTGACGGCAGTGGCTGATCAGCAGAAATTCGGGCGGAATAAAAGACGGAAGTTTCGCACCACTTTGCCAGTAACCTCTTGCAAGGCGATGCCCGTGAATAAGCAGCGCATACACTTGCCCTGCATGCCGCATGGATAGGCGTTCTGCAATGCGCAAAAATTGAAGAATGGCTTGGCTATTGGCTTGGCGGCAAGCATGCATCGCAGATCGCCATTTGGTGCGGGCTGCAGGGCAGGGCGCCGGCAAGCGATGGATTCAGCTGCGCATTGAATTGCCGGGCGCAGGTATTTCAGCGTTCGCTTCTCAGTCAGCGTCCACGCGCTCGACAATCGTCCACGCATACATCAGGCTGCCTTCGCTGAATTCCATTTTCGTTTCGAGATCGCGCCACCACACGGCGCCGCGTGCGTCCGGGCCGAGGTAGCGCCAGCGGCGCTGTTCGCCGCTGCACAGTTCGATCAGGTAGTCGGCTCCGGCTTCGGGCGTCAGCATCGTCGTCGTGCGTTCAGCCCATCACCTGGCCGTGCTCGCGCGAGGCATGGAAGCCGACCTTGCTCCACTTCTCGCTCGTCACGTCGAGGTTGTAGCGCGTGCTGGCCAGATAGACGAGGTTGCCGTCCACATCCTTGGCCATGCGGTGCTGCTGCTCGCGTTCGAAGTTCTTGCGCGTTAGTTCATCGGGGAAGGTCAGCCAGCGTGCGGTGTAGATGTCGGCGCTCTCGAAGATCGCGTCGACCTTGTATTCGGTCTGGAGGCGTTGCGCGACGACTTCGAACTGCAGCGTGCCGACGGCACCGAGCAGCATCGCGCCGCTCGCCAGGTTCTCGAAGACCTGGATGGCGCCTTCCTCGCCGAGCTCCTGCAATCCCTTCTGCAGCTGCTTGCTTTTCAGCGGGTCGCGCAGGCGCGCGGCGCGGAAAAGTTCGGGCGAGAAGTAGGGGATGCCCTTGAAGGCCAGCGTTTCGCCTTCGGTCAGCGTGTCGCCGATGTGCAGCTGGCCGTGGTTGTGGATGCCGATGATGTCGCCGGCTACCGCGTCTTCCATCAACACGCGCTCGTTGGCCATGAAGGTCAGCGCGTTGGCCAGTTTCATTTCGCGGTTCATGCGCACGTGGCGCACTTTCATTCCCGAGCTGTAGCGGCCCGAGCAGACGCGGAAGAAGGCGATGCGGTCGCGGTGCTTGGGGTCCATGTTGGCCTGGATCTTGAACACGAAGCCGGTGAATGGCGCTTCGGCCGGCTGCACGGTGCGGATGCCGGCGTCGCGCTCCTGCGGCGGCGGCGCCCAGTCGATCAGCGCCTGCAGGATTTCCTGCACGCCGAAGTTGTTGATGCCCGAGCCGAAGAACACCGGCGACTGTGCGCCGGCGAGGAAGTCGACCAGGTTGAACGGGCTGCTCGCGCTCTGGATCAGGTCGACGTCCTCGCGCAGCTTGCCGACTTCCTGCGGGAATTGCTCGTCGAGCACCGGGTTGTCGATGCCGTCGAGCTTGACCGATTCGCCGCGCCGTTCTTCGCCGGGGGCGAAGCGCAGCAGCGAGTTGCTGAGCAGGTGATAGACGCCGCGGAAAGTCTTGCCCATGCCGATTGGCCAGGTGATCGGCGCGCACTCGATGCCGAGCACTTCCTCGATCTCTTCGAGCAGCTCGAAAGGTTCGCGCACTTCGCGGTCGAACTTATTCACGAAGGTGATGATCGGCGTGTTGCGCATGCGGCAGACGTTGATCAGCTTGATCGTCTGCGCTTCGACCCCTTTTGCAGCGTCGATCACCATCACGGCGGCGTCGACGGCGGTCAGCACGCGGTAGGTGTCTTCCGAGAAGTCCTCGTGGCCCGGCGTGTCGAGCAGGTTGACGGTATGGTCCTGGTACTCGAACTGCATCACCGAGCTGGTCACCGAGATGCCGCGCTGCTTCTCGACTTCCATCCAGTCCGAGGTGGCGTGGCGCGCGCTCTTGCGGCCCTTGACCGTGCCGGCCAGCTGGATGGCGCCGCCGAACAGCAGCAGTTTCTCGGTCAGCGTGGTTTTGCCGGCATCAGGGTGGGAAATGATCGCAAAGGTGCGCCGTTTGGCGACATCGCGCAGGATTTCGGGCGGGAAGGGAGAGGAGGCGGGAGAAGCGGAACTCATCGGCAATCTTTCTGCTGCAAAAAACAAAAGCCGCCGGTCGGGAGAAGTACGACAGCCCGCTGGCGGCGCAAAGGCAGAACTATAGCAAGAGTCGGGCTTTGCCGGAATGCGCAGCGCGGTGGCCGCTGACGTTTGCCCGGCAGGGAAGGGGCTTAGTCGAACAAGCCTGGCTGCAGCGGCGCAAGATTTTCGCGCTTGACGGTGAAGGTAACGGGCTTGCCCTTGCGCCCGATTGCCTCGACTACCATGCGTCCGGCACAGGCCTCGGCGACAACTCGCACGTTGTAACCCCCGCGCGCCAGCGTACTGGCTTTACCGATATAGGTCGCGACCGTGCCTGTTTGCGGGAGCCACGGCGTTTTTTTACGGGCCATGATTGGCGGTTTCCGGAAAGATTTGGTGTGCCGAGGCTAATGCGTGGCAAGTCAA
>JBIKLY010000016.1:0-45619 GCA_044359525.1 Rhodocyclaceae bacterium | reverse complement strand
CAATTGCCTCTAACAACATCAATGTCTGATTGAGGCCGGCAAGGAAAACATGAAAGCTACTCACCGCACCATTCTCTCTGTAGCACTCGCTGTGGCGTTCAGCTCATCAGCTTTGGCGGGTGAGGTGCCGGTCGAAAAGGCGCGCAAGCCTGCAGTCGTCAAACAGAAAGCCGCCACCCCGCCGGTCCGTGAAGTGCGCCCCCGTGATACGGATGAGGCAGATTCGATCGGGCAGGGCGTCTTCCAGATACTGCTCGCTGAAGTTGCCCTGCAGCGCGGCAACGCCGATCTGGCGAGCAAGGCATATGCCGATCTGGCGTTGCGTACCCGCGATCCGAAGGTTCTGGCGCGCGCGGTAGAAGTCGCCGGCTCCGCGCGTCGTCTGGACATTGCGCTTGAGGTGGCGCGGCTGTGGGTTGAAGTCGAGCCTGCCTCGGCACGTGCGCAACAGGTGTTGACCGGTGCCTTGCTGCTCTCCGAACGGCTCGATGATCTTGCGCCGCAGTTGATTCGTATGCTGGAGATCGATCCGGAAGCGCTGGGCACCAATCTGCTCGGCTTGAATCGGATGCTGGCGCGAAACACCGATCGCCAGGCTGTTTTTCGCCTGATCGACAAGGTCTGTGCGCCGTTCTTCGGTATTGCCGAGGCGCATTACGCCGTTGCCCTGGCGGCCGGTTCGGCGGGAGAGCCGGCGCGTGCGCTGGCTGAAGTCCGCCGGGCGCTTGAACTGCGCCCGGATTGGGAAATGGCCGCACTGCTTGAGGCGCAGATGCTCTCGCGTGAGTCTTCGGCCAATGCCATTACCGCTTTGCAGCGTTTTGTCGAGCGCAATCCGGAGGCGCGTGATGTCGAGATGCATCTTGCGAGGGCGCTGGTGAGCGACAAGCGCTATGCCGAGGCCAAGCGCCACTTCGAAAAATTGTTGCGCACCTATCCGAATAATCCGGAGGTCGTTTATCCGGTCGCGATTCTTGCACTCCAGCAGAATGACCTGGGGCTTGCCGAGGCGCAGCTCAAGCACTTGCTGACGCTCGACTTTGCGGACAAGAGCGTGGTTTATTTTTATCTGGGGCAACTTGCCGACGATGCCAAGCGGAGCAGTGAGGCAGTGGCTTATTACTCACGGGTTGGTGCCGGCGAGCACTATCTTCCGGCGCAATTGCGCAGTGCGCATCTGCTGGGGGTCGAGGGAAAACTTGATGCCGCCCGTCAGCAACTGCACGATGCCAAGGTGAAGACGCCGCAGGAGCGTGTTCAGCTGATCATCGCCGAAGCACTACTGCTGCGCGAAGCAGCCCAGACGCAAGCGGCGTTCGATCTCCTTGACCAGGCCTTGATCGAGCAACCGGAGCAGACAGACCTGCTCTACGAAACGGCCTTGCTCGCCGAGAAAATCGGGCGCATGGACGTCCTGGAAAGCTACCTGCGCAAGTTGATTGCGCTGAAGCCGGACAGTGCGCAGGCCTACAACGCGCTGGGCTATTCCTATGCAGACCGGAATTTGCGTCTGGACGAAGCCCGCCAGTTGATCGAAAAGGCGCTGGGTCTGGCGCCGGACGATCCATTCATTCTCGACAGCATGGGCTGGGTTCGCTACCGGCAGGGGGACTTTGCGGGGGCTTTGGTCAATCTTGAGCGCGCCTATGTGCTACGCCCGGACCCGGAGATCGCTGCGCATCTGGGCGAGGTGCTATGGATGCTCGGGCGCAAGGACGATGCGCGCACCATCTGGCGCGAGGCGCAGAAAAAACACCCGGCCAATGAAGAGTTGGCTGATGCGGTCAAGAAATTCGCTCCCTGACAGCAATGCCTTTTGGCGGTGATTTCTGGCGATATACGATGCCGGCGTGGCGACTTCTTGTCGTTGTTTTAGCCACCCTTGGCTTGAGCGCCTGCGTGAATTTGTCCGCACCGGACGGTGCTGGTCTGCCGACACAAGGTGACGTGCTCGACGATTTCTCTCTTGAGGCACGCTTCTCCCTGCGTCATGAGGAGAAAAACTTTACCGGGCGACTGAGCTGGCACCATGCCGGAAGCCGGGACGATTTGCTGCTTGCCTCGCCGTTTGGTCAGGGAATGGCCCGGATCGTCGGTGATGCAAACGGAGTTCTGCTGACCGCCGGTGACGGCAAAACCTATGCTGCAGCCGACGTCTCGACGCTGACGCAGCAGGTGCTGGGTTTTCCGTTGCCGCTGGATAAAATTCTCGAATGGGTGCGCGGACGACGTTCGGGCAGCGAGTCCGACGTGCTGGATGCTTTGGGGCGGCCGCTGCAGCTGCGTGAGGCCGAATGGCACATCAGCTACGAGTATGACAGTGACGACCGGCAGGCCTTGCCTGGGCGGCTATTTATCGAACGCGATGGTGTATTCGAGTTACGGCTGCGCATCGACGAGTGGCGTGTTGTGCGCGATCAGGGGGCTGGTTCATGACACAACAAGCCACGCAATGGGGCTGGCAGAGTGCCTATCCGGCGCCGGCCAAGCTGAATCTTTTTTTGCACGTGGTGGGGCGACGTGCTGATGGCTACCATCTTCTGCAAACACTTTTCCGGCTCCTCGGTCATGGCGACACCCTGCGCTTTTCGTCACGCGATGATGGCGTGGTGAGTCTGGCGCAGCCACTGCCCGGCGTGCCGCCGGAGGCCGATTTGACGGTGCGTGCAGCGCGTCTGCTGCAGGCCGAAACGGGCTGCCGGGAAGGGGTCGAAATCAGTGTCGAAAAGTGCTTGCCGATGGGCGGCGGGCTGGGTGGCGGCAGTTCGGATGCGGCGACCGTGCTGCTCGCGCTCAATCATCTGTGGAAACTCGGGCTGTCGCGCCAGCGATTGCAGGAAATCGGCCTCCGCCTGGGCGCTGACGTGCCCGTTTTCATCTTCGGGCGCAGCGCGTTTGCCGAAGGGGTTGGTGAAGCCTTGTGTCCGGTTGAATTGCTGCCGGCCTGGTATGTCGTCCTCGAGCCGCCGGCGCAAGTGCCGACAGCCGCTATTTTTACTGCCCCCGAGTTGAAGCGGGACAGTGTGCCGATCAGCGTTGATGCGTGGCGCCCGGGCTTCGGCGTTAATGATCTGGAGGCGGTGGCGACGGCGCGATTTCCGGTGGTTGCGGAGCATCTGCGCTGGCTGTCGGCGTTTGGAAGGGGGCTGATGAGCGGTTCTGGTGCCTGCGTTTTTGCCGAATTTGCACAGCGTGACGATGCGCAGGCTGTGCTGGACCAGCTGCCGCAAGGAATGCGCGGCTGGCTGGCTGCCGGTCTTGACCGGCACCCCTTGCATGATCTGGCGACTTGATCTTTGATCTGTTTTTTTTGAATAAACCCCTGTATAATCCGCGCTCCTTTCGCTAGCCAAGCGAGTGGAAGGACTGCTGGGGAGTCGCCAAGTTGGTTAAGGCACCGGATTTTGATTCCGGCATTCGAAGGTTCGAATCCTTCTTCCCCAGCCAATCGAATTCTTTCAAACCGGGCGGGTATGCTTACCTGCCCGTATTGCTTTTATACGGCGTCTGCGGTTGCTTCCGCTCAGCGCCACAGGAAGCCTGACATGGCCTATGACAGTCTGATGGTATTCACCGGTAACGCCAACCCGAAGTTGGCTGCCGATGTTGTCAAACGTCTGAATATTTCGCTGGGCCGGGCCAATGTTGGTCGTTTTTCGGACGGCGAAGTCACCGTCGAAATCCAGGATCATGTGCGCGGCAAGGATGTTTTCATCCTGCAATCGACCTGTGCGCCGACCAATGAGAACCTGATGGAACTGCTGGTCATGGTCGACGCCCTGAAGCGTGCGTCGGCCACCCGCATTACCGCAGCTATCCCGTATTTTGGTTATGCCCGACAGGATCGCCGCGTGCGTTCGGCGCGGGTGCCGATCGCCGCCAAGCTGGTCGCCGATCTGCTGACCGCCGCCGGCGTGCACCGCATGCTGACCATGGACTTGCACGCCGAGCAGATTCAGGGCTTCTTCAACATCCCGGTCGACAACATTTACTCGTTGCCGATCATGCTCGCCGATGTGTGGAAAAAGAATTACGACGATCTGATGGTCGTTTCGCCCGACGTCGGTGGCGTGGTGCGCGCGCGTGCGCTGGCCAAGCGGCTTGAATGCGATCTGGCGATCATCGACAAGCGTCGCCCGAAAGCCAATGTCTCGGAAGTGATGAACATCATCGGTGAAGTCGAAGGCCGTACCTGCGTGCTGATGGACGATATGGTCGATACCGCCGGCACGCTATGCAAGGCCGCCTCGGCGCTCAAGCAGCATGGCGCCAAGCAGGTGCTTGCCTACTGTACGCACCCGGTTCTCTCCGGTGCGGCGATCGAACGTATCAACGCCTCCGATCTTGATGAACTGGTCGTCACCGATACCATTCCTTTGCGTCCTGATGCCCTCGCGTGTTCGCGTATCCGCCAGTTGTCGGTGGCCGACGTGATGGCCGAAACGATTCGCCGGATCAGCAACGAAGACTCGGTTTCGTCGTTGTTTATTGAATAAGCCCGAACAAGTTTTTTCAACCCCCCGCCTGGTCGCGGGCGGGGTTTGTTTCACTTAGGAGTAGTCCATGAAATTTGAACTCAACGCGCAAAAGCGCACTTTGCAGGGGTCCGGAGCGAGCCGCCGCCTGCGTCATGCCAACAAGGTTCCGGCCATCGTTTACGGTGGTACGGCAGCCCCGTTGTCGATCCAGCTCGATCACAACCAGATTCTGCTCAGCCTGAAGAAGGAAGCGTTCCACTCTTCCGTGCTGACGCTGAACATCGACGGTGCAGCAGAAACCGTGCTGCTGCGCGATGCCCAGGTGCACCCCTACAAGGCGCTGGTTCTGCACTGTGACTTCCAGCGTGTCGATACGACGCATGCGATTCACCAGAAAGTGCCGCTGCATTTCATCAACGCCGATCTGGCACCGGGCGTCAAGCTCACCGGCGGCAGCGTTTCGCACGTCATGGGCGAAATCGAAGTGACCTGCCTGCCGCAGGATCTGCCGGCCTTCATCGAAGTCGATTTGAAGGATCTGGCTGCCGGTCAGTCGATCCACATTTCGCAACTGACCTTCCCGGCGGGTGTCAAGCCGGTGGTGCATGGCGACGACGGTGTTGTGGCCCTGATCCAGGTCAAGCGCGGTGCTGCTGCCGCCGAAGGCGAAGAGGCTCCTGCCGCTTAAGCGTTGGTGCCCGATGACAGGCCGCCGTCCGGCACGTGTTGCCTGCGGCGGCTTGTTGCTTTCTGAGGCAAGTGCAAATGATCGTTCCCCGCCTGATCGTCGGTCTCGGTAACCCCGGCGGCGAGTACGAAGACAACCGGCATAACGTCGGTTTCTGGTTTGTCGACCGTCTGGCGCGTGATCTAAAAATTACACTCGCACCGCAAGGCAAGTTCTTCGGACGAGTGGCTCGTGTTGGCGAACACTGGCTGCTGCAGCCGACTACATTCATGAATCGTTCCGGGCAGGCGGTTGCTGCGCTGGCGCGTTTCTATAAGATTGCCGCCGACGAGATACTCGTCGTGCACGATGAACTCGATCTGCCGCCGGGCAGCATCCGCCTCAAGCAGGGCGGCGGCAACGGCGGGCACAATGGCCTGAAGGATATTCAGGCGCAGCTGTCGACGCCCGATTTCTGGCGCCTGCGGCTGGGCATCGGCCATCCGGGAGAACGCAACGAAGTCATCGACTACGTGCTCAAGGCACCGCGCCGCGAGGAGCAGGAGTTGATTGACCGCGCGCTCGATCGTTGCCTGCTGGCCTGGCCGAAGCTCGGCGCCGGCGACTACGCCACCGCACAACAGCAGCTACACGTAAAAACCGTTTAACGAATGCTACAAACAGGAATGCCATCATGAGCCTCAAGTGCGGTATCGTCGGTCTGCCCAACGTCGGCAAATCCACCCTTTTCAACGCGTTGACCAAAGCCGGCATTGCGGCCGAGAACTACCCGTTCTGTACCATCGAGCCGAACGTCGGCATCGTCGAAGTGCCCGATCTTCGCCTCGATCAGTTGTGCGAGATCGTCAAGCCGCAACGCACGCAGCCGGCCATTGTCGAGTTCGTTGACATTGCCGGTCTGGTCGCCGGGGCCTCCAAGGGCGAAGGACTGGGCAACCAGTTCCTCGCCAACATCCGCGAGACCGATGCCATCGTGAACGTCGTGCGCTGCTTTGACGACGAGAACGTGGTGCATGTTTCCGGCCGCGTCGATCCGTTGGCTGACATCGAAACCATCGTCACCGAACTGGCGCTCGCCGACCTGGCAGTGGTCGAGCGCACGCTTAACCGCGAAGGCAAGAAAGCCAAGTCCGGCGATAAGGATGCGCAGAAGCTGGTGACCATTCTCGAACGCCTGCTGCCGCATCTGAATCAGGGCCAACTGGCACGCACGCTGGCGCTTTCTGATGACGAAAAACTGATTCTCAAGCCACTCTGCCTGCTTACCATCAAGCCGGCAATGTACGTCGGCAACGTCCTCGAAAACGGTTTCGAAAACAATCCGCACCTTGACCGCCTGCGTGAATACGCGGCCAAGGAAGGCGCGCCGGTCGTCGCCCTGTGCGCGCAGATCGAAGCCGAACTGGCCGACCTCGACGACGAAGACAAGCAAGCATTCCTCGCCGATCTCGGGTTCGAAGAGCCGGGGTTGAATCGCCTGATTCGCGTCGGTTATGAACTGCTCGGCCTGCAGACTTACTTCACGGCCGGCGTCAAGGAAGTGCGGGCGTGGACGATCCACAAGGGTGATACGGCGCCGCAGGCGGCCGGCGTCATTCACACCGATTTCGAAAAAGGCTTCATCCGCGCGCAAACCATCGCCTTCGCCGACTTTATCGCCTGCAAGGGCGAGCAGGGCGCCAAGGAAGCCGGCAAGATGCGCGCCGAAGGCAAGGAATATGTGGTCAAGGACGGCGATGTTTTGAATTTTCTGTTCAACGTGTAGTTGCCTTGATGCCGCCTTGTTTGCGGTGTCAAATTCAAAGCAGAAAGCCCGGACATTCCGGGCTTTCTGCTTTGTTGCCGGCCAGGGCAAAGGAAAGTTGGCAGCCTGATCATCCACAGGTCATAATTCCCCTTCTCCAGTATCAGACAGGCTGAAAACACTGTGCTCGACGACATCAAGAAAACCCTGTGGGCGACCGCCGACAAGCTGCGCGCCAACATGGACGCTGCCGAATACAAGCACCTCGTCCTCGGCCTGATCTTCGTCAAATACATTTCCGACACCTTCGCCGCGCGCCGTACCGAACTGACGCGGCGCTTTGCCGATCCGGCCGACGACTACTACCTTGACGATCCGGCACTGCTGGCAGCCGAACTCGAAGACCGCGACTACTACAAGGAAGTGAACGTCTTTTGGGTGCCGGAGTCCGCACGTTGGGAAGCACTGCGCGCCGCCGCCAAACAGACCAACATCGGCAAGCAGATCGACGACGCGCTCACCGTCATCGAAGTTGAAAACCCAAAACTCAAAGGCATTCTCGACAAGCGTTACGCTCGCGCCCAGTTGCCCGACGGCAAGCTCGGCGAACTGGTCGATCTGGTGTCCACCATCGGCTTTGGCGACGATCCCGGTCAAGCCCGCGACGTACTCGGCCAGGTTTACGAATATTTCCTCGGCCAGTTCGCCAGCGCCGAGGGCAAGAAAGGCGGGCAGTTCTACACGCCGGCTTCCATCGTCAAAACGCTGGTCGCCGTCCTCGCGCCGCATTACGGCAAGGTCTATGACCCCTGCTGCGGCTCAGGCGGGATGTTCGTGCAGTCCGAAAAGTTCATCGAAGCGCACGGCGGCAAGCTCGGCGACGTGTCGATCTACGGGCAGGAATCCAACCCGACGACGTGGCGCCTCGCGGCCATGAATCTCGCCATTCGCGGCATCGACTTCAACCTCGGGCGCGAACCGGGCGATACCTTCACGCGCAACCAGCACCCGGATTTACGCGCCGACTTCATCCTCGCCAACCCGCCCTTCAATATCAGCGACTGGTGGCACGCCAGCCTGACCGGCGACCCGCGCTGGGAGTTTGGCGACCCACCGGCCGGCAACGCCAACTACGCATGGTTGCAACACATGCTCTACCACCTCAAGCCGACGGGCCGCGCCGGCATCGTGCTGGCCAATGGCTCGATGAGTTCCAGCCAGAACAGCGAAGGCGACATCCGCCGCGCCATGGTCGATGCCGACGTGGTGGAAGTAATGATCGCCTTGCCCGGCCAACTCTTCTTCAATACCCAGATACCGGCCTGCCTGTGGTTTCTGACCAAGCAAAAGCAAATCCGCAAGGGCGAAGTGCTATTCATCGACGCCCGCAAGCTCGGCACCATGATCAGCCGGGTGCAGACGGAATTCACGGACGAAGTGATCGAGCGGATTGCCGGCACGGTGGCGGCATGGCGCGCCGGGCCGCAGGCCCAAGTGCCGCTTGCGGTTGGTGAAGCCGATGCCGGCGACGAAGTTGAAAAATACGAGGACATTCCCGGCTACTGCCGCAGCGTGAAGCTGGCTGAGATTGCCGAACACGGCCATGTCCTCACGCCCGGTCGCTACGTCGGCGCGGAGGCCGTGGAAGACGATGACGAAGCCTTCGCCGACAAGATGCAGGCGCTCACTGAAAAGCTCGGCGAACAGATGGCGAAAGGTGTGGAACTCGACCAGTTGATCCGGCAGAAGCTTGGAGGGCTGGGGTATGACTTTTGAGCCTCTACAGGAAAACGAAACGATTGAACTCAAAAAGAGCCTTGCCGAACTCAAGCAAGGCCTGATTTCGATTGCCGCCATCCTCAACAAGCACCGGCGGGGCGAACTCTGGTTCGGGATTTCGTCTGAAGGAAAAAGCAGCGGGCTGGAGATCAATGAGAAAACCCTGCGCGATGTCTCGCAAGCCATTGGCGCACACATCGAGCCGCGTATCTACCCACAAATTGAAGCCATCAAACGCGACGACAAGGCTTGCCTGCGCATCACTTTTGACGGGCAGGAAACGCCTTATTTTGCCTATGGCCGCGCCTATGTTCGGGTTGCAGACGAAGACCGCCAACTCAGTGCGCGTGCTCTGGAGAAATTCATTCTTGCCAAGCATCAGGATGCGCTGCGCTGGGACGATCAAGTGCTTGAAACGCCCTACGCTGACTTAACCACACTGGACACGGGCAAGGTGCGGCGCTTCATCGAGCGCGCCCATTTGAGCTGGGAATCCCTCGGCAATTCGCTGGAAAACGCACTCGATAAGCTCGCGTTACGCAGCAAGGGGCAACTGCTCAACGCTGCCCGCCTGTTCTTTGCCAGCCAGCCCATCCAGTTACGCTGTGCCGTATTTGCCAACACCGACACCGCAACGATCATCGACCGTCACGACTTTGACGGTGACATCCTCGAACTGATCGAAGAAGCGCAAAAATACATCCTCAAAAACATCCACATCGGCATGCGGATCGAAGGACTGTACCGTGTCGACGTACCGGAAATCTCGATGGAAGCCCTGCGCGAAGCCATCATCAACGCCTTTTGCCACCGCGACTGGCGCGACCCCGATTACGTGCAAATCGCCATCTTCAAAAACCGCGTCGAAATTCGCAACCCCGGCACCCTTTTCGGCGGCTTGACCATCGAAGATTTACGCCGTGGCAACGTCTCGCAAAGACGTAACCCCTTAATCGCCGACCTGTTTCGGCGTATTGAAATGGTCGAAGCCTGGGGGCGCGGCATGACCTTGATTCACGATAACGCCCCCGCTGTGAGCTTTCGGGAAGTCGGTCAGCTTTTTATTGCCAGCTTTGCGCGGCCGTCGTTTATTGAAGTGGAAGATGGAACTGCTACAGGAACCACGCAAAAACCCCAAGAAACTGTCGATAAGACTGTCGATAAGACTGTCGATAAAGCGCGATTAAGCGAAAGGGAAAGTGCGCTGTGTGCCCTCGTGGCAAACCAACCCCAAATCACGCAAAAAGAACTCGCCGGAAAACTGGGACTGACCGAGCGCGGCGTTCGTTACCTGACCGATAAATTGCAAAAGCAGGGCGTGCTAGTGCGGCAGGGCGGAAAAAAGCAAGGGGCATGGGTGCTGCTGGATGGCGTGAATGACGAGGGGGCTGGGGTATGAGTTCTGAATCACGAGCGACTGTTAATCTCGCTGCATGCGCCACGTTCCAAGAGGGTTACGTAAACCCCTCCCAGCGCGACCCTGCCCATTTTGGAACTGACTACAAGTGGTTGCGCGCAACTGACTTGAATAACGGTTTTGTTATTAACACAGGTCGGGGGCTGTCAAAAAAAGGGTTCGCCAGCGCAGGTAAGAGCGCGCTTCTGTTTGAGCCAGACACTCTGGCAATTAGTAAGTCTGGGACGATTGGACGAATCGGAATACTCAAAGATTACATGTGCGGCAACCGCGCCGTCATAAATATCAAGGTTAATCCGGACTGTGATACGCGATTCATTTTCTACACCTTGCTTCTGAATCGTCAGAAAATCGAAACCCTTGCCGAGGGGAGCGTTCAGAAAAATCTCTATGTTTCGTCGCTTGGTAAGCTTCAGTTTCAATTGCCCCCTCTGTCAGAGCAGAAGCGGATATCTGAAACGGTCGGCGCCCTCGACGACCGCATCGCCCTCCTGCGCGAAACCAACGCGACGCTCGAAGCCATCGCGCAGGCGCTGTTCAAATCGTGGTTTGTCGATTTCGACCCCGTCCACGCCAAGGCTTCGCTCCCCTCTCCCTGCGGGAGAGGGGTTGGGGGTGAGGGTGCCGTCCGCTCGCCGACAAGCCCTCACCCCAGCCCTCTCCCGCAGGGAGAGGGAGTTACGGGCATGGACGAAGCCACCGCCGCGCTCTTTCCCGACAGCTTTGAGGAATCGGAACTGGGCTTGGTGCCGAGGGGGTGGCGTGTTGGAACTTTGAGTGACTTGCTTGTGTTGCAGCGAGGATTCGACCTTCCATCATCTGATCGAGTACCCGGCGACTATCCGATCATTGCTGCTAGCGGACCAAGCGGCACCCACAATATCCCGATGGCGAAAGCTCCCGGTGTGGTTACCGGCCGATCTGGAGTGTTGGGCCGGGTGTTTTTGGAACTCGAAGACCACTGGCCTTTGAATACCACCTTGTGGGTAAAGGAGTTTCGCCTTGCAACGCCTTGCTATTCCTATGAATTGCTTCGACTGGCGGACTTGGCTTCGTTCAATGCAGGTTCTGCGGTTCCAACACTGAATCGGAATCACATTCACAGTTTGAAATACTTGCTTCCCTCAAATGAATGTATTCAAACCTACGAAGAAATTGCGCTCAGTCTGCATACGCGGGCGCGAGCCAATCAGAACCAAGCCCAAACCCTCGCCGCCCTCCGCGACACCCTGCTCCCCCGCCTGATCTCCGGCCAGCTGCGCCTGCCGGAGGCCGAAGCCACTCTTGAGGTCGCCTGACATGACGCCAAGCACCACGCCCGTACCTGCCCCCGACGGCTACGCCGACTGGCTGAATCAACTCAAGCAGGACATTGCCAAGGCCCAGCAACGCGCCGCGCTGGCGGTCAATGCGGAACTGGTGCTGCTTTACGCGCGTATCGGGCGCGACATCCTGCTACGGCAGGAAGCGCAGGGCTGGGGGGCGAAGGTCATCGACCGGCTGGCCCACGATCTCAAGGACGCCTTCCCGGCGATGCGCGGCTGGTCGGCCAGTAACCTCAAATACATGCGCTTCTTCGCCCAGCATTGTCCGGAGGGTCTATTTGGTCAGCAGCCTGCTGACCAATTGCCGTGGTTCCATATCGTGACGCTGCTGACCAAGCTGGACAGCGCCGGCGAGCGCGAGTGGTACGCCGTGCAAACCGTGCAGCACGGCTGGTCGCGCACGACGCTGGAACTCAATATCAGGAATCGGCTGCACCAACGCCAAGGGGCGGCGGTCAGCAATTTCGTCGCGCGCCTGCCGGCTCCCGAGTCGGCTCTGGCGCAGGACACTCTGAAAGATCCCTACCTGTTCGATTTTCTCGGCTTGGGCAACGACGCGCATGAACGGGAAATCGAGGATGGCCTGATCCGTCACATCACGCGCTTCCTGCTCGAACTGGGCGCTGGCTTCGCCTTCGTCGGGCGGCAATTCCGGCTGGAAGTGGCCGGTGACGAGTTCTTCATCGACCTGCTCTTCTATCACACCCGCCTGAAGTGCTACGTCGTCATCGAGCTGAAAGCCACTGCCTTCAAGCCCGAGCACGCCGGCCAACTCAACTTCTATCTTTCGGCCGTTGATGCGCAGATCAAGGCGGAGGACGACAAGCCGACCATCGGCCTTTTGCTGTGCAAGCAGCAGAACCGGCTGGTGGCGGAATACGCGCTGTCCGGTATTGAGAAGCCGATCGGCGTTGCCGAATATCAACTGCTACGCGATCTGCCGGAAACGCTGGGGCGCGAGCTGCCCAGCATCGAGGCGATCGAGGCCGAGTTGGCGGGTGATCTGCCCCTTCCGGACACGCTGGCATGACCGAAGACCAACTCGAACAAGAAGCCCTGGTCTGGCTGGCTGACGTGGGCTACACGCATCGCTACGGCCCGGACATCGCCTTTGATGGTGCTACCCCGGAACGAAGCGACTATCGACAGGTGCTGCTGCCGGAACGGCTCCGTGAGGCCATTCGTCGCCTGAATCCAGCCATCCCGGCGCCCGCGCGCGAAGACGCGTTGCGGCAGGTTCTCGATCTCGGCATTCCGGCGCAGCTCTCGGCCAATCGCTATTTTCACAAGCTGCTGGTCACCGGCGTACCGGTGCAGTACCAGCAGGACGGCGAAACACGCGGTGATTTCGTTCGGCTGATCGACTGGGCTGAACCCGAAAACAACGAATGGCTGGCGATCAACCAGTTTTCGATCAAGGGCGCGCACCATACGCGCCGCCCGGACATACTCCTGTTCGTCAATGGCCTGCCGCTGGTGCTGCTGGAGCTGAAGAACCCGGCCGACGAAAACGCCGACATCTGGAAAGCCTACGACCAGATACAGACCTATAAGGAACAGATCGCCGATGTGTTCCAGTACAACGAACTGCTGATTATCTCGGATGGCAGCGAAGCACGTCTGGGTGCGCTATCCAGCGATAGTGAGCGCTTCATGCAGTGGCGTACGATTGATGGCGTAACGCTCGACCCGCTCGGCCAGTTCAACGAGTTGGAAACACTGATTCGTGGGGTGTTGGCGCCGGCCTACCTGCTCGATTACCTGCGTTTTTTTGTGCTGTTTGAGGATGACGGCGGGCTGGTCAAGAAGATTGCCGGCTATCACCAGTTCCACGCGGTGCGTGCGGCGATCAATCAAGTGGTGACGGCCTCCCGCCCCGGCGGTAGCCAAAAAGGCGGCGTGGTGTGGCATACGCAGGGCAGCGGCAAGAGCATCACGATGACCTGCTTTGCCGCCCGGGTGATGCAGGAAGCGGCGATGGAGAACCCGACCATCGTGGTGATTACCGACCGCAACGACCTCGACGGGCAGTTGTTCGGCGTGTTTTCGCTGGCGCAGGATTTGTTGCGTGAGCAGCCGGTGCAGGCCGGCACCCGGCAGGACTTGCGCGCCAAGCTGGGTAACCGGCCATCGGGCGGCATTGTGTTTGCGACCATTCAGAAATTTATGCCGGGCGAGGATGAAGATGCCTTTCCTGTTCTCTCTGACCGGCACAACATCGTGGTCATCGCCGACGAGGCGCACCGCACGCAGTATGGTTTTGAAGCGAAGCTGAAGCCAGTCCGGGCGTCTAAAACGAGTGCCAACGATCCACATGCGCTGATCGCCGCTGAACCGACCTCAAGCTATCAGGTCGGCTACGCCCAGCATCTGCGCGATGCGTTGCCCAACGCGACCTTTGTGGCTTTCACCGGCACGCCGGTGTCGAGCGAAGACCGCGACACCCGCGCCGTGTTCGGAGATTACATCCACGTCTACGACATGCAGCAGGCCAAGGAAGACGGCGCGACGGTGGCCATCTACTTTGAATCGCGCCTCGCCAAGTTGTCACTCAAAGATGAGGAACTGCCGCAGATCGATGCCGAGGTCGATGAACTGGCCGAGGATGAGGAAGACAGCCAGCAAGCCAAGCTCAAAAGCCGCTGGGCCGCACTAGAAAAGATCGTTGGCGCTGAACCGCGCATCGCCAGTGTCGCCGCCGATCTGGTCGCGCACTTCGAGGAACGCAACAAGGCACAGACCGGCAAGGCGATGATCGTCGCTATGAGCCGCGAGATTTGCGTGCATCTGTACAACGAGATTATTGACCTGCGTCCGGATTGGCATGACAGCGACCCGGAAAAGGGCGCCATCAAGATTGTGATGACCGGCTCGGCGAGCGACAAGGCGTTGCTTCGCCCGCACATCTATAGCGCGCAGGTGAAGAAACGGTTGGAGAAGCGCTTCAAGGACGCTACAGACCCGTTACGGCTGGTGATCGTGCGTGATATGTGGCTGACAGGCTTTGACGCGCCCTGCGTGCATACGCTCTATGTCGATAAGCCGATGAAGAGCCACAACCTGATGCAGGCCATCGCCCGCGTTAATCGGGTGTTTAAGGATAAGCAGGGCGGATTGGTGGTGGACTACATCGGTATCGCCAATGAACTGAAGAGCGCGCTGAAGGAATACACGGCGAGCAACGGGCGTGGCCGTCCGACGGTTGATGCCGCCGAAGCCTATGCGGTGCTGGAAGAAAAACTCGACGTACTGCGTGGGATGCTGCACGGCTTTGACTACAGCGGTTTTCTGAGCAGCGGCCACCGACTGCTGGCCGGCGCCGCCAACCATGTTCTCGGGCAGAAGGATGGCAAGAAGCGCTTTGCCGATACGGCGCTGGCGATGAGCAAGGCGTTTACGCTGTGCTGTACGCTTGATGCGGCGAAAGCGGTGCGTGAGGAAGTTGCCTTCTTCCAGGCGGTCAAGATCATCCTCACCAAGCGCGAACTGACGCAGCAGAAAAAGACCGACGAGGCGCGTGAAATGGCGATCCGCCAGATTATCAGCTCGGCGGTGGTGTCCGAGGAAGTCGTTGATATTTTCGATGCGGTGGGCCTCGACAAGCCGAACATCGGCATCCTTGATGACGCCTTCCTCGCCGAAGTGCGCAACCTGCCCGAGCGTAATCTGGCGGTGGAATTGCTGGAGCGTTTGCTTGAAGGCGAAATCAAGTCGCGCTTTGCCGGCAACGTGGTGCAGGCGCGGAAATTTTCCGATCTGCTCGGTGATGTGGTCAAGCGCTACCAGAACCGCGCCATCGAAACGGCACAGGTGATCGAGGAGTTGATCGCGATGGCGAAGAAGTTCCGCGCCGTCGCCGAGCGTGGCGAAGAGCTCGGCCTCTCCGAGGACGAAATCCGCTTCTACGATGCGCTGGCGGATAACGAATCGGCGGTGCGTGAACTGTCCGACGAAAAACTGAAGAAAATCGCGCATGAACTGACCGAGAGCCTGCGCCAGAATCTGAGCGTTGACTGGTCGCAACGCGAAAGCGTGCGCGCCAAACTGCGTCTGATGGTCAAACGCATTCTGCGCAAGTACAAGTACCCGCCGGATCTACAGGACGCGGCGGTTGAACTGGTGTTACAGCAGGCGCAATCGCTGGGCGAAGCATGGATGGTTTAGATGAGAATGGGTCGAAGGCCGCAGTCCGCGTCCGCGTCCGCGTCGAAGCGCTGGAGCCGGCTTTTGCGCTCGCTGCTGCTGCGTGGGCCGAGCGTCTGCAGTTGCCGCAGAACGGTGACACCGAGTTTGCCTTGCAGTTGGGGGCAGAAGGTTTGCAACTGCTCGAGTTCGGCCCGCAGGCGCCGGGGCCGGTGCGGGTGGATTTTGTTGCGGGGGCGTTGGCGCATCGGCGTTTGTTTGGCGGCGGTGCCGGGCAGATGATCGCCAAGGCGGTCGGCGTGCAGTCCGGCGTGCGTCCGGTCGTGCTCGATGCGACGGCGGGGCTGGGGCGCGATGCCTTTGTGCTGGCGCAGCTAGGCTGCATGGTGACGTTGATTGAACGCCAGCCGTTGATTGCCGCCCTGCTTGAAGACGGTTTGCAGCGTGCGCAGATCGACCCGGAAGTGGCGCCGATTGTGGCGCGTATGCAGCTACTGCGCGGCAATGCGATCGACTTGCTGCACGCTTGGGCAGGCGAGCCGCCACAGGTGATTTACCTTGATCCGATGTTTCCGCATCGCGATAAAAGCGCCTCGGTGAAAAAGGAAATGCGCCTGTTTCGCCCGTTCGTTGGCGATGATGAAGACGCGCCGGCTTTGCTCGAAGCAGCGCTGGCGCTGGCGACGCACCGGGTGGTGGTCAAACGTCCGCGCAAGGCGCCGTGCATTGTTGGTGATCCGCCGGGCTATGTGCTTGAGGGCAAGGCCAGCCGTTTTGATATCTACCCGAAAAAATCCTTGAAAGGGAAGGCCGGGTAGGTCCTCCGCGTTTGACGAAATTTCAGTTCGTCAAACGCTTTCGTAGAGCCGCGTTGTTTCGCCACCGCTTTGCTTGCTGCGATACATCGCGTCGTCGGCACGATGCAGGAGGGCGCCGACGTTGTCACCGTGCGCCGGATAGAGACTGATGCCGATACTGGTGGATACTTGGTGATGTTGTTCGCTGACGGTGATCGGTTCGGTAATGCAGGCATGGATTTTTTCGGCCACAGCGAGTGCGTCTTCGGTCGCCTCGATGGTCGATAGCAGGACGACGAATTCATCACCACCGAGGCGGGCCACGGTGTCGGTATCGCGCACGCAGCTGCGCAGCCGACCGGCGACCGCCTCCAGTACCCGGTCGCCGCAGGCGTGCCCGTGCTGGTCGTTGATCGGCTTGAACTTGTCGAGATCAATCAGCAGGAGGGCCAGTTGATGCCCGTTGCGATGCGCACTGCGAATAGCGTGTTCGAGCCGGTCTTCGAGCAGGCGGCGGTTGGGAAGCTGGGTCAGCGGGTCGTGGTAGGCCAGGTGCCGGAAGCGGGCTTCCGATTCGATCCGTGAGGTGATATCGCTGGCGGTGCCGTGGTAGCCGACAAATTTTCTGTCGGCGTCAAACATCGGGTTGCCGTTGATGCTGTACCAGTGCGCCTCCCCCTCCGGCGTTGCCAGCTGGTAAATGAAATCACGGAAGGATTCGTGTCGTTCAAGCGTAGCGATATGCTCGTTCCAGCGCCACTCCGGAACACTATGCAGGCCGATGATCTCCCAGCGGGTACGGCCGATTGACTGAATGGTCGGCATGTTGTGCATGATGCCGTCCTGGCCGTCAAAGTGCGTGAAGCGGAAATTTTCGTCCTGCTCCCAGTAGAGGTCGGACGACAGGCGCACCAGGTCGCGGAAACGTTCTTCACTGACGCGCAGTGCTGCCCGTGCGGCGCGTTTTTCGGAGATGTCGGAAACAATCCAGACGGTCCCCGCACTCAGGTTGTTGGCATCAACCGCCATGCCGGTGACTTCTCCCCAGAACAACGAAGCGTCCGCACGTTGCAGTTGCATTTCCCCGTGATAGGGTCGCCCGCTGGCAATGATCGGCAGTGACTCGGCAACCAGTTTTTTCCAATGGGTGCGATCAGCGTGCCAGCACCAGGGCGCCATGCCGGGCATCGCCTCAAGCGGGTAGCCGAGCAACTCGGCAAACCGGCGATTGCACTCGGCGACGTAGCGTGGTTTCGGTTGCAGGAAAACGATGCCCTCACCGACTGATTCGAAAATGACACGCTGCTGCTGCAGGAGATGTTCGCTTTGGTGCCGGCTGTTCAGCGCGGCAATCAGCGTATCGTGGTGCATGCGAAACGCTGAAATGACAATGGCGCTCATGGCGACCACGCCAAGGCCGATCAGAAACATCTGTCGGTCATCGAGTGTGATCAGGCGGGCAATCAAGGGCAGCGACAGCATGATCGCGAAACCGGCAAAAGTCCTGCGACTGGCAACCAGTGTGCTGCTGCTGACCAGCAGGACGCAAAAAAGTATGACGGTGAGAGCGAACAGATTGTTGTGCTCCGGGTCGTTCATCGGGAGCCAGACGGATAGCCCCCAGACCAGTCCGGTGATGCCGGTCAGGATGGCGTATCCCTGTTCCCACAGGGCCACTTGCGATTCCCGGTTTTCGTCGAAATGGCGGGCGAAGCTGCGGACAAAAAGCAGGCGCAGCGCCGCGAGGCCGAGCATGGCCAGCAGCCAGCCGCCGAGCAGGGGCTGGGGGACCAGTTCGTATAGCCACAGGGCAAGCAGCAGGGCGCCGGTTGCGACCGACACGCTGGCACGGTGAGCGACCGAAGCAAGATGATGCAGACAGCCGACACGCGTACGAAACAGCGCCGCCTGCGTCATTGCGACGGGTGCTGTCGATACCTGTTCCAAGGTATGGCTCATTTTGCCTTGCCCTTTGTTTTGTCATTGTTTTTAAGCAGCCGGGCATTATGACCTTTGCGTGGCGCTTTGAATAGATGCCCCGGAAATCTGCGATTACAATGCAAACCTGCCGGGAACAAACGGCCTGCCATTTCTCGACTTGAAGGAATCAATGAGCGAATCTGCGCGAAGCAATCAATCTGCTGACGGTGCTTACTGCGGCCGCTTTGCGCCGTCGCCGACCGGGCCCCTGCACTTTGGCTCGCTGGTCGCGGCCGTCGGCAGCTATCTCGATGCCCGCGCCCATGCCGGTACGTGGCTGTTGCGTATCGAAGATGTGGATGAGCCGCGAACCGTGCCCGGCGCTGCGGACGGGATATTGCGTACGCTTGAGGCCTTTGGTTTCGAGTGGGACGGCGCGGTGCTGGTGCAGAGTCGGCGTCTCGATCTCTATCACGCCGCGCTGGTCCGTCTGCAGCTTGATGGCGAGGTTTATCCCTGTGCTTGTTCCCGTCGAGAGATTGCCGACGCGGCAACGCAAATTTCGGTTGATGGTGGGGTGGCCTATCCCGGAACGTGCCGGGCCGGTTTGCCGGAAGGCTGTGCGGCACGCTCCTGGCGACTGCGCGTGCCGGATCGTGAGTTGTGTTTTGAGGATCGGGTGCAAGGCATGCAGCGCCAAAACCTGGCGCATGAACTCGGCGACTTCATCCTGCTGCGAGCCGACGGGCAATATGCCTATCAGTTGGCGGTTGTTCTTGATGATGCGGCGCAGGGCGTGACTGCGGTTGTGCGTGGTGCTGATCTGCTTGATTCAACGCCGCGCCAGATGTGGCTGCAGCAGCGCCTTGGCGCGCCGGTACCGAGCTACGCGCACTTGCCGGTGGCGACCAATGCGGCCGGTGAAAAACTATCGAAGCAGACTCAGGCTGCGGCCGTCGATGCGACGCGCGGCAGTCGCGTGCTGGCCGAGGTTCTTGATTTTCTCGGACACCCGGTACCTGCCGCATTGCGTACTGCACCGCTTGCCGAATTCTGGCCCTGGGCGATTTCCGTCTGGTCAGTCGCCAAGGTTCCGGCGGTGCGCGGAATCTTTCCCGGTCAGTGTTTGCCGCCGTAGCCCGAGATGCCGATTGCGATGCGAACAAGGTAGTAGCTCGCCCAACGCAGCAGGCGCGCGTGCCACGGCCGCTCTTTCCAGCGATCGTGCAGCAACTCATGCGCACCCGCATGCATCGCCTGCTCAAGGCTGGTACGCAGTCCGGCCGCAAATTCACGGTCGAGAACAACGATATTTGCTTCCTTGGCCAGCAGCAGGCTGAAGGGGTCAATGTTGGATGAGCCGACGGTCGCCCAATGCGTGTCAATGACCGCGACCTTGGCGTGCAGGAAACTCCGGTGGTATTCGAAAATATGGATGCCGGTGCTCAGCAACTTTCCGTAAAGTGCTTGTGTGGCGTAGTGGAGCAGGCGGTATTCGATGCGTCCCTGCAGCAGAATGGTCACCTGCACACCACGCTGCGCCGCATCGCTCAGCGCGCGCCGGAAACGGCGGCCGGGCAGGAAATAGGCGTTGGCGATCAGGATGTTTTTACGCGCATCGGCAATTGCTGACAGGTAGGCCTCTTCGATATCCCGTCGATGCAGGAGGTTGTCCCGTACGAGAAAGGCTGCGGCCTGTTGGCCACACGGTGACGGGTCAGGCAAGGCGCTTTTTGTGATCCGGTAGCGACGTTTCAGATTGACCCAGGCAACGCTTTCCCAAAGCCGCTGCATGGCGTGCCGGATCGGTACGAGCAGCGGTCCTTTAATCCGCACCGCGTAGTCATAACGTGGCGGCGTCTGATGCGGTGTATTGCAGTCGTCGATGATATTGATGCCGCCGACAAAGGCGATTTTTCCGTCGATAACAGCCAGCTTTCGGTGCAGGCGGCGTAGCCGGTGCCGGCGTAGCTGGAAACGGGCGATGTCGGGGCGGTAAATCATCGTCATGACACCGGCCTCTGTCATCGCGGGCATCAGCGTGTCGGCAAATGCCGGTGCGCCAAAACCGTCGACCAGGATGCGTACGGTGATGTTGCGGCGCGCTGCCGCGATCAGTGCCCCGGTGACGGCCCGGCCGGTACTGTCATTCTCGAAGATGTAGCTTTCGAGATGTACTTCCTGCCGCGCTTCGTTGATTGCTGCAATCAAGGCCGGAAAATATTCGGCCCCGCTATTGAGCAGCGTTAGTTGATTGCCGGGCAGAAAATCAGCGGCCATGGTCAGTGCCAGTGCGCAGCAAATGTGCCGAAAGCGCGGCGTGGTCGGAAATTTTTGACCACGGCGCGCCAAAATGCACCTCGGCGCGCTCGACCTCGAAGCCGCGCACGTAAATGCGGTCGAGGCGGAAGAGCGGCAGGCCGGATGGAAAGCTGCGCCCCGGTGCGCCGCCGCCACCGCCGATGCCACCGAATACTTCGGTCATGCCGAGACGCTCGGAGAGCAGGTTGTCGGCGCGATTGCGCCAGTCGTTGAAATCACCGGCAATGATCAGTGGCGCATCGGGCTCGGCGATCTCCTCGAGGTAGCTGGCCAGCGAGGCCATTTGCAGGCGCCGCGAGCGCCCGAACAGCGACAGGTGCACGCAGACGCAATGGACCGTCTGCATAGAACCAGGTATTTCCACCGTGCAGTGCAACATGCCACGGCGCTCGAACTGGAGATGCGTGACATCCTGATTGTGCGAGTTTTGTATCGGAAAGCGCGAGAGGATGGCGTTGCCATGGTGCCCGTGGTCATAGATCACGTTCCGCCCGTAGGCAGCGGCTTGCCAGACATCCTCAGCGAGAAACTCGTGCTGCGATCCTGCCGGCCAGTTGTGGTGGTTTTCCGCATGCGCCAGATGCAGGCCCTGCACCTCCTGCAGAAAAACGATATCCGGCCCCAGCGTGCGCAAGCGCTCGCGCAACTCGTGCACCATCATGTGCCGGTTGAAGTGCGAGAAGCCCTTGTGGATGTTGTAGGTGGTGATGTGCAGCGTAGGTGTGCTCATGCTGCTCAGGATACCGCGAGCATCCTTTCGAGCGCCAGCTTGGCGAGCACGGCTTCGTGTTCGGGTACTTTGATCTGGTTGACGATGTTGCCGTCGGCCAGATTTTCCAGCGTCCACGCCAGATGCTGCGGGTCGATACGTTGCATCGTCGAGCACATGCAGACGGTCGGCGCCATGAACTGGACGGTCTTGCCTTCTTGCTTGACCTCTTCTGCGAGGCGGTTGACCAGATTGAGTTCGGTGCCGACCAGCCAGTGGGTGTTCGGCGCAGCGTCCTTGATCGTGCGCACGATATGCTCGGTCGAGCCGACGTAGTCCGACTGCCGGCAAACTTCGTAGCTGCATTCAGGATGCGAGATGACCAGACCGTCCGGGTGCTGGTTGCGGAACTTGAGGATGTGCGCCGGTTGGAACATCTGGTGCACCGAGCAGTGGCCCTTCCAGAGCAATAGTTTCGCTTTGCGGATTTGTTCCGGCGTCAGGCCGCCGAGTTCGAGATCGGGGTCCCAGACCATCATTTCGTCGAGCGCGATGCCCATTTGTGCACCGGTCCAGCGGCCGAGATGCTGGTCGGGGAAGAAGAGGATTTTTTCGCGCCGTTCGAACGCCCACTTGGCAATCGTGCCCGCGTTCGACGAGGTGCACACGATGCCGCCGCGTTCGCCGCAGAAGGCTTTGAGGTCGGCGGCCGAATTGATGTAGGTGACCGGGGTGACCTGTTCGTCAGCGTTCAGCACGCTGTTCAACTCGCGCCAGCAGCGTTCGACCTTGGCCAGATTGGCCATGTCGGCCATTGAGCAGCCGGCCGCGAGGTCGGGCAGGATGGCGATCTGCTGCGGGCCGGACATGATGTCGGCGACCTCGGCCATAAAGTGCACGCCGCAGAAGACGATGTATTCGGCGTCGGTTTGCGAGGCGAGGCGCGAGAGTTTCAGCGAGTCACCTGTGATGTCGGCGTACTGGTAGACGTCGGCGCGCTGGTAGTGGTGACAAAGCAACACGGCTTTCTTGCCGAGGCGTGCGCGGGCGGCGCGGATGCGCTCGTGGCAGGCGTCGTCCTGCAGTTGATTGAATTTGTCGAAGTTGACGGTTGCGGTTTGCATTGCAGAAATCTCGAATTTTTTAACGGTGGAAAGCGCTGCAGATTGCGGCGTCTGGAATGGTGTCAGCTTTGCCAGGGCAGGCCGGCGCGCCGCCAGCCGCCGGCTTTGCCGCGTTGCCCACTGGCGTCCTTGTCGCCCTCAAAGCCTTCGAGAACGTTGTAGCACTCGGTGTAGCCGGCTTCGGTCGCCAGCGTGGCGCTGTTGTGCGAGCGGACGCCGCTGCGGCAGATGAACATGACGAGTGCCTCGCGATCAACTTGTTGTTTCATCTGTGCAAGAAAATCGGGATTGGGCCGGTTGCCGGGGTAGCTCATCCACTCGATTTCAATTGCGCCGGGGATGCGGCCGACCCAGTCCCATTCGGCGCGTGTGCGCACGTCGACCAGTTTTGCGCCGGGCGCCAGTTGCCAGATCTCGTTGGCCTCTTGCGGTGTCAGTGCGCCGGCATAGGAGAGCTTGAGTTCGCGGGCGCGTGCCTCGGCGAGGTTGAGGAGGGCGGTCAGTCTTCCCATGGGTTTGCGTCAGCCTGTGTTGCGGGAGTGCAAGTATACGCCAGCGCTTGGGGTTGCGGTGTTTGTGCCGGGCGCGCAGGGCCGGCTATTTGCAGGCGCGCACCATTGCAGTGCGCGCTTTGGCAGAGTTGCACGTGTATGGTGCATTTTAAAAAGCTCGGGAAAACAAATTTCCCTTATGGCACAATCACGAGTTCGCTGCAGAGGGGTCGGTACGCGGATTGGCACGCTTTCTGCTCAACCCGCACCGAACCACGCACCGATTTTTCGATTGTCGCCGGAGTGACCGGCACCTGCTCAGGAGACTTTTCAATGGCAAGCCCGCAAGACGTTATCAAGATGGTCAAGGAAAACGACGCCAAGTTCGTCGATTTCCGTTTTACCGATACCCGTGGCAAAGAGCAGCATGTGACCGTTCCGGTCAGCGCCTTTGACGAAGACAAGTTTGAATCCGGTCATGCTTTCGACGGTTCGTCGATCTCCGGTTGGAAGGGTATCCAGGCATCCGACATGCTGCTCATGCCTGATCCTTCGACCGCCTACATCGACCCGTTTTTTGATGAAACCACGATTGTTATTACCTGCGACGTCGTTGATCCGGCCGATGGCCGTGGCTACGACCGCGACCCGCGCTCGATCGCCAAGCGCGCTGAAGCCTACCTGAAGTCCTCGGGTATCGGCGACACCGCCTACTTCGGCCCGGAACCCGAATTCTTCATCTTCGACTCGGTCGAGTGGAGCGTCGACATGTCGGGCTGCAACGTCAAGATCTACTCGCAGGAAGCCGCATGGACCTCCGGTGAGAAGGTTGATGGCGGTGGTGGAACGGGTCACCGTCCGACCGTCAAGGGCGGCTACTTCCCGGTTCCCCCGGTCGACAGCCTGCACGACATCCGTTCGGCGATGGTCCTGACGCTCGAAGCGATCGGCGTGCCGGTCGAAGTGCATCACCACGAAGTCGCCACTGCTGGTCAGTGCGAAATCGGCACCGTGTTCAGCACGCTGGTCAAGCGCGCCGACTGGACGCAGATGCTCAAGTACGTGGTGCACAACGTTGCCCACCAGTACGGCAAGACCGCAACCTTCATGCCGAAGCCGATCGTTGGCGACAACGGTTCGGGCATGCACGTGCACCAGTCGATCTGGAAAGATGGCAAGAACCTGTTCGCCGGTAACGGCTATGCCGGTCTCTCGGAACTCGCACTGTTCTACATCGGCGGCATCATCAAGCACGCCAAGGCGCTGAACGCGATCACCAATCCGGGTACCAACTCGTACAAGCGCTTGGTTCCGCACTACGAAGCACCGGTCAAGCTGGCTTACTCGGCAAAGAACCGTTCGGCTTCGATCCGCGTGCCGCACGTTGCTTCCGACAAGGCGCGCCGTATCGAAACCCGTTTTCCGGATCCAATCGCCAACCCGTACCTGTGCTTCGCCGCGCTGCTGATGGCCGGCCTCGACGGTATCCAGAACAAGATTCACCCTGGCGATCCGGCTGACAAGAACCTCTACGATCTGCCTCCCGAAGAAGATGCAAAGATCCCGACTGTCTGTGCTTCGCTTGATGAGGCGCTTGACGCGTTGAAGAAGGATCACGAGTTCCTGACGCGTGGCGGTGTCTTCTCCAGCGACTGGATCGATGCCTACATCGACCTGAAGATGGACGAAGTGAACAAGGTTCGCATGACGACCCACCCGGTCGAGTTCGATCTGTACTACAGCTGCTGATTTAGCTGCCGATAAAAAAGGACGGGCTTGCCCGTCCTTTTTTTGTCCACCGTTAGGGCCTTGTGTGCGTTTGTAATACATTGAAGCATCCAATACACTGCATGTTCTTCCGAAATCAGGAAGCTGACAGTGTCAAAAGAATAGGACCATGATGAAAGCCAAAGGCCTGCATTTTTCGATCGCATTACTGGCGTTGCTCGCGCTGCCGGTACAAGCAGACATTCACAAGTGTATCGATGCCGACGGCCATGTGACCTATTCCAACGTAGAAACCAAGAATTGCCGGAAGCTGAATCTTGAACCGGTGAATGCCACCCCGGCGGGCAAGGCCGCGCCAAGAACGCCAACGCCGGCGACTTTCCCCAAGGTTGATGACAGCACCCAGAAAGCCCGCGATACGGATCGCCGGCGTATTCTCGAGAGCGAGCTCGCTGCCGAACAGAAAAACCTTGAGCAGGCGAAGAAGGATCTTGCTGAGCAGGATGCGACCGTGCTTCCGAATGAGCGGATGCAGGGCGGAGCAATCAGCGGGGGAAAAGTCCAGGAACGCCTGCAGCCCTTCAAGGACAAAGTGGCTTTGCACGAACGCAACATCGAGGCGATCCGCAAGGAAATCGCCAACCTTCGCTGACGGACAACGGACTTTTTTCAGTTGTCGCACATGGCTGAGACCAGTCACTATCCGTTCGGTGGACTCGACTACCTTTCTTCGTCCGTCATTCTGCTGGACGAGCATCTGGCCCTGATTCACATGAATCCGGCGGCGCAAAATCTGCTGGCGACCAGCATCAAAGTTCTGCTCGGCAAGCCGCTCGCTTCCGCAGTGGCCTATTCGTACATCCTGCAGACGGCACTCGACAACGCGCTGGCACACGACTGGAACTATACCGGGCAGAACATCGAGCTGAAACGCGATGACGGCGAGACGCTGCACGTTAATTGCACGATCAGCCCGACCGAGGCGCCAGGGGCGCGGCTGATCATCGAGCTGTGGCCGATCGACCAGCAATTGAAGGCGACGCGTGAGGAACGGCTGATCGAGCAGCAGCAGGCGAATCGTGAGTTGATCCGCAACCTGGCGCACGAAATCAAGAATCCGCTGGGTGGAATTCGCGGTGCCGCGCAGTTGCTGGAACATGAACTGAATAATCCAGATCTGCGCGAGTACACCCAGGTCATCATCAAGGAGTCCGATCGCCTGCAGGATCTGATGCAGCGTTTGCTGTCACCGCATCGGGTGATGCAGCCGGCACCGGTCAATATTCACGAAATACTTGAGCGTGTGCGTAGCCTGCTCAACGCTGAATTCCCGCAGGCGCTGAAAGTGCAGCGCGATTACGATACCAGCCTGCCCGATCTGGTTGGTGATCGCGAACAGCTGATCCAGGCCATTCTCAATATTGCGCGCAATGCGGCCCAGGCGATTATTGACCAGCCCGGCGGCTGTGGCACGCCAGGCCAGATTACCTTGCGTACGCGTGTCTCCCGTCAGGTGACGCTGGTTAAACGACGTTATCGTCTGGCGCTTGAACTGCAGGTGATCGATAACGGGCCGGGTATTCCGGATGATATTCGTGAGCGCATGTTCTATCCGCTGGTGTCGGGGCGGGAGGGTGGCAGTGGGCTGGGTTTGACGCTGGCGCAGAGCTTTGTGCAGCAGCATCAGGGGACGATCGAGTGCGAAAGCCGGCCGGGATATACCTGTTTCACGATTCGTCTGCCGCTTGGCAAGGCTTGATGGCAAGCTCCTTGCTAACGCTGGTGTATGTCATTCCCCATGTCTGAGAAAATCATGAAACCGGTCTGGATCGTCGACGACGACAAGTCAATTCGCTGGGTGCTCGAAAAAACCCTGGCCCGCGAGCAAATCGCTTTCAAGAGTTTTGCTTCGGCCAGTGAGGCGCTGTCGCAACTCGATGCCGGCGTTACGCCGCCGCAGGTGTTGATTTCGGACATCCGCATGCCCGGCCAGTCAGGGCTTGATCTGTTGCAGCAGGTCAAGGAGCGCTTCCCGTCGCTGCCGGTGATCATCATGACCGCCTACTCCGATCTGGAGAGTGCGGTGGCTGCATTTCAGGGTGGCGCTTTCGAATATCTGCCGAAGCCGTTCGACGTCGATCAGGCGCTGGAGCTGATTCGCCGGGCGATGGATCAGGGCTTGCACCAGGTTGGTGCAAAAGAGCTTGTCGGGCTGACGCCGGAGATCCTCGGTCAGGCGCCGGCCATGCAGGAAGTCTTTCGGGCGATTGGCCGGCTCAGTCAATCGCATGCAACGGTGATGATTACCGGCGAATCCGGTTCCGGCAAGGAACTGGTGGCGCGCGCCGTGCACCGCCATAGCCCGCGTGCCGACAAGCCGTTCATTGCGATCAACACCGCAGCGATTCCCCGGGATCTGCTTGAGTCCGAGTTGTTCGGCCACGAGCGTGGCGCATTTACCGGCGCCGCTGCGCAGCGGCGCGGTCGCTTCGAGCAGGCCGAGGGCGGCACCTTGTTTCTCGACGAAATCGGCGATATGCCGGCCGAACTGCAGACGCGTCTTTTGCGTGTCCTGTCCGATGGTCATTACTACCGGGTGGGCGGTCATTCGCCGCTCAAGGCCAACGTGCGGATCATCGCTGCAACACACCAGAATCTCGAAATCCGCGTCAAGGAAGGCTTGTTTCGCGAGGATCTGTTTCACCGTCTCAACGTTATTCGTGTGCGTCTGCCCAGTCTGCGTGAGCGGCGTGAGGACATTCCGATTCTGGCCCGCCACTTCCTGCAGAAAAGTGCGCAGGATCTTGGCGTCGAAGCCAAACGGTTTTCCGATGGCGCGTTGAAATACCTGAGCGGGCTGGATTTTCAGGGCAATGTCCGGCAGCTGGAAAATATCTGCCACTGGCTGACCGTCATGGCGCCGGGGCAAGTGGTCGATGTGGCCGATCTGCCGTCCGAGTTGCGAGAGTCGGGTCCGCAAGCCTTGGGCGATGACTGGGAGAGCGCACTTGCGCTTGAGGTCGACCGTCTCCTGACGCGTGAGATTGGTCAGGTGCATGGAAAACTGATCGATGCTTTTGAACGTGTTCTGATCAATCGCGCGCTGGCTCATACGGGAGGGCGGCGGATCGAGGCGGCGCAGGCGCTGGGTATTGGCCGCAATACGATCACGCGCAAGATTCAGGAACTCAATCTTGATGGCGCACGGTCCGGCGAAAGCACAAGTACGGAAGATCATCCGGCAGCGTAATCAGCGATAATGGCAGCGTTGATTTCTGATGACGATGCGATGCCCCCATCTTTGCCTACACCCCTGATTGATCCCGTCCGGCTGCACGCCTTGCTTGGCGCAGCCGGTGGCCGGTTCGATGTTGATGCCCTGGTCGAGTGCGAGTCCACCAGCAGCGTTTTGCTTGAGCGCGCCAGTTATGGCGCGCCGGCCGGCAGTGTGCTGGTTGCCGACCGGCAAACGGCCGGGCGTGGTCGCCGCGGGCGCAGCTGGTTGTCCGCGCCTGAATCCGGGCTGACTTTCTCCCTGCTCTGGCGTTTTGAAGGTGCTATCGAACGCCTGGCCGGCCTCTCTCTGGCCGTCGGCGTGGCGCTGGCCCGCGCACTGGAGGACTGCGGCACGAACGGCATTGCGTTGAAGTGGCCGAACGACATCCTGCTGCTCGAAAATGAGCGCTACGGCAAGCTGGGCGGGATTCTCATCGAGTTACAAAGCGATCGACAAAGCGATCGACAAAGCGACCGGCAGGGGGATCAAAGCAGCACGCTGGTGGTGATCGGGGTCGGTCTGAATCTTCAGTTACCCGCGGTGGATGTCGATCAGGAAGCTTTCGCGCATCCGGCTGCGGCGCTTGCACAGGTGCTTTCCCCTTTGCCCGATCGTCACGATCTACTGGCAGCAATACTGATCGAACTGGCCTCGGTGCTGGATAGTTTTGCTGCCGGCGGGTTCGCCGCGCTGCGTAATGACTGGCTGGCGCGCAATGCCTGGCAGGATCAGCCGGTGCGTTTGTTGCACGACGGTGTGGTCGAGAAGGAAGGGGTCTGTCGCGGTGCGGATGCCGGTGGTGCGCTGCTCATTGAGACTGCGAAGGGTATTGAGCGCTGTCTCTCCGGTGATTTGTCCCTGCGCGCACGATGAGTAAGGGCGCCCGTCCGCTGGTTGCGATCGATGCCGGCAATACGCGCATCAAATGGGGTTTGCATGACGGTTTGCAATGGGCCGATAAAGGGGTTCTCGCAACTGTTGACGCGGGAAGCCTGAGCGAAGCAGCTGACGAATGGCCAGCGCACGCACGCATCGTGATCTGCAATGTTGCCGGGGCGCTTGTGCATGGGCGTATTGCAGCGCCGCTGGCAGGGCGGTTTGCCGATATTTCCTGGCTGCATGCCAGCGCCCAAGCCTGTGGTGTGCGTAATGCCTATGAGCGCCCGGAGCAGCTCGGTGCCGATCGCTGGGCCGCATTGATCGGCGCGCACGGGCGGCTTGCATCGGCCTGTCTGGTGGTCTGTGCCGGGACGGCGACAACCGTCGATTTGCTCACTGCCGACGGTGAGTTTCGTGGCGGCCTGATATTCCCCGGATTTGACTTGATGCGTGCGTCGCTGGCCGGCAATACCGCGCAGTTGCCGCTTGCCGAAGGCGAGTTTCGAAGTGCGCCGCGCAATACCGTTGATGCGATTGTCAGCGGCTGCCTGCAAGCGCAGGCCGGCGGTGTCGAGCGCATGTTTGCCGGGATCGCCGGTGAACCCGGTGCGCGCTGTCTTCTTACGGGGGGCGGTGCAGCACGTCTTGCGCCGCACTTGAATATTCCACTGCAATTGACGGACAATCTGATCCTCGATGGCTTGTTGCGTTACGGCAACTCGTTGTAATCTGCCAGCGACGCCTCTACGAGGCGGACGGATATCCGGGCCATGTTCCCTCGGCCCCTTGAGAACACAGGAGAGTTTCATGCCCGCACACCTGTTCGCGATGTTGCCCGGTTTCTTGATCTATTTCACGGTGGCTGTTGCCCTGCTCGCGGTCTTCCTGCTGGTTTATGTCAACGTCACGCCCTACCATGAAATGGCGCTGATTCGTTCCGGCAATCCAGCCGCGGCGATCAGTCTGGCGGGCGCGCTGTTTGGTTTTGCCATGCCCGTCGCGAATGTCATCGCCCACAGCGACACGATTGCCGACTTGCTGGCCTGGGGCGGCATTGCCGGCATCATCCAGATACTCGCCTATCTCGTCGCGCGTTTTACCCTGCCGTTTCTCAACGACGACATTCCTGCCGGGAAAATAGCCCCGGCAATTTTTCTCGCCGCGCTTTCGCTGAGTGTCGGCCTGATCAACGCCGCCTGCATGACGTACTGAGTTTTCCGACGCTTCCGTCTTATCGCCGTTCAACGTTTTCTTCCAGGAGATCACCATGGCCCTTATGGATTTCATCAAGAAACAATTTATCGACGTTATTCACTGGACGGAAGACAGCGACGGCGTGCTTGCCATGCGCTATCCGATGCAGGATTTCGAAATCCAGAACGGCGCACAGCTGACTGTGCGCGATTCGCAGATGGCCGTCTTCGTCAATGAAGGTCAGGTCGCCGATATCTTCGGCCCGGGCCTCTACAAACTGACGACGCAGACCCTGCCGGTACTGACCAATCTGAAGAACTGGGACAAGCTGTTCGACTCGCCTTTCAAGTCCGACGTCTATTTCTTCTCCACTCGCCTGCAGCTTGACCGCAAGTGGGGAACGCCAAACCCGATCACCATCCGCGACAAGGATTTCGGCATGGTGCGGATGCGTGCCTTTGGCATCTACTCGTACAAGCTGTCCGATCCGGGCAAGTTCTACAAGGAAATTTCCGGTACACGCGAGAGCTATGGGGTCGATGATCTTGATGGCCAGTTGCGCAATCTGGTGATCAGTTCAATGACCGATCTTTTCGGTCAGTCGGCGGTGCCTTTCATTGACATGGCGGCTAACCAGGAAGCGTTGAGCGCCGCGCTGAAGGCGAAAATGGATGTCGTGTTTGAGCGCTATGGGCTGGCGCTCGACAGTTTCGTCGTGCAAAACGTTTCGCTGCCAGAAGAGTTGCAGAAGATCCTCGATACCAAGATCGGCATGAACATGATCGGTGACCTGGGACGCTATACCCAGTATCAGGTGGCCAACGCCATCCCGTTGGCAGCGCAGAACGAAGGCGGCATGGCCGGCATCGGCGCCGGGCTGGGTGCCGGGCTGAGTATCGGGCAAACGATGGGTGCGGCGATGACGCAGGCAATGCAGCCGGGTGCCGCGCCGGCGGCTCCGTTACCCGCTGCCGCCACCGTTGCTGCAGCGGTCGGGGTCAGTGCCGATGACGTCGTGGCGACGCTGGAAAAGCTGCACGGATTGGTCGCCAAGGGCATCCTCTCGCAAGCCGAATTTGATGCCAAGAAAGCCGAGCTGCTGGGCAAACTGAGCTGATCTGGTTCGTGGAGGCAATAATTCAAAATCCAACGCAGAGGCGCAGAGGAAACGCAGAGTTGACGCAGAGAAAAACAAAACAGTCATGGTTTTCTCTGCGTTTCCTCTGCGTCTCTGCGGTAAGTCCTGGATCTTTTCGTCAGTGAAATCTGCCAACTGTCCCTCCTGCGGCGCGCCGGTGACTTTTCGCTCGGCGGTGTCGGTCTACGCCGTCTGCGAGTTCTGCCGCAGCACCTTGCTGCGCAGCGGCGACGATTTGCAGAACCTCGGGCGGATGGCCGATCTGCTCGAAGACGCAACGCTGATTCAGGTCGGCACCGAGGGTAAATATCGCGGCATCCACTTCGCGGTGCTCGGGCGTATTCAGCTCAAGCACGCGTCGGGCATCTGGAACGAGTGGTACATCCTCTTCGACGATGGCCGCAGTGGCTGGCTGTCGGAAGCCAGTGGCGAATTTGTGGTCAGTGCGATGGTACCGGTCACCGACCCGCTGCCCGCGTTTGAAGACCTGACGCCCGAGATGCCGGTGAGCATTGCCGGGCGAACCTTCACCGTGACCGATCTGCAAACTGCACGCTGCGTATCGGGGCAGGGTGAGCTGCCGTTCAAGGTTGGCGCCGGTTACGACGTCAATACGGCGGATCTGCGCAGCAGCGACCGCTTTGTCACGCTTGACTACAGCGAGACGCCACCGCTCGTTTTCGTTGGCCAGCCGACTGCTTTCGATGCCCTCAAGCTGACCAATCTGCGCGAGCCGCGTGAGCTTGCCGCTGGTGGTGCGCCAACGGTGCAGGCGCGCGCCTTTAACTGCCCGCACTGCGCCTCGCCACTGACGATTCACTCGGCGGCCATCGAAAGCGTTGCCTGCGACAGTTGCGGCTCGATCATTGGTATCGAGAACGAGAACATGCAGTTGCTGGCGCGCGCCGCGCAGGGGCTGCGCGTGCCGCCGTGGTTGCCGCTTGGCAGCAAGGGCACGCTGCACGACATCGCTTGGGAAGTTATCGGTTATCTGCGGCGCCAGACGACGAGCGAGGGGATTGATTATTGCTGGGATGAATATCTGCTGTTCAACGCCGAACAGGGCTTTGCCTGGCTGACCGAATATCAGGGGCACTGGAATTACGCGCGCACGCTGTCGAACCCGCCGGGCGTCAGTCGCGGTGCGCTGAAATTCAAACGCGATAAAGACGAGTTCAAGCTTTTCAGCAGCGGCGAGGCCAGAATCATCTATGTCGTCGGCGAGTTTTACTGGCGCGTTTCGGTTGATGAAAGTTGCGTCCTGGAGGATTACATCTGCCCGCCGCTGATGCTCTCGCGCGAGGTGACGGCGAAGGAGGCGAGCTGGTCGCAAAGCGAGTATCTGGAAGCCGAGGATCTGTGCGCAGCGTTCAAGATCAACGCATCACCACCGCAGCGCAAGGGCGTCTATGCCAATCAGCCCAATCCGCATAATGAGCGCCATCGCGGCGTGTGCCGCCTGTTCTGGAAGCTGGCGCTGGCAGCCACCGTGGTGCAGTTGCTCTTTGTTTTTATCTTCGCTTCACATCTTGTGCTCAGGCAGCGCGTCGTGCTTTCACCGTTTGCCGAGGATGCAGCGCTGACGACGCAGGAGTTTGTACTGAAGAGCCGGGCGCGTGCCTTGCTCGTCCGGCATGGGACGGATGTTGAGAATAACTGGGTAAGCTTGACGACAACGCTGGTTGAAAAAAATACCGGTGAGGCTTTTCTTGGTACGCAGGAAATCAGCCACTACAAGGGCGTTGACGAAGGCGAGAGCTGGTCCGAGGGCTCGAAGACGGACGAGATTGTTTTCAAGAATATTCCAGCCGGGACTTATTATCTGGCGGTTGACTATGAGCTGGGTACCGACCGGCGTGCGGCGGTCTCTGACACCATCGAGGTTGTACGCAACCCGGCCGGCTGGTCGAACTACGTGCTGGTGATGATTTTCCTGGTGCTCTTCCCGCTCTTCTCACGCTGGCGCAGGAATGCCTTCGAAGCGAAGCGCTGGAGCGAGAGCGATCTTGGTGGCGGCAGCGAAGGCGAAATTGATACGGGAGACGAGGACTGAGATGGTCAAGACCAACTTTGTGATCGGCCTGCTCGCCCTGGCTTTTTTTGCCAATGCCCAGTACCAGGGCTGGAATCTTTTCGAGCGCGACGCCAGCGCGCAGACCTCACGCGTCACCGGTAGCAGCGGCCGTAGCTATCACAAATAAGCGGCCGGATGAACCATGCGCTGCTCTTCTCGGTTTTTGTCGTTGCGTCCTGCGGGCTGGCTTACGAGCTGATTGCCGGCGCGCTGTCGAGTTATCTGCTTGGCGATTCGATCACGCAGTTCTCAACGGTCATCGGCTGCTATCTTTTTGCCATGGGCGTCGGCTCATGGCTGTCGCGCTACGTCGAGCGGCAGCTGGTGGCGCGCTTCATCCAGATCGAGCTGATGGTCGGCGTGCTCGGCGGCTTCTCGGCGGCCGGGTTGTTTTTCATCTTCGTCTGGTTCTCGTCGCCGTTCAAGCTGGCGCTCTATCTCGCGGTGTTTGGCATCGGCGTGCTGGTCGGGCTGGAGATCCCGCTGATCATGCGCATTTTGAAACGCGATCTGGCGTTCAAGGACGTCGTTTCGCAGGTGTTAACCTTCGACTACCTCGGCGCGCTGGCCGTCTCCATCCTTTTCCCGCTCCTGCTCGTTCCCCATCTCGGGCTGGTGCGCAGCGGCCTGCTCTTTGGCCTGCTCAATGTCCTCGTCGCGCTGTGGGCATTGTGGCTGTTTCGCGCGCAGTTGCAGAATGCGCTCTGGCTGCGTACGCAAGGCGCCGTTTCGCTGCTCCTGCTGCTCGTCGGTTTTGTCGCGGCCGGCCATTTTACGTCGCTGGCCGAGGCGCATCTTTATGCCGATGAGATTGTTCATGCCGAAAGCTCGCCGTATCAGCGCATTGTTGTCACGCGCTGGAAGGATGATCTGCGTCTGCACCTGAACAACAACCTGCAGTTCAGCTCGCGCGACGAATACCGCTACCACGAGGCGCTGGTCCATCCGGGGTTGTCCACGCTGCCCGGCGCGCGCCGCGTGCTGGTGCTCGGCGGTGGCGACGGACTGGCGGTGCGTGAGATTCTCAAATATCCGCAGATCGAGTCGGTGACGCTGGTCGACCTCGACCCGGCAATGACGCAGCTTTTTTCCACCGCGCCCCCGTTACGTGCCTTGAATGGTGATGCCCTGGCGTCGCCGAAGGTGAAGGTGGTGAACGCCGATGCGCTGCAATGGCTGGAGAATAGTGATGAGCTGTTCGACTTCGTGGTGATCGATTTCCCTGACCCGTCGAACTTTGCCATCGGCAAGCTCTACAGCGCGGCTTTCTACCGCCTGCTTGAAAAACACCTGACGGCCGGCGCGCTGGCAGTCATTCAATCGACCTCGCCGCTTTATGCGAGGCAATCGTTCTGGTGCGTGGTAACGACGCTGGAGAGCGTCGGCCTGGTGGTGACGCCCTATCACGCGCTGGTGCCCTCGTTCGGCGAATGGGGTTTCGTGCTCGCCGGTCGTCGTGCCTATCAGCCGCCGGCAGCTTACGCGGTCGACACGCGTTTCCTGACGCCCGAGGTGACGCCGACGTTGTTTCAGTTCCCGAAAGACATGGCGCGCGTCGACGCCGAAGTGAACCGCCTCAATAACCAGGTGCTGGTGCGCTACTTCGAAAACGAGTGGCGGCAGGTGATCCGTTGAAAACTTTACCGCAAAGGCGCAAAGGCGCAAAGGTCGCAAAGAATATCTTTCTTGGATTTTCTTTGCGATTCTTTGCGTTCTTTGCGCCTTTGCGGTGATTAGCGAAGTTTTTCAGGATGGATCGTCGCGAATTTCTGGCTTCCACGCTTGCCGCCGCCGGTGTCGCCACGTTGGCCGGGTGCGCCACGCGTGCGCCACCGTTGCCGCCTGGCGAGTTGTATGGTGCGTCGCTTGATCTTGGCCATCTGCTGCGTCAGCCAAAGTTTCCGCCGCCGTCCGAGACGCGGCGCTTGCCGGTAGCCATCGTCGGCGCCGGTATCGGCGGCTTGTCTGCCGGCTGGAAGCTCGCCAAGGCGGGATTTGCCGACTTCCTGATGGTCGAGTTGGAGGCTGAGGCCGGCGGCAACTCGCGCGCCGGCAGCAACGCCGTGAGCGCCTACCCGTGGGGCGCACACTACCTTCCGTTGCCGACGCAAGAGGCGTCCGCCGTGCGCGAACTGCTCGCCGAACTCGGCGTGTTGCAAGGCGACCCGCGCGCCGAGCGGCCGCGTTACGACGAGCGCTATTTGTGCAGTACACCGCAGGAGCGGCTCTACCGCAATGGCATGTGGCAGGAGGGTATCCTGCCGCAAAGCGGCGTCAGCGCCGCCGAGCGCGACCAGTACCGGCGCTTTCATTCGCTGATCGACGGCTTCCGGCAACGGTGCGACAAAACTGGTCGACGCGCTTTCGCCTTGCCGATGGAACACTCCAGCCGCGCCCCTGATCTGCTGGCGCTTGACAAGCTCACCATGCGCGACTGGTTGCTCGGCCAGCAGCTCGATTCGCCGCAACTGCACTGGTACGTGGACTACGCTTGCCGTGACGACTATGGCACCGGTATTGCCGAGGTGTCGGCGTGGGCGGGTATTCACTACTTCGCCAGCCGCAACGGTGAAGCGCAAGACGCCGCCAGCGACACCGTGCTCACCGCGCCGGACGGCAATGCCTGGCTGGCACGCGGTATGGCGCAGTCGATCACGAAACGGGTTGGTGACCGCCTGCTCAGGAACGCGCTGGCCTTTCGTCTCGCCGATACCGGCAAGCAGATCGAAATCGACCTGTGGCTGCCGGGCGAAAAGCGCACGCTAAGGCTGGTCGCCGATCAGCTGATCTGGGCCGCGCCGCTCTTTCTGGTGCCGCACATTTTTGTCGGGAATGAAACGCTCAAGGCAGCCGCGCGCAGCTATAGTCATGCCCCGTGGCTGGTCGCCAATCTGACGCTCTCCCGCTTTCCCGAAGATCGCACCGGTGCGCCGCCAGCGTGGGATAACGTGCTCTACAACGGCCCCGGTCTCGGTTACGTGGTGGCGACGCATCAGCAGATTCGTATGCGCCCCGCTGCAACCGTATTCACCTACTACCGTGCCTTGAACGAAATGACGCCGCAGCAGGGTAGGGCGCTGCTACTTGATACCTCACGCGAGGTCTGGGCCGAAAAGATTCTCGCCGAACTCGAACGCCCGCATCCCGACATCCGCGCCGTGACGACCCGGCTCGACGTCTTCCGCAACGGTCACGCCATGGCGCGCCCTTTGCCCGGCTTGCTCTCGGGTGCCGCCCGCCAGCGCTTTACCGCCGATGGCGAACGGATTCGTTTTGCCCACGCCGACGTCAGCGGATTTTCCTTGTTTGAAGAAGCGCAGTATCGTGGCGTGCTGGCGGCGGAGCGGACGTTGCGCCGTTTAGGGCGACGATTTGATTCGTCGTTGGGGTGAGACGGCAGTGATGCGAGGGGTGGAGTGCGCACAATGCCAATTTCGGTTCAGCTACAGCATCAGTAGAGGCACCGCCCACAAGCCTTGGCCAAAAGGCAGCACCTGTTCGCCATCGTGCAACACGATGCCGCTTACAAATTTTTCTCCAGTCTGGGCCCGCAATTTTTTGAGCCCCCGAAAGTCGTTGGGGGTCACGCTGACGGCGGCTTTGACTTCAATGCCAATGAGTTGGCGATCGGGGCTTTCGAGTACGAAATCGACTTCTACCTGATCTTTGTCCCGGTAATGAAAAAGCTGCCAAGGCTCCGGGGTGAGCGACAGCGTCTTGGCCAATTCGCCACACACCCAACTTTCAAGTGTCGCTCCAAAACGCGTCCGATCAACCGTGGCCAGCGTCGGGCTAAGCCGAAGCAACGCCGCTTGCAAGCCGGCATCCAGAAAATGAAGTTTCGGTGTTTTGACCAGCCGGCTGAGTTCGTTGCCGCTCCATGGGGAGACACGTTTTATGAGGAACAGATTCTCCAGAATGCCCAGATATTTTTGTGCAGTTTTGCTGTCCATTCCGAGTTGCCCGCCAAGCTGCGCGAAGTTCACGAGTTGGCCGCTGAACTGCGCTAAAACAGCAAGCAAGCGAGGCATGTCGCCCAGTCTTTCGATCGCGCCGAGATCTCGCACGTCGCGCTCCATCAATGCTTTTAGGTAAGCGCGAGCCCAAGCGACACGGCGTGTCTCCGTAGGCCTGGAAAGCATCTCCGGATATCCCCCGCTGAGTACACGATCGATCAGATTCGTACCGGACGGATAGCTGACAGAATGCGATGGCCAATTCTGATCAAGCGCATATTCCAGAAAACGATTTTCACGCCGCTCGATTTCTGCCTGCATCAATGGCAGCAATGTGAGAATTTCCATTCGCCCGGCCAAACTGTCAGACACCTGCGGCACGGCCAGCAGATTGGCTGAGCCCGTCAAGATAAAGCGGCCGGGACGGCGATCCTGGTCAACCGAGCGCTTGATGGCGCGCAACAATTCTGGAGCGTGCTGGACTTCATCGATCACCGCCCGATCAATGCGCCGAATAAATCCCGCCGGATCAGCTCGTACCGCCGAGAGTAAATTATCGTCGTCGAGCGTGAAGTACGGAATATCCTCGCCGTGCCATTGAACCAGCGTCGTTTTACCGCATTGACGTGGCCCGTTGATCAACACCACCGGCGTGTCGCTTAAAGCCTCGCGAATCCGGGAGGCCAGCAGTCGTGGATACATATTGGGCATTGATCGGTTTGAGATAGGTGTATGCGTTGGCGGTCAGCCTATCATGACTTCGTCCAATCTGGAATTTGAATTCGTCCAATCTGGATTTTTAATTCGTTCGATTCGGAATTCTACTCACTGGCACTACACGCCAGCGCTCTATCGTCGATGGCGAACGGACTCGTTTCGCCCATACTGAGGTCAGCGGATTTTCTCTGTTTCCAGATGCGCAGTATCGTGGCGTGCTGGCGGTCGAAAGAACGCTGCGCCGCTGGGGCGCAGACTGCCGGCGTGACTACGGGTGGATAAGCAGTGATTCACTCAGTCAGAGCGATTGGCGCGGTGTTCTTCGGCCGTCAACGTCTGGAAAGCATCCGGATGTTTCAGGTTGAATTCGGAGACGTGGCGCAATTGTTCCGGTGCGAAACCGATGCGGCGAATTTCATCGACCGTTTCCAGAAACTCCGGACTGTTCTTGACCTTGGTCGAATACACTGCATTCGGCAACGGAAAGTCGCCGACAATACGTGAGCCGCGCGTGGCTTTTGGTCCGCGGTCGTCCGTGTAATGCTGCGACAGCACCAGTACGCGGGTACCGACAAACACCGCTTCCTGCATGTCGTGGGTGACCAGAAAAATCGTCATCCGGTGCTGGTCCCACAGTTCGAGCAGAAAGACCTGCATGTCTTCACGGGTGTTCGGATCGAGGGCGCCGAAAGGTTCGTCCATCATCAATACGCGTGGCTTCATGATCAGCGCCTGGGCGATGGCGACACGTTGCTGCATGCCGCCTGATAGCTCGTGTGGATATTTGTCGCCGTGGCTGGCGAGTCGCACCCGTTCCAGGTAAATCATCGCCTCATCGCGGAACTCGGTATGCCGTCGCTTGCGTTCGAAAAAACCAACGCCGAGATTTTTACCCAGCATCACGTTTTCGAGCACGGTTAAATGCGGGAACAGTGAGTATTTTTGATAAACGATGCCGCGATCCAGCGCCGGTGGCCCGACGGGCTGGCCGTCGATAAGGACGCTGCCGCTCGAAGCGGTTTCCTGGCCGAGGATGATGCGGAACAGCGTGGATTTGCCGCAGCCGCTGGGGCCGACCAGCGAACACAATTCGCCTTCACGCACAGAAAGATCGACGTTTTCCAGCACCAGCCGTTGGTCGTATTTCTTATAGAGGTCTTCAATATGCAGACGTTTGGGCACGATTTTGTCCATGGTTTCAACGCCCGCCCAGCGACCAGCGGTAACGCCACATAACCAGGCGGCGCAGGCCGTAGTCCATCAGGAAACCAAGCAGCGTAATCCACATTACGTAGGGCAGGATGACGTCCATCGCCAGATAGCGCCGCATCAGGAAAATTCGGTAGCCGAGGCCGTCGGTGGAGGCGATCGCTTCGGCGGCGATCAGGAACAACCAGGCGCCGCCAAGAGCCAGGCGAGCGGCGTCGATCAGCCGGGGCATGATCTGCGGCAAAACAATGCGGTAGATCACCGCGAATTGCGACGCGCCGAGGCTGAGTGCCTTGGTAATCTGTTCCTGCGGCACTTTTTCAACGGTGAGGAAAATGTCGCGCGTGATAACCGGAAAAACGCCGATGAAAATCAGCATGATTTTGGCCATTTCATCGACGCCGAAAGTGATGAAAATGATCGGTAGAATCGCCAGCGGCGGCACCATTGAAATGACCGTTACAAACGGCGATAACAGCGCCCGAACACGGGGCAGCAGACCCATGTTGAGACCGAGCGCCAGCCCGGTCAGTGCGGCGAGGGTCACCCCGGTGAACAAGCGGATCAGACTCGCCCATGTGTCCTGCCAGAAGACGTATTCCTCGGTGTTCGGATCGGGCTCAAAGGCCATCCGGATTACTGTATCGCTCATCTGCGACAGGCTGGGCAGAAGCTTGTCCTGCGGGTTGTCGGTGAGGCGCAGGTGCGAGGCGACGAAATAAACGGTCAGTAGCAGGCCGAATGGAATCGCTGCCAAAAGCCAGCGGGAGTGCGTGGAGACCTGCGCGTGCAGGCCGTCACGTCCGGTTTGTTGTGTCATATGCTGAGTTGTCCCGCCAAGCCTAAAGCTTGCCGTCCGCCGCCATCTTCATGAAACTCGTGTCAAAACGCAGCTTGATGTTTTTGGCATTTCCCAGCACTGAACCGTCAGGAAATGCAATGCCAACGAAGTCCTTGTCCTTGGCGCCCTTCCCGAACAGCCCCTTGTCGAAGGAGAATGTACGCACGTGGTCCATCGTCTTCTTGAGATCAGGGCCGGTGGCGAAGGCGGTCGCGTCGGCAGCCTTGTAGAACATTGCGGTGGTGGCGAGCTGCGCCTTGAATTCGGCGCTTGTGGCGCCGGAGTTCTTGGCCATGTAGTCGGTTGCCTCGGCGGTGGCTTTGCTCTGGCCGTTCATCACTTCCATGACTTCGTACCAGGCGCCGGTAAGTGCCTTTTTCAGGCTATCCGGAGATTTTGTCTTGACCACCATCAGGTCGATGATTTCACCGGGAATCTTCGACGAGTCGAACACCATCGTCGCGCCCTTGTCATTGCGCACCTGCTGTAACGGCGGGTTCCAGGTCACCACGGCGGCGTTGGCGTTGGTCTTGAACACAGCGGCGATGTCGGCGTCGGAGGTGTTGACCACCTTCACGTCTTTCTCCTTCATGCCGTTCATTTCCAGTGCGCGGGCCAGCAGGTAATGCGAGACCGAAAGCTCGACCAGATTCACCGAACGGCCCTTCAGTTCCTTCACGCCGCTGCCTTTCTTCATTACGATGCCGTCGTTGCCGTTCGAGAAGTCGCCGACGATGATCGCCGTGCTGTCGATGCCGCCGACCGCTGGAATGGTCAGCGCGTCCATGTTGGTCATCACGCAAGCGTCGAACTTGCCGCCGGTGTAGAGGTTGATTGATTCTACGTAGTCATTGACCAGCGTCAGTTCAATCTCGATGCCGTATTTCTGCGCCCATTTTTTCAGGATGCCGGACTGTTGCGCATAGGCCCATGGCTCCCAGCCCGTGTAGTGCGACCAGGCGACGCGGAATTTGTCGGCGGCGGTGACGTTCAGGCTGAACAGTAGGGCGGCCAGGAATAGCAGGGTCTTTTTCATGGGGATTCCTTTCAGACGGGTTTGAATGTCAGCGTGACGGTCGGGTGTAGGTTCATGGTGTTCCACCTTCCATCTCCGACTTGAACGCATCGCGTGCTCGGTTGGCCGCGCTCATCGTGTTGATGGTTTTTTCCGCATCGCTCGACAATTTATCGAGTTCGACGATGGCCTGTGCCATTTTCGGCAGGGCTTCCTGACGGAATTTGGAGACGTCGTCGATGGCGGCGCGGATGTCGCCGAAGGCTTTTTTCAGGGTATCGATGTCGAGTGTGGTGCTTGCCGCCATCTTGTGAATTTCGGCGCCTTGAGTACGCAGACGCTCCGCCGTGCCGGCGATCAACTGGTCGGTGGTTTGATTTACCGCCTGCACTTTCTGCAGCACGATTTTTTGGTTGGCCAACGCGAGCGCCAGGGTGACAGCGACCTGCAGGGCGGAAACCGTGACATTGACCGCCCGGTCGACGCCGCGCATCAATTCGATGTTGTTACGGATGATCATCTCGATGGCCAGGATTGCCTGCTGGTTAACCACCAATTGCTGCTGCAGGTCCATGATCCGCTGGCGTAGCGGGAATAGCCATTCGGACTGGATGAATTCGTGTTTTGGGTCGCCGGGCGTGACTTCGCGAGCCAGCAGATCAGACAGTTTCCGGTCAACGCTCTGGCCGAGTTTGATCGCTGCTTCCAGTCGCTGGTTGATGTCCTGCAGTGACTTCTGGTCATTGCTGAGGGTGATGTTGTCGCGGTTGAGCTGGTCACGTCCGTCCTTGAGCGAACGGACGATGGCGTCCATCACCGTGGAGGCGCTTTCAAAACGGCTGAAATAGCGCTTCAGCGGTGTGCCGACCATCGGCAGCTGGCCGAGCGTGCGGGAGAACCAGCCGGCTTCGAAGTCGAACTTGCCGGGGTCAAGTTCCTCGACCTGCATTTTGAGGTCGATCAGGGCGTTACCGACCTGGCCACCGTCTTCGGTTTCCTTGTAGAGCTTCTGTATCGGTTGCTTGAGCATCTGGCTGCGCTGCGCCGACTCGCGCTGCAGGGCGGCGCCCATGGTTTGCAGCGCCTGGCGCACATCAACCTTCACCGCGATGTCTGCAGGATCGGCGGTGATCAGTTTGCCGACCACTTCGTCGGCCTGTGCATCGATTGCGGGGTCGTCAGGCTTTGTGTCGGGAATGTCGAGCAGCATTGCCAGGCTTTGCAGCTTGGGCTTTGAATCTTTGGATTCGGTCTGGGTGGTTTCCGCCATGGCAGTTTCTCTTCCGGTCAATGAGTTGAATAGTCTTTCGCCTGCGCTGCAATCCGCGCCAGTTCCTGCATGGCGGCTTCCATACCCATCGAGGACTGGGCGCCGCGGGTTTTGATGTCGGCCAGTGCGGCGATGCTTGCGTCAAGCTGGGCGAGTGCCGTTTCGTTGATCGCCAGATAGCCGTCAATTTTACTTCTCTGTTTGACGAGTTGGTCGAGTTGGCTATGCAGGCCGGCCAGTTCCTGCTCTTCCTGTGGCGAGGTGGCCGGGTCGTCGAGCAGTTTCTTTTTGCGTGCTTCGATATAACGCTGATCGACGGTTTTCAAACCTTTCAGCGTCAACGCGATAGCCTGCAGGTTGTCGATACCGGCCAGGTAGACCTGCTCGGCGAGCCCGATGAATCGGCCGTAGGTCAGTTCGCGCGGACCGAATTTGCTGGCTAGCACTTCGTCAAAAGCCTGTATTTTTTCGCGGAAACGCTGTAGCTGCGCCGTTCCTTCGGGCGATTGTGCGGCTTTCAGATCCTTTTCCAGTGAGACCATCGCAGCCTCGCGCAGGGCAACCAGTTCGCTGTGCGCCTTGTTGAGATAGCGCGCCGCAAAGATGTCCTTGCGCATCAGGTAATTGACCAGCCACGAGGTGGCCGCGATGCCGCCGCCGACTGCGGCGACACCGACCGCGAATGAGCTGCCGGCAAGCAGTGTGCCGATGCCGCCGAGCACGGCCGCCGCGCCGGGATAAACCACGCTCGGGTGCTGCAGCGTGGCGGCCAGCACGGCGCGCTGAATAGTACTCGGCGAGAAGTCGGTTCCCTGTCTGTCCTGGGGCATTTTCAAACGCCTTCCGAAGCCAGAACAATATCGACGCGCGGCAGGCGATAGCCGTAGGCACGTGGGGATTCGCCGGTCAATTGCGCTAACGGTTGGCTGCCACCCAGTCCTAGTATCTGGAAGCGATTTGCGTCCATGTTGTAGGTCACCTGAAAATAACGCGTCACCGCTTCGGCCCGATCCTGTGACAGCTGGCGATTCGCTTCGGCGTCGCCACTGACGCCGGTATGGCCACGTACGATGATGCGAAAGTTGGGGTAGTGTTTGACGTTTTCGGCAATTTTGTCGAGCTCCTGCTTGCCTTCCAGGCTCAGGTCGGATGTGCCGCTCTGGAACTGAATCGGTCGGGTGCGCAGGGTGCCGATTTCCTTCAGCGTGCGCCATCCTGTTTCATCCAGCGGGGCAAATTTTCTTTCCAGTACCGGTGCGATTTTGGCCAGATTTGCCGAGGTCTTGCTCAGTTGGCTGAGGAACTGGCTGTTCACCAGCCGGTAGGGGTCGCGGTCGGGCAGCGGGTTATCCTTGAAGTCGCCGGCGTCGGTCAGGATCTGCAGCGCCGATTCCATTGCTTCGATCAGGCTGTCGCCACTACCCGGCGCGCCCAGCCAAAGCTGGGTGTTTTCGGCCAGTGTAGCCCAGCGCACACCCTTGAGCAGTGCGGTCGTCTGCTCGGCATTAAGACCGGCGGCGATTTTTGCATCGGTGAGCAGCTTGTCGTGGTTGTCGGCGTAGCCCTGCAGGATATGGAAATAGGCAGCCAGCAGGTCGCCTACTGCAGCCGGTTGTTTCTGCGAAAAATCGCGGCTGACGATCAATACGTCGACGATCAGGCGCTGCGTATCTTCGGTGCCGAGCAGCTTGATGACCCCGGACTGGCTGAGCGCTTTGGAAACGTCGGGTTCCCACAAAATAGCGGCGGTTACGTGTTTTTTTTGCAACTTGACGAGTGCATCGGGTGACCCGTTGGCCTCGACTCGCCAGGCGCCGGATTTTTGTTTTAGCGTCGGGATGTCGAAATGCGAGGCGATGCTTTTCAGTAGATGTTCGCTCGGCGAGTTCGGGGTAAAAGCGATTTTTGCGCCCGGTTGATTTTTCAGATCCTCGACCCGGCCCAGTTGATCCTTCCAGGCGACCAACGCGTCACCGCCCCTCGATTCGTCGATCACCGCGACGATGGTGCCGGGATAGGATCTGGGCGCACCATTGAGCAGATAGGAATCGACGGTGGCGACCGCAAACTGGATTTCGCCGGATTTCAACGACTGCATACGCGCCGCGTAGTCGGCCTTGTCATCGCGGCATTCGAGCTGGTATTCGCGCTTGCGCATTTCCTGCTTCATTTCGCGGGAACACAACGGAAAATAGCCAATCCAGTTGTCGCTGCCGATGACGATTTTTCCCTTGATGGCACGTGCGTCGGAGGTTTCCAGCAGCTGTTTTTCCAGCTGCTGGGTATCGCCCCATTTGAGGTAACCGAGGACAGCGCCGCCGACGATAATCAGGCCGATGGCAACTTTGGTGTGCAGGTTCATTTGAACTGTTTTACGTCAAAAGCGGGGCTTTCGGCGAGTACCGCATCGAGGCCACGCTCCAGATCCTGCTGGCTGTTGGCCGCCTTGTAAAGAATGCGGCCGGCCTGATTCAACGAGTGTTTTTCGCCCAGACAAAAGCCGAGTGTATGGATGATGATCGGCGAGCCGGTGAGGATCTCTTCCACCACCTGCCGGGGGTTTTCCGATTCGGGCGTATGCTCGCCGTCGGTGATCACCACCAGATGGTATTCACCGTAGCCCAGCTGGCGCCGGCCTTGTTCAGTAAGGGCTTGGGCAGCCCGCTGGATGGAGGTTTTTAAAGGAGTGCCGTCGGCGGCACGGATGCTGGCGACCTCGCCAGCGAGCCGATCGCGACTGGTATCAGCCAGCGGCAAGGCCTGGCGGATGCCGCCAGCGCCAAATACCAGCAGGCCGACATTGGCATCGGCGGGGATCGATTTGGCAAAAGCGCTTAGTGCATTCTTTGCCGCTCTCAGTTTGGTATCGTTGCCGCCACAGGAACGATCACTCATGCTGCCCGAGGCGTCAAATACCAGGTAATAATTTTTTGCCAGCGGGTTGGCCGCTAGCGACGTGCCTTTGCCTTGCCCCGGCCAGACCGGCGCTGGTGACTGGACAGGCGCGGCGGGCGCGGCGGGCGCCATCTTTTTGGATGCCGGTGCAGGTGGCGGGGTGCTGTCGCTGCAGGCAAGACAGAACACCGTGCAAGACGCCGCAAGGAATCTGGAAACGTGAATCATGATGCCTCCTACAACGGCTTGAATACGGATGCTTCGGCTTCTATCTGGATGATGCGGAATTCCACTCGCATGTTGTTTAGCCATTCCTGCTCGCTCTTCGGCGCACAAGGGTCAGCGCCGCAGAGGCCGGATCTGGGTTGCGTGATGCCATGCCCGACCAGCGCGAATTGCGCAGTGTCGAGTCTGGCGCCATGGCTCTTGCCGAAGGCGATCACTGCGTCGCGCACGGCGGAAGCGCGGCTCAGGCTGAGGTTCTTGGCT
>JBIKLY010000083.1:0-15223 GCA_044359525.1 Rhodocyclaceae bacterium | reverse complement strand
GTGCGCGACAGCACCACTTGCGGCGAGCCATCCTTTTTCAGTTTCAGGTAGCCCATCGGGTCACTGTGCCCCTCGACCGTGATGATCGCGCCGCCGTAGGTGGTTGCCAGGTTGATGACCTGCTTGAACGCTTCCTTGTATTGCTCGGCTGAAAAACTGTCCTGGTTGGGTTTGAAAAAAACCTCGAAGGAGAATAGCTCGCCTTCGGAAAGTTTCCCCTGTTGCTGTTTGCGGGTAACCACGGTGGCGACCTGCCCGGCATCGAAGCGCGGTGTTTCAACTTCTTTGATGTCCGCCAGATTGCCCGACAGGCGTGCGTAGTCCCACTTGGCGTGTTCGAGCGGCGCCGACTTCCTGGTCAGGCCCGCCGCCGCCAGCGCCGACTGGATTTCCGAGTTAAGTTGGGCAAAGCCGCGCGGCATGTCCTCCCGTTCAAAAAATGCCCGGTTGGCGGCAAAGCCCGTGAATTCGGCGTCCTGGTACATGCCTTCGGTATCGGCGACGGCCTGCGCACTGTCGAGTAGCAGTAGTGCGGAGGCTTGCAAGGTCTTGTTGTATTCGGGGGCTCGCGTGGACTTGGCGGCAACCAGTTGCTTGAGCGTTTCCTGCGACTGCAGGAGGCCGCGCACAAAATTCTCGACCTCGTTGCGGTTGGACTTCAGGTAGTCGGCGCGTACGGCATAAACGTCGGTGACGATGCGGTTAGCCGTTTTCGTGGACAACAGGATGCTGGCTCCCTTGATCGAATCCTCGGCCCCGCTGCCGACGGTGCCGCGCGAGGTTAGCGCCATTGCATCGGGAATGATCACCATTGCGGCGTCGACTCCGACGTCGTGCAGCGCAGCCGCCGGGGTATTGGCGCTGCCGGTCAGATCGGCCACCCACTTGAGTTTGACGTCTTTCATGCTCATGCCGGCGTCGGCCAGTACCTTGGCCAGGTAGTCGACGTGCGGGCCGTAGGCTTGCAAGGCAATTGTTTTGCCGCGCAGATCGCGCACCGTCTTGACGCCGCTCTTGACCACCAAGGCATCGCCGCCGGCCGACCAGGTCATCTGATAAATCACCACTGGTTTGGTGCGAGGATCTTTGGCAGCTGCTTCAGCCGCCATTTGCACCATGCCCAGCGTTCCGCGCAGATAAGGTGAGCGCCCGGACAGATAGGCAGCCAGTTGTTTGGCGAAGACATCTTCGCGCACCAGTCGCAGGTCAAGCCCTAGCTTGCCGAAGACACTGGATTTTTCTGTGGCTTTGCCGTTGCCGTTGCCGTGGATGGTGGCAATGTCGCCACCCCAGGTGATGATCGGAACCTGTACCGGGCCGGGCGGCACCGTGCCGATGGCGGTGTTGACCATGTCGGCGAGGGGCGAAGCAGTTACGTAGCTGGTTGCCTCCCTGGGAGCCGCCAACGCGGCAGCCGAAGCCAGCATGAATAAACAGAAAAATATCCCACGGCTCAGATGGCCAGTCGCCATGATTCCTCTCCTTCGAATTTTGTGGCGAAAAACGGGCAACACTTCTTTTTGGCAATTTTCCGGAAAAGTCCGCCAGTAAGGCCAAGGATCATAAACCGGCGATCCTGCGGATGGCAATGCCTTGCTATGATATATAGATCGATGACTCAAGGATGGAAAATTGCATGCAAGTGCCTCGTGATCTGGAGCTGTTAGTCGAATCAAGATTTCCCCTTGTTACCATTGACACCCACGAAGAAATTCGGGCGATTCAACTGGTCGAGGCGCTGGCCCGCAAACGCGATACTGCCTGTTACTGCTGGAAGGTGAGCGAGGGTCTGGTCCGTTTGTCGCCGGCCATGGCCGAGCGCGAATCCGCGGCGTTTGCTAAGCCGGTGGATCTGCTGCGGCATCTGGCAACCAGCAGCGAGCCGGGTCTGTATTTGTTGCTCGATTTGCAGCCTTTTCTCGACGACCCGGTGCATGCCCGTTTGCTCAAGGACGCCGCTGCGCAGGGCAAGGGCCGGACACTGATCTTGATCGGCCATGGTTTGAAGTTGCCGGGCGACCTGGAAAAAATCGCCGCAACCTTTGATCTGCCCAGCTTGTCCCGGGACGAGGTGCTGATCATCCTGAAAGAAGAGGTGGCCCAGTTACGCGCTGCCGACCCGGTGCGCGAACCGATGGGCGAGCCGGCAGCGGTTGAAGGTTTGCTGCAGCATCTTTCCGGCTTGGGGGCGGTCGATGCGCGGCGGGTGATTCGCCAGGTTTTGCTCGATGACGGTGCGCTGACCGAAGCCGATTTCAAGCGCATTTATCAGGCCAAACGCGACTTGCTGGGCCGTGACGGTGTGTTGTCGCTGGAAGAGCCGACGATTCGCCTGGAGGAGCTTGCCGGCCTGGATAATCTGAAAAAATGGTTGCTGGCGCGCCGCGAGGCGTTTCGCGGCAACCCCGAACAGACCCGGCTGGAAACGCCAAAAGGCATCCTGCTGCTCGGCGTTCAGGGTTGCGGCAAAAGCATGGCAGCCAAAGCCGTTGCAGTTGCCTGGGGCGTGCCGTTATTGCGGCTCGATTTTGGCGCGCTCTATAACAAGTATCTCGGCGAAACCGAGCGCAACCTGCGTGAGTCGCTGAAAGTGGCTGACGCTATGTCGCCTTGCGTGTTGTGGCTCGACGAAATCGAAAAAGGTATGGCCACCAGCGATTCCGACGGCGGTGAATCGCGGCGGGTACTGGGTACCCTGCTGACCTGGATGGCGGAGCGCAGCGGTCGGGTTTTTCTGGTGGCAACCTCGAACGACATCGAGCGACTACCGCCCGAATTAGTCCGCAAGGGGCGGGTGGATGAAATATTTTTTGTTGATCTGCCGACCGAAAACCAGCGCGTCGAGATACTGCGTATTCATCTGAAACGGCGCGGCCAAGAGGCGGCTGGTTTCGATCTGGTCGCTCTCGCCAAAGCGGCGGAGGGCTTCTCCGGCGCTGAAATAGAACAGGCGGTCGTGTCCTCGATGTACGCCGCGAAACAAGACAACAAGCCGCTGGCAAACCTGCACGTAGCAGACGAAATGGCGCGTACCAAACCACTGTCTGTGGTGATGGCGGAAAAAATTGCGTACTTGCGGCTGTGGGCGCAGGGGAGAACTGTGCCGGCCGGCTGAAACCTTAACCGGCAAGCTTTTTAACGTGCCAAGCTAAAGATCGCTTTGAAATTACGTTTATTGATGTAAGCTCAAATCCAGCATTTCAATGCGCCTAATCGTCGTCGTGAAGGCCTTCCGTCAGTATGGAAGATATGCCGAAAGGGTTCCGCCTGCGAACGGTTAATCACCGTTTTTCCGCCGTTGCGGATTGCGCGGCAGGCGATCGAGAGAGGTTCGCTCTGATCTACCCGCTACGCGTTGCCCCCTGTCTGCTATCAGCGTAAAGTCGAACGAAGCACCGAAAAGAAATAGCGAGGTTTGACCGATGAAAACAAATGCCCTGTTAGATGAAGTCATCTCCCTGCCAATGGAAGGGCGTGCACGCATGGCCGAAGCCCTGTTGCAAAGCCTTAATCCGCAAGATGACGCGACAACGGCTGCTTGCTGGCCGTTGCAAACCGTCGCAGGGGCGAGATCGTCAGTGGCCAGATTCAGACGATACCCGCAGAGCAGGTTTTTGAGCGCATCCAGCAACGCCACGCTTAATGAACATCGAGTTTCACCCCGAAGCAGCTGAAGAGTTTGAAGCCGCTGTAGATTGGTACGAAGTGCGCGAAATTGGTCTGGGTCTGGACTTCGCCGCCGAAATCCACGCCGCCATTCACCGTGCCGCAGCCATGCCAGACGCTTGGGCACGGCTTTCTGGCGATGTTCGCCGCGTATTGGTCAACCGCTTCCGATGGTGTTCTGTACGAATCGACCAGCGCGCGCCTGCTCGTGCTGGCCGTGATGCACTTGCGACGTGAGCCGGGCTACTGGATGGCACGTCGGAGTGAATGATGTTTCGTGGCCTTGAATTGACGTTACGGGTAGCTTGGCGAAGCAACCGTTAATACCTGAAACCTGCCTGAGATCCCCGCCATGCACGGACTCCACCTGATCGCCGACCTCCACGAATGCCGCTGCGAGCCGCGCTTGTTGAGCGATGCCGGCGCCTTGCGCGCGCTTTGTCTCGATGTTTGTTCGACACCCGGCTTGACTGCCGTCGGGCAAATCTTTCATCAGTTTGGCAGTGCCGACGAGCCGGCCGGCGCTACCGGTGCCGTTGTTCTCGCCGAGTCGCATCTGGCGGTGCATACCTGGCCGGAGCTGCGGGCAGTGACGCTCGATCTCTATGTGTGTAATTTCAGCCAGGACAACAGTGCTGCCGCACGTGCCGCCTGCGAGCGACTGATCGCCGCTTTTGCGCCAGATTGTCTGGACCGGCAGGAACTGCAGCGGGGCATGTCTGCGGAGACCAAATTTTCAACGCAGGCAGCATAACTGATGCAGCAACGTTATACTTTCTCCCCTGCGATCAATAGAAAGTGCCGGGAAATTTCATGCAACCGTTTTGTCCTGAGTCCGAGGGGTTTGTCATTCCAGGCGACCGGCATCGCACGGTCGTAGCCCTGCCGGCGCTACCGTATCGGTCTGACATTGGATCATTGCACTGATGCGCGCCATCGTTTTTCTGCTGGTTTTCGCCAATCTCCTGTTTTTCGTCTGGACACAGGGCTATTTGGGATCTTCCGCCAGTCCCGATGCAATTCGTCTCCAGCAACAGCTTCTGGCGGATCAGATCAGCGTCGTCGCACGCGGCGAAGCGCCGGCGCTGGTCAAGGCGGAAAGTGCCGGGAAGCCGGTCGACAACGCTTGCCTGGAGTGGGTGGATTTGAACGTCGCCGATGCGGACCAGGTGGAGCGACTGGCGGCTGAAAAATTCTCCGTCTTCAAGCTCACTCGGCGTGTTGTTCCGGGCAGCAGTACCTACTGGGTATTTATTGCGCCATCGACAAATAAGGCTGCGGCTGACAAAAAAACTACCGAGTTGAAGAAGCTCGGCGTGCCGGAGTTTTTTGTCGTAACGGATGCCGGCCCCAATCAGTATGCAATTTCGCTGGGTATTTTTTCCTCTGAAGAGGCGGCCAATGAGCGGCTTGAAATACTTCGTGTCAAGGGTGTCAAGTCAGCCCGGGTTGGCGAGCGGATCGTCAAGCCTGATCTGGCGGCAATTGTCGCCACTGGCCCCGGTGCAAAGGTCGACGCCCTGCGTGAGGCCGTTGTCACACTGTTGCCGGAGAGCAAGCCGGGCGTTTGCAAGATCCCGGCGCAATGACCTTTATTGTCGGTTTGACCGGCGGCATCGGTAGTGGCAAGAGCACGGTTGCGGATCTTTTTGTTCAGCACGGCGCAGGGTTGGTCGACACCGATGGCATCGCGCACCAGTTCACCGGGCCGCAGGGCCGGGCCATGGGCGCGATTGCTGCGGTCTTTGGCAAGACCTTGCTGCGCGCGGATGGCAGCCTGGACCGAGAGGCCATGCGTGCGCTGGTGTTCTCCGATCCGTTGGCAAAAGGCCGGCTGGAAGCGATTCTTCATCCGATGATTCGGGCCGAGAGTGCGGCGCAGTGCGCGGCCAGTAAGGCGCCTTACGTGCTGCTCGCCGTGCCTTTGCTGGTTGAATCCGGCAATTTCCGGGAACGCGTTGATCGCATTCTGGTGGTCGATTGCGATGAAGCGGTACAGGTCTCACGCGTCATGGCACGCAGCGGTCTGGCGCTTGATCAGTTGAAGGCGATCATGTCGGCGCAGGCTTCACGTGCTGATCGACGGGCGGCGGCGGATGATCTGGTGTTCAATAACGATGGCCTGGAAGCGCTGATTCCGCAGGTTGAAATACTGCATCGCAACTATCTGGGGCTGGCTTGCATCAAACTTAATGCAGACTGTTGAGGTTTTGCTGCAAATAGTTCAGACTTATAGGAATTCTCACATTTTCGATTCGGCGGCGGCGTGATCACTTACGAATATCCTTTCAACGAGCGCATACGTACCCTGCTGCGTCTGGAGGATTTGTTCGAAAAAGCTGCCTACTTCATGCAGCAGGATGGCACCCATGAGCATCATGCCGTGCTGCTTACCCTGTTCGAAATTCTTGAGGTGGCCGGTCGTGCCGATCTCAAGATGGATCTGATTCAGGAACTCGAACGCCAGCGTCAGACATTGCTGGTGTTTCGCAATAACCCCGACATCTCCGAAGAAGCGCTTTCCGGCGCCTTGTATGAAATCGAACAGGCCTCAGCGGCCTTGCTCGGAATGGCCGGCAAGATCGGTCAGTATCTGCGTGAGAACGACTGGCTGATGGGTATCAAGAGTCGTGCGGTGATCCCCGGTGGTGTTTGCGAATTTGATCTGCCTTCCTACCATTACTGGCTGCACCATGAGCCCGACTATCGCCGTGAGGCATTGGCCGGGTGGGTGAAGCCGCTGATGCCGTTACGTGACGGCCTGACCATCGTGCTGCGCTTGTTGCGCGCCAGTGGCCGGTCGGAGCAGCAGCTTGCCAAGGGGGGCATGTTCCAGTTGATGCTGGGTGGCAGCGGTTCGCAGATGGTGCGTATTTCACTCAAACTGCATGCACCCTTTGTTCCCGAAATCAGTGCCAACAAATACGCGTTGAACATTCGTTTTACGCGGCCCGAAAGCGATCATCGGCCGCGTCACTGCGACGATGATGTCGAGTTTGAAATGGTTTTCTGTAACCTTTGATGGTCAAAGCTGCGCCTAAAGTTCGCTGCCCGCAGTGCGGCAGCGAGACGCCCTGGAGTGCATCGAATGCCTGGCGGCCATTTTGCTCCGAACGCTGCAAGATGATCGACCTCGGCGCCTGGGCGTCCGAGTCTTATCGCGTGCCGGTGCAAGAGAGCGCTGATCCGTTGCTGGATGAACCACCGGCCGGCGAGTAGCGCCTGCAGGCGTGGAGTTGGCCTGCCTCAGCCCCAGCCGCGCATCATTGCGATGCCGTGCGCACCATTCTCCATCGCCGTTCCCAGCATCTCCTGTTGCATGCCACCAAGCGCGAAAACGGGGATGGGCGAACCCGCTGCCAATTCCCTGAAACCAGCCCAGCCAATGCCTGCATGTTCCGGATGCGTCGGTGTGCATAGCACCGGGCCGAGTAGCGCGTAGTCGAGCCCGAGCCGGGCTGCCTGCGCCAGTTCCTGCGCATCGTGGCAGGAGGCGCCGACCCACTCAAAATCGGGGCGCGCGATGCAGTCGCGCAGGGTCTTCGCGGAAAGATGGAGGCCGTGTGCATGAATGGCTTGCGCCAGTGCCGCATCATCGTTGACGACAATGATTGCGTCGCTGTGGCGCAGTATTTCCTTCACGGTCTGCGCAAACCAGGCGCGTTCGGGTGGTGGAAGTTCTTTGTCGCGAATCTGGAATAAGCGAATGCCTTGCACCAGTCCGTTGGAAATACGCTTCAGCTCAAGATCCTCGCCGCCTGCTGTCGATTGCGTAATAGCCATCATGCGCGGCAAAGCCAGCGCCTTGAGGATACGGGCGTTGGCGGGCAGAATCGGTGCGACCGTCGGCGCGGCCTGCGTGCTTAACCAGCTCACCGCGCTGTGCTCAAGCGGCGCCGTAATGCCGATTTCGCCCGTCCACCGGGTGACGCGCCAGAAGTTCAGGCGAACGGTTGCGTGCGGATAGGTAAATTCGCGGGTTAGCCAGGGTGTTGCAGCCGTTACGGTGATGCCGAGTTCTTCCTGCAGTTCGCGCACCAGTGCTTCGCGTACCGTTTCTCCCGGTTCGACCTTGCCGCCGGGAAACTCCCAGTAGCCTGCGTAAACCTTGCCTTCGGGGCGTTGCGCCAGCAAAAATTGCTCCCCGTCAGCGGTGTCGCGCAGCATGACTGCGGCGGCCACTTCAACAATCGGGCTCATTTGCGGCGTTTTGTTCTTGCGGTTGTTTCTGCGCCGCTGTTATGCGTGCCGGCCCAGTCCTTGGCGAACTGCCAGGCGACGCGGCCGCTGCGCGAGCCGCGCATCAGTGCCCAGTTGAGCGCTTCACGTTCTGCACCGGCAATTTCGGCGTCATCACAGCCGAACGATTTCAACCAGTGGGCGGCAATGTTGAGGTAGGCGTCCTGATCGAAAGGGTAGAAGGAAATCCACAGGCCGAAGCGCTCCGACAGCGAGATCTTTTCCTCGATGGCTTCGCCCGGGTGGATCTCATCGCCAACGCGTTTGCTTTCGAGGTTCTCCTCAAAATATTCGGGCATAAGATGGCGCCGGTTTGAGGTGGCGTAGATCAGCACGTTGTCCGGCGCTGCCGAAATCGAGCCGTCGAGCACGACCTTGAGTGCCTTGTAGGTGGCATCGCCGGCGTCGAAGGAAAGGTCGTCGCAAAAAATGACGAAGCGCTCCGGGCGCCCTTCGATCAGGTCGACGATGTCCGGCAAATCGATCAGATCATTTTTGTCGACTTCGATCAGGCGCAGACCTTTTTTTGCATATTCGTTGAGCAGCGCCTTGATGATCGAGGACTTGCCGGAGCCGCGTGCGCCGGTGAGTAACACGTTGTTGGCCGGACGTCCGGCAACAAACTGGCGCGTGTTGGCGTCGATGCGCGATTTCTGTTCATCGATGTCGCGCAGGTCTTTCAGGCGAATGGAAGGCGGGTTTTGTATTGCCTGCAAATACCCGGCGCCGCCGCGTTTGCGCCAGCGGAAGGCGTCGGCTGCGTGCCAGTCCGGTGTTTGCGATGCGGGTGGGAGTAGCGGTTCCAGACGTTCGAGCAGTTTTTCGGCGCGCGCGAGAAAGCTTGCCAGTTGTGGGATCGAGTCAGTCATGGGGGGAGGTATACTTCGGCAATCGACGAACCCGACACTCTAGCCAAACCATGCCCAAAAGCAACTCATCCCGCTCCGCAATGCTGATTACCCTGTTTCTGGCAATCTTTCTCACCGCCTGCGCCACGCACAAGGCGTCTGTGGTGGAAGCCTGTGTCCCCTGTCAGGTCTGCCCGCAATGTGGCGTGCTGCCGGCGGTGCAAGCCCCGGCCAAGCCAATGCAGGCAGCGCGCTGGAGCGACCTGCCGGGCTGGGGCGATGATGATGTGAGCGCCGCCTGGCCGGCCTTCCTGCACTCCTGCCGTGTGCTGACCGGCAAGCCCCAGGGCGCGCTCTGGCGCCCGGCCTGTGACGAGGCGAAAAGTCTCGACGGGCGCGATGTCGCGAGCTTGCGCCGTTTCTTCGAATCCCGTTTCGAGCCCTGGTTGCTGACCAATCCGGACAGTACTACGAGCGGCATGGTTACCGGCTATTACGAGCCGCTGCTGCACGGGTCGCGGGCGCGCACGCGGGTCTTTGCCCAGCCCCTGCTCAGCGTTCCACCGGATTTGCTGACCATCGATCTTGGCGATGTGCTCCCGGACCTGAAAAACATGCGCCTGCGTGGCCGCTTGCAGGGTAACAAGGTCGTCCCCTATTTTTCGCGCGCTGAAATTGTCGGGCGCGAAAAGGAATATGCGGATCGCGCCCTGCTCTGGGTTGATGATGCCGTGGAGCTTTTCTTCCTGCAGATTCAGGGGTCCGGGCGGGTCAGGCTGCCGGATGGTGGAATGGTGCGCGTTGGTTATGCCGATCAGAACGGGCATCCCTATCAGTCGATTGGCCGGCTGCTGGTCGAGCGTGGCGAGTTGAAGCTGGAGCAGGCGTCGATGCAGGGCATTCAGGCATGGGCCAGAGCCAATCCGGCAAAGCTCCCGGAGTTGCTGAATGCCAATCCGAGTTACGTATTTTTTCGCGAATTGCCCACCAAAGGCGCTGCCAACGAAGGGCCGCCCGGTGCGCTGGGGGTTCCCCTGAGTGCCGAGCGCAGTATCGCCGTTGATCCGCGTCATGTACCGCTGGGTGCCCCTGTGTTTTTGTCGACGACGCAGCCTAACTCGTCAATCCCCTTGCGCCGCTTGATGCTGGCCCAGGATACCGGTGGTGCGATACGCGGTGTCGTGCGTGCCGACTTCTTCTGGGGGTTTGGCGCCGAGGCGGGGAATCAGGCGGGAAGGATGAAGCAGCCGGGGCAGATGTGGGTGCTGTTGCCACCCGGTCTGGCCCCTCAGCCGTAGGCGCAGTGTTTTGGTGCGCTGCGTGCCATGATGGTGCTGTAGACGGCAAAAACGCACTAAAAAAGTGCGTTAATGGTCTGATGCAAATGGCAAGCCATTGAAATTTAATGCTTGTATGTTATGGAACACTTCTTGCGACATGGCTCCGATTCGATTTTCAGGAGGAACCATGGAAGTGCTCAAGTCTGGTAGTGACGTTCTCTTCATTCTGCTTGGCGCCATCATGGTGCTCGCAATGCATGCAGGTTTCGCATTTCTTGAGCTCGGTACCGTGCGCAAGAAAAATCAGGTCAATGCCCTGGTTAAAATCCTGACGGATTTCGCGGTCTCGACCATTGCCTATTTTTTCGTCGGTTACAGTATTGCTTACGGCATAAATTTTTTCTCCGGCGCCGAAACGCTGATGCAGAAAAATGGCTTTGAGCTGACCAAGTTCTTTTTCCTGCTTACCTTTGCGGCGGCGATTCCGGCGATTGTTTCGGGCGGTATCGCCGAACGTGCGCGCTTCAATCCTCAACTGATTGCAACCTTCCTGATTGTTGGTTTCGTCTATCCGTTTTATGAGGGTATCGCCTGGAATCAGGCCTTTGGCATTCAGGCCTGGCTGAAAGCGACATTCGGCGAGGAGTTCCATGATTTTGCCGGTTCCGTCGTGGTGCATGCCATGGGTGGCTGGATTGCTCTGCCGGCGGTACTCCTGCTCGGGGCGCGGCACGGGCGGTATACCAAGGAGGGACGCATTTCAGCACATCCGCCATCATCCATCCCCTTTCTTGCGCTCGGCGCCTGGATTTTGATGGTCGGCTGGTTTGGTTTCAATGTGATGAGCGCACAAACCCTCGATAAAGTCTCCGGTCTGGTGGCCATCAATTCGCTGATGGCGATGGTCGGCGGCACGCTGGCGGCGCTGGTGCTTGGCAAGAACGACCCCGGTTTTGTCCACAACGGCCCGCTTGCCGGACTGGTTGCGGTATGTGCCGGTTCGGACGTTATGCACCCGATGGGTGCGCTGGTGGTTGGCGGCGTGGCCGGGGGCTTGTTCGTCGTGATGTTCACCCTGACCCAGAACCGCTGGAAAATCGACGACGTGCTCGGTGTCTGGCCGCTACACGGCCTGTGCGGTGCTTGGGGCGGTATTGCTGCCGGAATTTTCGGCAGCAAGGCGCTGGGTGGTGCCGGTGGCGTCGCGCTGATGCCGCAACTGATCATGACCGGGCTGGCTATCGTCGTCGCGCTGGTCGGCAGCTTCGCCGTGTATAGCGTACTTAAAGCGGTGCTTGGGCTGCGTCTTGATCAGGAGCAGGAATATGATGGTGCCGACCTGTCGATTCACAAGATCACGGCGACGCCGGAGCGTGAGGCGAACTGGTAATTCCGGTTGATCGTAATAAATAAAGTCTGTCGGAGTGTAATAAAGTCAGTCGGACCGTGAGTTAAAGAAAAGCCCCGCCATAGTGTGGGGCTCTTTGTCGGACGTACGCTTTGTGCAACTAATACACGTAGGCGGCAAGCTAGGTCGTGCTGGCTATCGTCGCCATATGGCAGGAAGTACGGAGCGTAGCCACTCTAGGTCATTGTTGTACAACCACTGAAAACCATTTCCTGGGAGCCTCCGAATTTTTTTGATCGGAAGCCCCGGATTGTCGCTCAGTACCGCCAGGAAAGCCTTGCGGTGATCGCTCCTCTGCCGATCTAAATAAGCTTCTTTCCACTTGCGGGCCAATTCGGGGCGTAAAAACAGATAGTCCTTGATAAAGCCGGCTCGGATCGACAATTGTTTTGCGATTTCTGCTTTTCTCAATCCTTGGTGAAGCAATTCCCTAAGAAGTTCTTCTTTCTTGGAGCCAACAATCCGTGAGCGATTTTAACAATGCGCGCACACCGCCGGCCTCATGAATCTGCTTGTAGTCGTTGTAGTCGCTCAGAAACTGGGTAGAACTATCAACCTGGAAAAAGCAGTTCATCCACGAAAATCACTAAAAGCACGAAAAAAATCAAACAGATACAAAAATGCAGAACGCAACCTATAGGGTGAGCGGCTAACTCAACTTAACCTGTTGTTTAATTTCGTGTCTTTCGTGATTTTCGTGGACAGACTGAGGTTTTTAGGATCAAACAGAAATGCTTGGACGAGGATATGTTTGCATGGGTGGCGCAAACTGGTCGATTGTCTGAAAAGGCTCCCTAAAAATCCCGCGTTTGGCCCCTCCGCAGTCGAAAGAAATTCCCAGCCTGATATGCCTGCCAGTCCCGCGTAACGCGCATGGAATTCTTTATGAACTTTCTGGAGGCACAGCGTACCTCTTCAACCACAAGGCACTGGCCAAGGTCTTTCGCGCGAAGGTGCTGGCGGACATCGAGGCCGCCGGGCTGTCACTGCCCGCTCGCTATCCGACCGAGTGGGTGGTGGACTGCAAATCGGTCGGCAGCGGCGAACTGGCGCTGATCTACCTCGGGCGCTATCTTTACCGGGGCGTCATCCGCGAAAAGGACATCGTCGCCTGCAAGGACGGCCTGGTGAGCTTCCGTTATCAAAACGCCAAGACGAAGCGGATCGAATGTCGAACGCTGCCCGGCGCGGATTTCCTCTGGCTGGTCCTGCAGCATGTGCTGCCCAAAGGGTTCCGCCGGGCGCGCACCCCAAGAGTACTTCTTCGGTTCGGCTTTGCCTCTCCTCAGGGCGCAACTTCGGCTTTCTGCACCCCAACTGCAAGCGCCTGATCGCCTTGCTACACGTGCTGCTGAAGTTCGCGCCGGGTTGGTCGATGGCCTGGGTCAAGGCGCGGGCGCCGATGCTGTGCGCCTGTTGCGGGGCGGTGATGGCGATCGTTAAAACGCGGCTTCGTTCGGTGCAATCGGGAGGCTCACTGGAGCCGATTGTCGCGGTACAGGGACTTTGATCGTGTAGATGTAGCGCCCTGCAGTCGGTGACGGGAAATCAGTGCCCAGTAAGCTGAGCCCCCGGCGTGTGACGAAGCCGGAGATTCTGAGTAGTTATCGCCCGATTTTTGCAGCGGCGGCTGCAACGGCACGCATGGACGGGCGATCATCCCCTCGCCCTGCCGGTAAAACATCAAACCGGAGCACTTCCCAAATACATATTTTCTATGAGGCCAGCTCCGTGGTCAGGGACCGGGCTCGTCCAACAAAGGGTTCAGATCGTGGCTTCGCACGATCTAACCTTAGTAGTTGGGCGTCATTGGTTATTCTCGGCGACGGGCTTCGTTGGATGACCCTTCGGCATAAGTTCGTGCAATCGAAGACGAAGGCTGTCCATGTACTCGATGACTCTCGAATTCACTGGCTTTCCTGAATGTGCAAGATCCCAGAATATTCCAGTCATCGCATTCACAGCGAGTTCGGCGTTTGTGGCACAAAAATATACAAACCGCCATTCAACGCCCACGTTCAATTCCGGATGCAATACTGGAGCTTCGAATTTGCTCGGTGGATGAACTGCTTGATCTCGCATTTTGTAGAGTTCTTTGAGATTCTGCTTTAGGAAACGGACTCCTTGTGGCTTTAGAGCAAAGGCTCGTTTTATTACCTCGGTAACTTGAGCATGTCTTGCAGTCCGTTTATCTCGCCATTCGGTCGTAAGTTCTGCAGGCAGTTTGACGTGATTTTTTAGTACGGCATAAAAAGAGTCAATCGCAATGGCAGCCGCCATGACGGCCTGCATTGAAGCCTCGAACTCGCGCTCAAGCGCGATCCCAAGATCAATATTGATGTTTTCAACCTGCGCTTGAACCCGATTGCTACGTGCTTCTGCTGCATTTTTGAGGTGAAGAAGGGCGAGCGAAATCCAGGTTGGCACGACGTCAAAATTCACGTGAAGTATGCAACTGAGTGTTGGCCTTCCCTCAGTGTCAAGTGAGACAGTAAGTCCGCCGGCGGGAATTGCGGGCGTGATCCCCCGAGTAATTAGTACTCCGGCCATTTTTAGACGCTCCTGTTATGACGCCCAACGTAGAGGTGACCGGCGCTGCGCGGCTTTATCGCGCAGCGTCCAGCGACCGGAGGGAGCGGGGTCGACCGCCGGGTTAGCGCTCATGGCGAAGATGAATCCAACGGCTGAGCTTCATGGTTTTTGAAAACCACAATTGCAATAGCAAGCGCTATTGCGGATAAACCGATGATGAATGGCGGTGCAATTAGACCGATGAAAATGAAGGCGGTAGGGAAACATAGAACCAACGAAATGATAGAAGCTTTTAAGTTGGATTGAGCGGCGCGTGAAAGTTTTGAGCCAGGGGCGTAGCTCAAACCAAAGGCATTACCGGCGAATATGCTGAGCCAAATGAGGTAAGCAATACCAGCTGACAGACCCCAACCCCCAGTGCTGTCCATGCGGCTAACGGATTGAGCCAGCACCGCCTCGGCGAATAAGTAATAAGCCCAGCCAAAGGAGCAACCGAGGGCCAAGGTAATGAATGCGAGGAGCACTTTCTTCATGTGCGCTAACGTGAAGCTGACCGGCGCTGCGTGGCTTTATCGCGCAGAGTCCAGCGACCGAAGGAAACGAGGTCGAGCGCAGAGTTAGACGACATCTTGGTCGCGGTGCTCACGATGCCAGGAGTTGTACTTCCAAGGTGTGACGTCCTCCAGCCACGTGACCTTTGGTTTCGGCATCTGTTCGCTCGTATTGCTGGCACTAGGCAGCTTTGCCATCTGTTGGCCGAGCAGACCTTCGAGTTGCTGAGGTACGAATACCCAAGGCCGAACCGACCAGTCGAGCGCAATGCCGCAGTCTCGCTCCAATGCGCCCCGCAGAAGAGGCCAGCTTTCGGACCAGCCGGCGAGGCGCTTTGCGAGCGCGCCCAATGTCTTGGAGTATGTGACCTCGCAAAGATATGCCTTCCGCTCCTGAAGGTTGACGGCCACTGCATCGCAGTACCAGTGAGGACCGCTCGTGTCCGGGTTAGGCCCCGCATTGAGCTGGATGCAGCACTCTGTGTTGACGAACGTCGCACGGTTCGCACGCAAGTACTCTGTGACCACGCCTTGAAAATAGTCCATGCGCCTCCTTTGCTGGTTGATGTTGTCTAACGTAGAGGTGACCGGCGCTGCGCGGCTCTATCGCGCAGCGTCCAGCGACCGGAGGGAGCGGGGTCGACCGCCGGGTTAGAACTCATCGGACGTTCCGTATGTCAGTAATGGCCATGAAGGTAA
>JBIKLY010000134.1:0-5498 GCA_044359525.1 Rhodocyclaceae bacterium | reverse complement strand
CTGCTGGTGTCGCCGCTGTCGTCTTTGACGATGATGCTGATGGCGTCGAGGACGTCGCCGCCGCTGTGGTCTTTGCGGGTGCCGTTCGGGTCGTAGCTGTAGCTGACGACGCCGGTTACCGGGTTGTAGCCGGTGAGGGTGAGGATGCCTTCGCTGGTGGGGATGGTGACGGCGGTCGTGCCGCTGCCTTCGAGTGCGGCTTTGCTGACCGGGGTGCCGTGAATGGTCAGGGCGGCGCTTGCATCGAGTCCGTCGGGGGCGCTGAGGGTGAAGCTGCCGGTGGTGGTGAGGTCTTCGCGCACGCTCAGCTCGCCCGGGGTGACGCCGTTGACGTCCGGTACCGTGACGGTGACGAGGTCGTTGCTGCCGGTCAGGGTGAGGGTCAGGGTCGTTGTGCTGGTGTCGCCGTCTGCGTCGGTGATGGTGTAGGTGAAGACGTCGGTGGTTTGTTCGCCGAGGTTCAGGGCTTGTACGGCCGGGTTGGCGTTATCGAGGGTGTAACTGTAGCTGCCGTCGGCGCCGAGGATCAGGGTGCCGTATTGGCCGGCGACGCTGGTGCCGTTGCTGCTCATGGTGCCGGCGGTGACGTTGACGCCCGGGATGCCTGCACCGGCAACGATGCCGGTGACGGCGGTGGCGTCGGCACCGAGGGTGTCGGCAACATCGGTCACAGCCGCGCCGGTGATCACGTTGCCGCTGACCGGGTTCGGGGCGCTGTCTTCGGTAATGTCGTTACTGTCGGCGTTGGCGAGTGGCGCGGTGTCGAGGATGGTGATGTTCAGGGTGCTACTGCCTGTGCCACCCGGCCCGGTGACGGACAAGGGGATGCTATCAATGCTTTCTGTAGCACCCGGCTGGTTCTGTGCTGCGCTGAGGGTGTAGGTGTAGGTTAGCGCGCCGGTGGCCGGGTTAAAACCCGTCAGCGTCAGGATGCCCGCGCTGGTGTTGACCGGGTGGGCGGCTAGATAGGCCGGGCTTGCCAGTTGGGCGGCTGAAAATACCGTGCCGCCAATCGTGACACTCGTCAGACCACTTGCCGTCGTCAGGTTGATCGTCCCGGCGGTGGTTTCGCTGGTATCACCAAGGCTGGTCAGGCCACGCTCGTTAACAGTTGCCTGGCCGGCCAAAACACCATTGCCGTCAACGGCAAGAATACTGGGCGGCACTGCCGTCACGGAATTCCTGTCTCCGCCGTCAGTAAGGAAGTCATCCAAATTACTACGCCGCGCCGTATCAAATTCAAAACTCAGCGGATCAACCCCTTCCACGACACGCAACAGCCGCACAAAAGTCGGCCCGCCATCAGCGCTGCTGCCGCTCGCGCCGGCCGCAGTTTCTTCGAGTAACGCATCAAGACTGCCACCCTGGTTGATCGCCTTGATCACCTTATCCACATCACCGCCGCCGGCTAACAATGCAGAATCGGTGGCGTCCGACTTAAGCGTGGCGGCCACTTCGGCATCGACAGTCAGCGTTTCGTTGGCGCGCAAAACGAGGGATCGCCCATCAAGCGTTGCCAGATCGACGCGGCTGTTTTCAGCGGCAAGGATCACGTCGCCTTCAAAGATGGCATCGCCCACGCGCAGGGCGCGCAAGGCACCGTTTTTGTCTTTGGCGAGCGCCTGCCCCTGGATTGCGGAGACGCGTGCAACTACGGTGTTGTCAGCCATGATGGAACCTCGATACGGAGTATTGGATTACGCGAGGATAGCCAGATGCACAACGGCCGCCTACTGTACCGAAGTACAAGAGGCGGCCGTCCTTGCAACGACTGGTTCTAGTCAGACTAACGCGGTTTTTCGATGCCGTTGATAATCAGCGAGAGCTGCAGCCGATCACGTGCGCCGAGTTTTTCGAGGGTCGCGCCAACGTGCGCTTTGACCGTACGTTCGGTGATGTCGAGCTGACGCGCGATTTCCTTGTTGCTGGCGCCTTTCGCCAGCGCGACGGCAACTTCCTGCTCGCGTGGCGTGAGGCTGGAGCGCCAGGCGGTTTTTTCAGCGGCCGGCGCCGGCAACAGGCGCGCGCTCGCGGCAAGAAAGCGCTGCATCAGACCCTGACCAATCCACACGCCACCATTTTCAACAACCGTCGCCACCTGCTGCAGAACCTCAGGCGCAGCGTGGCCGTTGCAATAACCGGCGGCGCCGGCGGCCAGTGCAGCCATGGCTTCATCTTCGGTTGGCTGATCGGCGAGTACGATCAGCGAGCGGCCAGCCAGCATACTTCGCAGGCGACCAATTACAGCAGCGGCCGACTGGCCGGCAGGCAACAACAGCCAGACGAGCGCACCGCCGGCAGGAAGTTTATCCATCCGGCTGGCAATCAAATCGGGAAACGCCTCACACCAGGACTCACGCTGACGGGCGTCGTTCGACAGAAAAATCGGCGGCATCAAATCAACGCTCGGAGAAAGCCCGTGCTTTGGCACGCAGCACCGGCTTCAGGAGATAGGTCAGAACGCTCTTCTCGCCGGTCACGATATCGACTTCGGCAACCATGCCGGGGATCACCGGCAGGTTATCACCCAGCGTTGATTTGTTGGTGCGCACCCGCACCGTGTAGAAGGCATTTCCTTTTTCATCAACTACTGAATCCGCACCGATGTGTTCAAGCTTTCCCTCCAAACCACCATAGATAGAAAAATCGTAGGCAGTGAATTTGACGATGGCTTTTTGTCCCGGGCGTAAAAAGGCGATGTCGCGCGGTTGAACACGGGCTTCGAGCACGAGGTTGTCTTCGAGCGGCACCACCTCGACGACGTCCTTGCCGGGCTGGACAACGCCGCCCACCGTGTTGATCAGAAGGCGCTTGACCGTGCCTTTGACCGGCGAACGCAGGACCGAGCGACTGACCTTGTCGGACAGGCCAACGCTGCCTTCAGCGATACTGTTGAGCTTGGCCATTGTGTCGGCAAGCTCCTTGCCCGACTCATTGCGAAAAGCCAGACCGACTTCTTCAAGCTTGCTGTTGGCCTCGCTGATCGATGCCTGAATGCGCGAAATCTGCGCCGCTGCCTGATCCCGTTCGCCACGAAAACGCCCGACGTCGCGCTCCAGACGCAACAGCTCGACTTCGGAAACCGCACCGGAGTTGATCAGCGGCTTGGTCACCGTCAGTTCGCGTGCCGACAGGGTATAAGCACTGGCGGCTTGCTCATATTTTGCGCGGGTCTCGACCAGCTCCTGCTGACGCTGCGTCAGCTGCTGGCGGGCAATCGCGGTCGTTGTCGTGAGTTCAATCCGACGCTGTTCAAACAAACGCCGCTCCTCATCAACGGTCTTCGGGTCTTCTTTTACAACGTCATCCGGCACCGTGAATTCGACGTTTTCAGTCAAGGCCCTTAGCCGCGCTGCCTTGGCAACCAGCGCCACGTATTGCACCCGGCTTTCGCGTACTGAAGACACAAAACGCGTCTGGTCGATGCGCAGCAGGATCTGCTCAGGCTGCACGATCTCACCCTCGCGCACGAGAATCTCGGAAACAACACCGCCATCAAGACTTTGCAACACTTGCAGCTGCCGGGAAGGAATCACTTTGCCTTCACCGCGCGTCACTTCATCCACCTGACTGACCGCCGCCCACATGACGAAAATGGCGAAAGCGATGCCAATCGACTTGAGCAACACCCTGGCGCGCAGGGGCTCCTGCTGCAGGATGGCATAGTCGGTATCGGCGGCGAAACCCTGTTGCTCACGTTCCTTTTCAGCCACCGCCATGCGGTTCAGCCACGCATCAAAGCGCGGCTGGACCCGCACGCGCATGGCCTCCAGCCAGCCAACAACTCGCGTTGCGGCAGCAATCAGGCGCGGGCTCATTGCGACGCCCTTCCGACGCGACCCGATTGCAAGGCCTCAACGACCTGCTCGCGCGGCCCGTCGGCAACGATTCGTCCGTCATCGACCACGATGATGCGCGTCGCCAGTTCGATCAGGCTGGTGCGATGCGTGACGATGACCAGCGTCTTATTTACGGCAAAGCGCTTCAGGCGTTCCTTGAAGCCATGCTCTGTCGAAAAATCCATCGCACTGGTCGGCTCGTCGAAAAAGAGCACCGGCGGGTCCATCAATACAGCACGGGCAATCGCGGCCTCCTGTCGCTGGCCACCGGAAAGCGACTCACCACGCTCGCCGATCATCATGTCGAAGCCCTTCGGATGGCGGTTGACGAACTGCGTCAATCCGGCCACCTCGGCCGCTGCGACGATCGCCGAATCATCGGCATAGGGTGCGCCAATTGAAATATTTTCACGTAAGGTGCCGTAAAAAAGCATCGCATCCTGACCGACAAAACCGACGTTGCGCCGCAAATCAGCAGGATCCAGCTGACGCAGGTCGATGCCATCAATCCGCACCACACCCTCGCTCGGCTGATAGAGCCCGAGCATCAATTTTTGCAGCGTTGTCTTGCCGGATCCGGTGCGGCCAATAACAATGACATGCTCGCCCGGCGCAATGCGCAGCGAGATATTCTGTAGCGCTGCCTCGCCCTGTCCGGGATAACTGAACGACACATTGCGAAATTCGATCTCGCCCTGCAACTCCGGCCGATGAATAAAAGCGGCCGCATCCGGACGCTCGACCGGCTGTTCCATCAGCTTGTCGAGCGTCGACAGTGACAGCCGCGCATTCTGGAACTGCATCAGCAAACCAACCGCCTGTCCGAGCGGCGCGATAGCGCGCCCGCCGAGCATAGTGACCGCGATCAGGCCGCCCATGGTCAACAGGCGCTCGTGGATCAGATAGACACCGGCGATCACCAGGACCACGTTGACCACCTGCGTAATCGCCGCCGCACCGTTGGTTGCCGAGGCCGACAGCAAGCGCAGTCGCGCACTGGTGCGCGCCAGAAAAGCCGTGGCGCGCTCCCACTTATTCTGAATCACACCTTCAGCGCCCTGCGTCTTGATCGTTTCAAGTGCGGTCAGGCTTTCAATCAGCGTTGCGTTGCGTTGCGCCGCTGCGCGATACGTGGTCTCGGACAACTCGTGCATCTTGTGCTGCACGACGTAAGCGTAAATCAGGCCGACAATCAGACCGATGATCGGAATCAACACCAGCGGCCAGGATATCCAGGCAATCACCAGCAGGAAAATCAGCGCAAACGGGAAGTCAATCAGCGCCGTGACAGTAGCTGAGGCAATGAAATCACGCACCGATTCGAATGAGCGAAGATTGGAGGCAAACGAGCCGACCGAGGCTGGCTTCGCTTCAAGGCGCATGCCCAGCACGCGCTCCATGATCAGGGCCGAGAGTTTTACGTCGATACGGGCACTGGCCAGATCAACAAAATGCCCACGCAACAAGCGCATCACGTAATCCATGCCGATCACCAGGGAAACGCCAAGCGCCAGCATCCACAAGGTATCGGTGGCGTTGTTGGGGACCACGCGGTCGTACACGTTCATCGAAAACAGCGGCATCACCAGCGCAAACAGGTTGATCAGCAGTGCCGCACCGATCACATCGCGGTACACCGGCCCCTGTTCGATCAAGGCG
>JBIKLY010000167.1:0-3349 GCA_044359525.1 Rhodocyclaceae bacterium | reverse complement strand
TAATGCCAGAAACCCGAACCCGTCGGTGCATCCTGGTCATAGAAGGTGACCGCGAAACTCTTGGTGCCGGCCGGCGCATCCTTCCAGTGCAGCGCCGGCGACTGATTGGCGCCGCTGCAGCCGAAGTCGTTCCAGTAATACGCCGCCGGGATCGCCTGATTGGCCGTAAGGTCCGGGCTGCCGAGTTCAAAGGCGCTGCAGGCCAGCGGTAAAAATGTCGCAGCGGCCAGGATGGCGTTTTTCAGTTTCATTCGAAGTTTCTCCTGTTGAGATGATGGGTGATGGTGAATGGGTGAATTGGAGTGGGGTGGATCGATGCACTTACTTTAGCGTGCTTTTTTGTATTGCAGAATCCCGCGTATTATTGAATCTGTTTTAACCAATAGTTAATACTTATGGATGCTTTGCTGGAAATGCGGACCTTGCTGGCCGTCTCGGTTGCCGGCAGCCTGTCGAAGGCGGCGCGCGAAATGGAGGTGTCAGTGGCCATGGTCAGCAAGCGCATGGATGCGCTCGAAGCGCGTCTCGGCGTGCGTTTGTTGATCCGTACGCCAAGGCGTACCGGCTTGACGCTGGACGGGGAACGCTACGTGCGGGATTGCCGACGTATCCTCGACGACCTGCAGGAGGCCGATGCCGCTGTTTCCCTTAATGCCGCCGAGCCGGCCGGCCTTGTCCGGGTCAGCGCCCCGTCTGGTTTCGGCCGGCGTGTACTGGCCCCCCTGCTGGTCGAGTTTGGCGATCTCCATCCTCGTGTGAGCGTGCAGTTGCGGCTCTCGGATGCGCTGGTCGACCTCGGCGACGGTCGCTTCGACGTCGCTATTCGTGTCGGTTCGTTGCCGGATTCCGGGTTGTTCTCGCAACGCCTGGCGTACAGCCGGCGCGTCCTGGTCGGTGCGCCCGCCTATCTGGCCGTACATGGCCGGCCACGGACGCCGCAGGATCTGCTTGTGCACAACTGCATCGTGATTCTCGGCAGCAGCGAGGCGCTACTGGAATGGCGGTTCCTCGGCCCCGAAGGTGTTGTCGATGTGCCGATTCGCGGGCGTGTGGCCACCGACAGCGGTGACGTACAGCACGAACTGGTCCTGGCAGGCGCCGGATTGACGCTCAAATCGGTGTGGGACGTAGCGGACGACCTCGCGAGCGGCCGGCTGGAGCGCCTCTTGCCCGACTATCCTTGCCCGCCGGCGGATATTCACGCGGTTTATCTTGACCGCCATTTCCAGCCTGGAAGGGTACGGGCTTTGGCCGGCTTTCTGAGCGAAAAACTGTCGGCTCAGGAAAGCGCCGTGCTGGCCTTGTTAGCGAGGTCTGGTGAATAGCCGTCAGTTGCGGCGGTCCGAACCCGTGATCCAGTCAACCTCCGATCTCTGTGGCAAAATGCAAAATTCATAACGCATGGCATATGGACTCCCGATGAAGCTGCCCACCCGAAGCGAGGCTCAACAGCGAGCCGATGAAATCCGCGTCTTCCAGCGCGAGTGCGAACGCCTGCGGCACGAAGGCGTTCTCGAACTCTCTGCCGCGCAGGCAGGCGCCGTCGGCGAACACCACGCCGGCCTGCTGGCCCGCTACGCCGAAACCTTCGACATCGACGCCAGCGTCAAGGCCAAGCAACTTTCGCTCGGCATGCGCGTCGCGTCGTTTCTTGGCGCACTGGCACTGGCGGCCAGCGTCCTCTTCCTGTTCTACCAGTTCTGGGGCGGCTTCAGCACCGGCGCCCAGGTCGGGCTGCTGATCTTTGCCGCACTGGCTTCATTCGCGGCGACGCTGTGGATACAGGGCAAGGATCACTCCGGCTATTTCACCAAGCTGGCGGCCATGCTCGCTTTCGTCTGCTTCGTACTGAACATTTTCATGCTCGGGCAGATCTTCAATATCACGCCGTCCGACAAGGCGCTGATTCCCTGGGCGATGTTCGCCTTTCTCCTGGCCTACAGTTGCGATCTGCGCCTGTTGCTGGCGGCGGGGATTCTCTGTGTTATCGCCTATATTTCGGCACGTACCGGCACGTGGGGCGGGATGTACTGGCTGCATTTCGGCGAGCGTCCGGAGAATTTCTTTCCGGCGGCGCTGCTGTTTTTCGTCCTGCCGTCGTTCTTGCACCGCCAACGTTCACAGGCGTTTGATGATTTCGCGCCGATCTACCGCGTGTTCGGTCTGCTGACGCTGTTGCTGCCCGTGCTGGTGCTTTCGCATTGGGGCGACGGCAGTTACCTGGATTTCGACGCCAATTTCATCGAAGGCGCTTATCAGGTTTTCGGCTTTGTCGTCAGTGCCTGCGCCATCTGGCTTGGCGCGCGGCGCGGCTGGCCGGATGTGATCAATACCGGCATCACCTTCTTCGTCATCTTTCTCTACACCAAGCTTTACGACTGGTGCTGGGAGCTCATGCCGAAATACCTCTTCTTCCTCGTTGTCGGCCTCGTTGCCGTGCTGATCCTGTTTGTCCTTAAACGCCTGCGCACGGCCACGGCGCCTCTTTCAAGTGGAGACGCATCATGATCGCCTGGTCCCGCCGCCGTACCCTGTTTGTCGGGCTGGCCCTGATTCTCGGCGTCAACGGCATTGCCTTGTCCGGCGTCGCGCTGAACCGCGCCGGTGAGCCGGAAAGCCTTGTGCGCTTAAGCGAGCGCGAACTGCAACTGCCTTACGGGCGCTGGAACAGCAAGGAGAACAGCGGCGTCGAGCTGAATCTGCGCTGGCGCGTCAATGCCGGGCATGACACGTCGGACGATTACTACGGCTATGCGTCCTACGGTGGAACGGCCGCCTGGCTGGACGAAGCGAAGATGGCGGCGCTCGGCTTCGACCTTGCGCACGACCGGCACACACCACGCTGGAAAAACAGGCAGAACCGGACGAAGGAAGTGCTGCTGGTGCTCGAACTCGATGGCGCGGCCTACCGGCAATCGCTTGAGCGGGCGCGCAAGAAAGCCGACGACGAAGAAAAACTGCGTGCGGATAAGCCCGGCAACAAGGAGTTCGAGAACCGTGCCAAGCGCGCCAGGGAGTACGCCGAGAGCGAAGCGGGGGAAAACAGCCGCCTCTTCGCCGTCGACGCCGGCCTCGATGTCGAAATTTTGCGCGCGCAGTACCCGGACAAGGCGCATTACCTCATCGTCCGTGGCCAACTGCGCCCGCAGGTCGTGACGCATGACAAGCAGGATCGGTTGTCCGGCTACATTTCTGCACTCAGCATCAGCCAGATCAACGTGCCGGTGGGCTTTCAGCATGCGCTGAAACATGACGTGCGAACCAACAAAACCGCGCCTTTTGAGGCCAGTGTGGCCTACGGACAGCGGCTGGAGCCGTGGATAGTGGCCCTGGTGGAGAGGGGCCGGGA
>JBIKLY010000068.1:0-19696 GCA_044359525.1 Rhodocyclaceae bacterium | reverse complement strand
GTCTGACCCCACTTAAACAAAAAGGATGGGAATTGACTTTTCCCGAGCCGGGCGGTAACTTTCGATTCCATAGCGCCGATTTGAACGATCAGCTTGCGGGCGCTTTATAAATACGGCTAAAGCGGGGCCAGCCCAGTCCGCTTATCCGCCGACTGGGCTTTTGATTTTTTGTCAGCCAAATGATTGTGATGCCACAAGAGAACTCCGTAGGAGTCGTTGTCCCGCAACGGGTCCGTTTCAATGAAGCACTGGCGCTGAGAAGCGGCGCCTCGCTACCGGGTTTTGAACTCGTTTTCGAAACCTATGGCACGCTGAACGCTACGCGCTCAAACGCCGTGCTGGTTTGTCACGCCCTGTCCGGCGGCCATCACGTCGCCGGCACTTACGCCGACAATCCAAAAAATATTGGCTGGTGGGACAACCTGATCGGTCCCGGCAAGCCGCTTGATACCAACAAGTTTTTCGTTGTTGGCGTGAACAACCTCGGCGGCTGTTATGGCTCGACCGGCCCCTTGTCGATCAATCCGGAAACCGGCAAGCATTACGGCGCCGATTTTCCGCTGGTCACCGTCGAAGACTGGGTCGCTGCGCAGGCGCGACTGGCCGATCACCTGCACGTTGATGCCTGGGCGGCGGTCATCGGCGGCAGCCTGGGCGGCATGCAGGCGCTCGAATGGTCGCTGCAGTTTCCCGACCGCATCCGGCATGCGATGGTCATTGCCTCCGCGCCAAAGCTCTCGGCGCAGAATATCGCTTTCAACGAGGTGGCGCGGCAGGCGATCATTTCCGACCCGGATTTCCATGGTGGCCATTACACCGAGCATGGCGTGGTGCCGGCCAACGGCTTGCGTCTGGCACGCATGGTCGGCCACATCACCTATCTGTCGGATAGTCAGATGGGCGAGAAATTCGGCCGTCGTTTGCGTCACGGCGAGCACAAGTTCAGCTACGACGTTGATTTCGAGATCGAGTCCTATCTGCGCTATCAGGGCGACAAGTTTGCCGGTTTCTTCGATGCCAATACCTACCTGATGACGACCAAGGCGCTCGATTATTTCGATCCGGCCTACGACTTTGACGGCAATCTGGCCGCGGCACTGGCGCGTGCCAAGGCCAAGTTTTTCGTCGCCAGCTTCTCGACCGACTGGCGTTTTGCCCCGGCGCGTTCGCGCGAGATTGTTTTTGCGCTGCTGCACAACCGTCGGCACGTCGCTTACGCTGAAATCGACTGCGACGCCGGGCATGACTCCTTTTTGCTCGACGACGCGCACTATCACGCCGTACTGCGCGCCTATCTGGAGAATATCCCGGTATGAACATGAACCAGCTCAGCGCCAAAGAGCGCGAACGTTTCGACTTCGCGGTGATTGCCAACTGGATCCCGCCGGGCGAACGTGTACTCGATCTGGGTTGCGGTGATGGCACGCTGTTGCGCTATTTGCGCGAGAACAAGGGCGTCGCCGGTTACGGCGTCGAGATCGACCACGCGAGCGTGCTTGGCTGCATCCGCAACGGCGTTGATGTGATCCAGATCGACATCGAAGGCGGTCTTTCCGGCTTCGAGGACCAGTCGTTCAACCACGTGATCATCTCGCAGGCGCTGCAGGCCATGCACGCCACCGAGCGCATTCTCACCGAGATGCTGCGGGTGGCCGAAGAGGCCGTCGTCAGTTTCCCCAACTTCGCCTATCGCGCCAACCGGGCGGCGATTGCCGCAGGGCACATGCCGGTTTCCGAGGATCTGCCCTACGCCTGGTACGAGACGCCGAACGTGCGCTTTTTCACGATCGCCGATTTCGAGGAATTGTGCGGCAAACTGGGCATCGAGATTCGCGAGCGACTGGCTTTTGATGAAGCCGGCCAGCCGGTCTCCGACGATCCCAATCTGAACGGCAGTCTGGCTTTCTATCGCCTCGGACGTCTTCGTTGATGCCGGGAGTTTGGCCCGCATCGTTGCGGGTATTGATGACCCGGAAGATGCTGATCTGCATCTTCACCGGATTCAGCTCCGGCCTGCCGCTTTACTTGTTGCTCAACCTCTTGCCGGCATGGCTGCGCAGCGAAGGCGTTGACCTCAAGACGATCGGCTTCTTCGCGCTGATCCAGTTTCCCTACACCTGGAAATTCCTCTGGTCCCCCTTGCTCGATCGCTATGCCCTACCCGTCCTTGGCCGGCGACGGGGCTGGATCCTGCTCATGCAGATCGGTCTGTTGCTCACCATCGGTCTGCTCGGCGGCCTGTCGCCACGCGATGGAATCAGCCCGGTGCTGTGGCTGGCCGCACTGCTCGCGCTTTTTTCTGCGACGCAGGATATTGCGCTTGACGCTTATCGTCGCGAACTGCTGGTCGAGGAAGAGCTGGGTCTTGGCAACGCGGTGCACGTCAATGCCTATCGCGTTGCCGGGCTGGTGCCGGGTTCGCTGTCGCTGATCCTCGCCGACCTGCTGCCGTGGTCACAGGTGTTCTGGATTACGGCGGCCTTCATGCTGCCGGGCATGGTCATGGTCTTGCTGATCAGGGAGCCGGTAGCAGTTGGTGCGACACCAAAAACATTGCGTGAAGCGGTGGTTGAACCGTTCAATGAATTCATCGGGCGGGCCGGTGTACGAGACGCCCTGCTGGTGCTGGCCTTCATCTTTCTCTACAAACTCGGCGACTCCTTGTGCACGGCACTGGCAACACCGTTTTATCTCGACATGGGTTTCACCAAGACCGACATCGGTTTGATTGCTAAACACGCGGGTTTATGGCCGGCCGTTATTGGCGGCCTGCTTGGCGGTTTATGGATGGTGCGCATCGGCATCAATCGCGCGCTGTGGCTGTTTGGTGTTGTCCAACTGGTGTCGATTCTCGGCTTTGCCTGGCTTGCCTGGCAGGGGCCGCAAGCGCTGATCGGCGCCGAGCAGCGGCTGGCGCTGGCCGGCGTGATCGGACTGGAGGCGCTCGGTGTGGGCCTGGGTACGGCCGCTTTTGTCGCCTTCATCGCGCGCAGTACGCATCCGGCCTACACGGCAACGCAGTTTGCCTTGTTCACCAGTCTCGCCGCTGTGCCACGCACCTTCATCAATGCCTCAGCAGGCTGGTTGGTCGAAGGGCTGGGCTGGTTCAGCTTCTTCCTGCTGTGCACCGTGCTGGCGGTTCCCGGCATGCTGCTGCTTTCGCGCGTTGCGCCATGGACGGAAGCGAAGACGCATGCCAGCTAGCGGAGAAGTTGCCAACACGCTGATTGCCGCCGCCCGCAAGCTTTCGATAGCGGTCGACAGTCTTGAGTTCGCACTGCCTGTAACACACGTCTACAACCCGCTTGATTATGCCTGGGCGCCGCACGAGGACTACCTGCGACGCTACGGCGCAACACGCAGGAAAGTGGTGCTGCTCGGCATGAATCCCGGCCCTTTCGGCATGGTGCAGTGTGGCGTGCCGTTTGGCGAGATCGAGGCGGTGCGCGACTGGATGGGTATCTCTGCAAGTGTTGATCGTCCGGCGCTGGAGAACCCTAAACGACCGATCGAAGGTTTCGCCTGCAGTCGTTCGGAGGTCAGCGGACGGCGTTTGTGGGGCTTGTTCCGCGAGCGTTTCGGTACTGCCGAGGGGTTTTTTGCCGACCACTTTGTAGCCAACTATTGTCCGCTGGCTTTCTTCGATCACGGTCGAAATATTACGCCGGACAAACTTCCCGCTGCCGAAACCGGGCCGCTCTATGCCGCCTGCAATGAACACCTGCGGCAACTAGTGATGGGGTTGCAGCCGGAATGGGTGATCGGCATTGGCGCTTTCGCCGAAGTGCGCGCAGCGGAGGCGCTGGCTGGCGTGAAAATAAAAATCGGCCGCATTCTGCATCCCAGTCCGGCGAGCCCGGCCGCGAATCGTGGCTGGTCAGAGGCTGCGACCAGCCAGCTGGTGACGCTGGGCGTCTGGCACAAGTAGTTAGTCAACAACAAAATGCGAACCACCAAGACACCAAGTTCACCAAGGAACACCAAGTTAACACATCGTTTTCTTGGTGAAACTTTGTGCTCTTGGTGCCTTGGTGGTGATGTTTTTTCGTTTCTTTATAACGAGATTGACTACAAGTCGAGGGTGGGTGCAGGTTGCGGCCCGCGCGCATTGCGTCGGCGATCCAGCCACCAGGCGTAGGCCGGCAGCAACAGGGCCGAGCCGGGCAGAAGGAGGAATAGCAGATAGGGCGAAACGCGCGAGAGGATGCGCATCTGTTGCAGCAGTTCGCTTTTTTCCTCGGTCGTCCAGACACCACCATTACGGTGTTTCATCAGCAGCGGCATCAGGCCGCGCATGCGCACCAGATCGGCAACAAACTGGCGGGCCTGGCTTTTCTGTGAGGCCAGCATGCGTTTAAGCGCTGTATCGGGTGGCGCCTTGCTCATGAAGTGAAGCGCAGCCCGATGCCGGCGAGTTGTCCGCGCAGGCTGCGCCAGGTGCGCCAGACAAGGAACCCGCGCTTCGCCCAACGCCACACACGGCGGGGTTTCAGCGCAACCAGCAATGCTACCGCTGCAAGCACGAAGCCGGGGTGATTCTTGAGAAAGGCGGCGGCCGTGCGGGCGCGGGCGATGCCCTGATCGGCGGTGTGCAATACGCCACAGACCGGCTGCAGCTCGCGGCTCAGTGCCGTACGCTGGTTGGCGATACGTTCGATCAACCGGCCACGCCGGATGGCGATATCAACCAGCGCTTGATTCATTGCGTGCCGCCGCTTTCAGCTGGCGAAGGTCTTCTTCCAATTCGGCCAGACTGCTGGCGAAGGGTTTTGTCGGGCGTTGTGTGGCGCGCTTCAAGGCGCTGAAGAAGATGCCGCCAAGCACTAGAAACAGGCCGGCAAAGCCCCCAATGACGGCAACCCGGTTGTCCCAGAACAGTACGGCGAGCAGGGCAACGAGCAGCAGGATGCCGATACCGAGGCAGAACGCCATCGCTTCTGCCATCAGCAGAAGATTGATGGCGCGCAACTTCTCCTCTTCGAATTCATTGCTGAGGAGTTCGAATCGCGTGCGCCCGGTCGCCAGCAGCGTGGCGCTGACGTTTTTCAGAGCGGTGAACAGACCGGCGTTCTGACTGTCATGCTGGCCGGCAGGGTCACCGCCTGGGGATTTGCTCATGCAGCGGGCAGTCGCTTAGCGACGGCCGATGATGATGCCGAGCAGCAGACCGATGCCGGCCGAAATACCGACGGCGCGCCAGGGGTTCTCATGCACGAAGTCATCGGTGGCACGGGCAGCGGCCTTGGTCTTGTCGACCAGCGCGGCTTCGGCGTCGGCGATGCGGATTTTGGCGTCACGCAGACGCTCCTGGATACGCTCGCGCAGTTCACCCACTTTTTCGCCAGCGACGCTGGCTGTGGCACGCAGGATCTCTTCGGCGTCGGCGACGACAATTTTCATGTCGGAGACGAGTTTTTCCTTATTGACGGTGGACAGATCGGTAGATTCGGACATGGCAAACCTCGTGGTAAAGGGTAACGAAGGGGGAAGTTATGGCGCAGCGCTTTGAAACGTGTTGAACCAGTGTCTCCAGATTATCCAATTTGCAGGCATAGATCAATCTGAAGATTCATGGTGCATAGTCATAATCGATGCAAAGCGGTGCGTGATCGGAGAAACGTTGCGCTTTGTAAACGGTGGCCTGACGTGCCGTGCCGGCGAGTGCCGGTGTCGCCAGCTGGTAGTCGAGTCGCCAGCCAACATTTTTGGCCCAGGCCTGGCCACGATTCGACCACCACGTGTAACAGTCCTCGGTTGTCTCCGGATTGAGTTGCCGATAGACATCGTGCCAGTTGGCTTCGTTCAACAAGCGACTGACCCAGGCGCGCTCTTCGGGCAGAAAACCGGAATTTTTCCGGTTGCTCTTCCAGTTCTTCAAATCAATTTCCTGGTGTGCGATGTTCCAGTCGCCGCAAATGACCACGTCGCGCCCGCTATTGGCCAGTTCAAGCAGGTGCGGGAAGAAGACTTCCATGAAACGGAACTTTGCCTCCTGCCGCTCGGGCGAGCTGGAGCCCGATGGCAGATAAAGCGAAATCACCGAGAGTTTGCCGAAGTCGGCGCGCAGGTAACGGCCTTCAGCGTCAAATTCGGCGTTGCCAAGTCCTTCGATCACGGCGTCCGGCTTGCTCCGGCACCACAGCCCGACACCGCTGTAGCCTTTCTTTTCGGCGCAGTGATAGTAGGCATGAAGGCCGTCGGGCGCCTTCATTTCTTCAACAAGGTCGGCGTGCTGCGCCTTCAGTTCCTGCAGACAAACGACATCGGCGCGCTGCGCTGCAGTCCACGCCAGTACGCCCTTGCTCCATGCCGAGCGAATGCCGTTGAGATTTAGGGTGATGATGCGTAACATACAGAATCCCTGCGAAGAATGACGGTAAGACAAATCAAATGGCAGCTATGGACTTTCGACAGGAATTCATCGAGTTTGCGGTCGCCCGGAACGTGCTGTGTTTTGGCGAGTTCAAAACCAAGGCCGGGCGCCTGTCGCCCTACTTTTTCAATGCCGGTTTGTTCAACGACGGTGTGGCGCTTGATCGACTGGCGCAATTTTACGCCAAGGCCATCAACGCCAGCGGAATCGCTGCAGATATGCTTTTCGGGCCCGCCTACAAAGGCATACCGCTAGCCGCGGTAACGGCAGTTGCCTTGGCGCGCGATGGCCGCAATCTGCCTTTTTCCTACAATCGTAAAGAGGCCAAGGACCACGGCGAGGGCGGTTCGATCGTTGGCGCGCCGCTGGCCGGTCGCGTGCTGATCATTGACGACGTAATTTCTGCCGGAACGTCGGTTCGCGAGTCGGTTGAGCTGATCCGTGCGGCAGGCGCCACGCCGGCCGGTGTGGTCATTGCGCTCGATCGCATGGAACGCGGCACCGGTGCCCTGTCGGCGGTGCAGGAGGTGCAACGTGATTATGGCATTCCGGTCGTTGCGGTCGCCTGTCTCGATGACTTGATGGCGTTTCTCCGGACGCGCCCCGATTTCAATAAAAACGAAGCGGCGGTGGCGTGCTATCGTGAGGAGTATGGGGTTGCGCACAACGCTTAATTTGAGTCTGTTTTTGCTGGCACTTTCGAGTGCCGGCTCGGCTACGGCTGCCGGCGAGTTCTATTGCTGTATTGCCGAGACCGGCAAGCAGGTCTGTGGCGATATTCTCCCGCAGGCATGCTACGGGCGGGCCTATCGTGAGCTTGGCGCTTCAGGTCGCACGGTACGTAATATTGAAGCGCCGCTGACGGGCGAGCAGCGTGCCCAACGAGCGGCGGATGATGAGCGGCGCAAGGAGCAGGAGCATGTCTTGCGCGAGCAGAAGCGCAAGGACCAGGCTTTGCTCGATACCTATGGCACGGAAAAAGATCTCGAACTGTTGCGCCGTCGGGCAGAGCAGGATGTAAAAACCTCGATCAAGGCCGCCGAGGAAAAGATTGTTGAAGTTCAGGGTCACCGCAAGAAATTCGAAAACGAAGCCGAGTTTTACAAGAAAAAACAGATGCCGGCATTGGTTGAAAAAGGCTTGCGTGATGCCGACGCCGAAATCGAGGCACTGCAGTCGGTGATTGCTTCGAAGAAAAGAGATCTTGAAAGTGTCCGCCTCAAGTTTGACGAGGATCAGCGTCGTTTTCGCGAGTTGATGCAACGCACACGAACCCTGCAGTGAGGTTCAGCTGCGGTCGTGTTATTTTCCCGACGGCGGCCTTTAATCCCCGAGTTTTTTACGCAGCAGATCATTCACCTGTTGCGGGTTGGCCTTGCCCCTGGTTGCTTTCATCGCCTGACCGACCAGCGCATTGAAGGCTTTTTCCTTGCCGGCCTTGAACTCGGCGACCATCGCCGCGTTGGCGGTGAGGACTTCGTCGATCAACGCTTCGATGGCGCCGCTGTCGGTAATCTGTTTCAGTCCCTGCTTTTCGATGATTTCATCGGCAGATTGTCCTTCGCCGTTCCACAAGGCCTCGAATACCTTCTTGGCGATATTGTTGGAAATGGTCTGGTCGGTGATGCGTGCGACCAGGCCGCCGAGTTTTGCCGCACAGACCGGCGAATCGCCGATTTCCCGGCCCTCCTTGTTGAGGCGGGCGGCCAGATCGACGGCTATCCAGTTGGCGCAGATCTTGGCGCTGTTCTTGCCGCCGATGGCCACCGTCGCTTCGAAAAAATCGGCCACTTCGAGCGAAGCGGTCAGCGCCGTCGCGTCGTAAGCGGAAAGCGCGTAATCGGCCACAAAGCGATCGCGTTTGGCGACCGGCAGTTCGGGCATCGCGGCGCGCGTCCGTTCGACCCAGTCACGGTCGATGATCAGCGGCAGCAGGTCGGGATCGGGGAAGTAGCGGTAATCATGCGCGTCTTCCTTGGAGCGCATGGCGCGCGTCTCGCCGCTGTCCGGGTCGAACAGCACGGTGGCCTGCTCGATGCGGCCACCATCCTCGATCGTGGCGATCTGCCACTGCACTTCATAGTCGATGGCCTGCTGCATGAAGCGGAAGGAGTTGAGGTTCTTGATCTCGCGCCGGGTGCCGAGCGCTTCGCCATGGCGGCGCACCGAGACGTTGGCGTCGCAGCGGAACGAGCCTTCCTGCATGTTGCCGTCGCAGATGCCGATCCAGCGTACCAGTGCGTGCAGCGCCCTGGCGTAGGCGACGGCCTCGGCCGACGAGCGCATGTCGGGTTCGGTGACGATTTCGAGCAGCGGTGTGCCGGCACGATTGAGGTCGATGCCGGTCTTGCCGTGGAAGTCTTCGTGCAGCGACTTGCCGGCGTCTTCCTCAAGGTGGGCGCGCGTCAGGTTGACGGTCTTCTCGACGGCCTTGTCACCTTGGCCTACCTGGATCGTCAGCTGGCCGCCAACGACCACTGGCAGCTCGAACTGGCTGATCTGATAGCCTTTGGGTAGGTCCGGATAAAAATAATTCTTGCGCGCAAAAACCGATTTCGGCGCAACCGTGGCGCCCACCGCCAGCCCGAAGCGGATCGCGCACTCGACGGCGTGTTTGTTGAGCACCGGCAGCACGCCGGGCAGCGCGATATCGACTGCGCTGGCCTGTACGTTCGGCTCGGCGCCAAAGGCCGTCGAGCTGCCGGAGAAAATTTTCGATTGCGTCGAGAGCTGCGCGTGCGTCTCGATGCCGATGACGACTTCCCATTGTTTCATTATTTGTTACCCACTCTTACTCACTGGTCAAGAACAGCGACCGTTCCGGGTATCCACCAGAATCGGCCAGAGATAGCTGAAAGAATCACCGCTGCACTGCGCCTGGCAGCCGGTAAAGGCGACCGTTACGCTTTTTTCCCGCCCCAGTTCCTGCGACCACATGCGCACCGAGCAGCCGCTGGCGGCGTCGGCGAGCTGGACGGTCGGCAGGGTGCCGATCTGCTGGAAATTCTTCATGTCGAAGCGGCAGGTGCCCTGCTTCGGAATGTTTACTTCGGCGGTGAAGCGTTGTACTTCGGCGTTCTTCACCTGCAGGTCCATCTTGCCGCGCGTCCCGATGGCATCGCGGAAGGTGCATTGGGTTTTCACGTTCAGTGCCTGCACTGGCATCGGTTTGAGATTGCGGTTGCGCAGATGTTTGAGCGGCTGCGATTCGATGCGCTCGGGCTTTGGCACTTTCGCGGCGGCGACCGGCGCGGGTGCCGGTGGCGGCTCGGGCACCGGCTCCGGGGTCGCGCAGGCGCCGAGGAACAGGGCCAGGGTTGCCGCGTAAATCCGCCGCATGCGCAGAATCTCAGGCGAGCCCGGCCGGACGCTGCAGATGCCAGCCGGTCGCCTGCTGATAGCGATGTGCGACGTTGAGCAGCCGCGCTTCGCCGAAATAGTCGCCGATCAGCTGCAGGCCGGCTGGCAAGCCGTTGGCCAGGCCGCAGGGAATCGACATGGCGGGCAGGCCGGCAAGGTTGACGGCGATGGTATAGATGTCCGAGAGGTACATCTGTACCGGATCGGCGGCTTTTTCGCCGAGCTTGAACGCCGTGCTCGGGCTGGTCGGCCCCATGATCACGTCGCACTGTCTGAAGGCGGCAACGAAATCGTTGGCGATCAGGCGGCGGATGCGCTGCGCCTGCAGGTAATAGGCGTCGTAGTAGCCGTGCGACAGTACGTAGGCGCCGATCAGGATGCGCCGTTTGACCTCGGCGCCGAAACCCTGTGACCGGCTCTTGCTGTACATGTCGTTGAGGTCGCTGTAGTCCGGTGCGCGATAGCCGTAGCGCACGCCGTCGAAGCGCGACAGATTCGAGCTGGCTTCGGCCGGTGCGATGACGTAGTAGGCCGGCACCGAAAGCTTCATGTTCGGCAGGCTGATGGCGACTGTCTCGGCGCCGAGCTTGCGGTATTCGGCGAGCGCGGCCTCAACGAGCTGCATGACTTCCGGCGTGCAGCCCGTTTTTTCGTCGTCTCCGAAAAACTCTTTCGGCAGGCCGATTTTCAACCCGGCCAGCGGCTTGTCGCCAGCGGCGGCATTCAGTGGCGCGCTGTAATCTTCGAGCGGACGGTCAAGGCTGGTCGAATCGCGTTCGTCGAAACCGGCCATGGCATTGAGCAGCAGCGCGCAGTCTTCGGCCGAGCGGGCCATCGGGCCGGCTTGGTCAAGCGACGAGGCGAAGGCGATCATGCCGTAGCGCGACACCACGCCGTAGGTCGGCTTCAGGCCGGTCAGGTTGCACAGCGCGGCCGGCTGGCGGATCGAGCCGCCGGTATCGGTACCGGTCGCGGCGGGGGCGAGCAGTGCGGCGACCGCCGCCGCCGAGCCGCCAGACGAGCCGCCGGGAACGCGTGCGGTATCCCAGGGGTTTTTCACCGGGCCGAAGAACGAGGTCTCGTTCGACGAGCCCATGGCGAATTCGTCCATGTTCGTCTTGCCGAGATTGACCGCGCCGGCCGCGTCGAACTTGGCGATCACCGTCGCGTCGTAGGGGCTGACGAAATTGTCGAGCATTCGCGAACCGCAGGTCGTGCGCCAGCCCTTGGCGCAGAAAATATCTTTCTGGGCCAGCGGAATACCGGTCAGCGGGCCGCAATTTTCACCGGCCGCCAGGCGCTGATCGGCGGCACGTGCCTGGGCGAGGCTTTTTTCGGCATCGACGGTGACGAAAGCGTTGATTTCCGGATTCAGACAGGCGATGCGGTCAAGGTAGAGCTGCGTCAGTTCGACGCTCGAGATTTCCTTGTTGGCCAGTGCCTGGGCAAGGGCTTTGAGGTCGCGCGTGATCATTCGATCACCTGCGGCACGAGGTAGAGGCCGCCTTCAATTTCGGGGGCGACGGCCTGAAAGGCAGCGCGCTGATCCGACTCGGTGACGCGATCTTCGCGCAAACGCTGCGCCAGATCCTGCGCGTGCGCCATCGGCTCGACGCCGGTCGTATCGACCGCTTGCATCTCTTCAATCAGGGCGAAAATCCCGTTCAGGTGGCCGAGCGTGCTTTGCGCCTCGGCGTCGCTGACTTCGATTCGGGCAAGGTGGGCAACCCGCCGGACTTGTTCCAGGGTAAGCGACATGAGCTATGAAATCAGTAAGATATTAATTTGGGGAGCCATATAAGGTATCATAAATGCCTTTCCCGCCGCAGCCCCAGCGGTGCTTTCACGGATTTTTCAAGCATGTTCAGTTTCCTGCGCAGTTATTTTTCGAACGATCTCGCCATCGACCTTGGCACCGCCAACACCCTGATCTACGTCCGCTCCAAGGGCATCGTCCTTGATGAGCCGTCAGTCGTCGCCATCCGCATGGAAGGTGGGCCGAACGCCAAAAAGACCATTCAGGCCGTTGGTAAAGCCGCCAAGGAGATGCTCGGCAAGGCCCCGGGCGCGATTACCGTGATCCGTCCGATGAAGGACGGCGTGATCGCCGACTTCACCGTTACCGAGCAGATGCTCAAGCAGTTCATCAAGAAGGTGCACGACTCCCGGCTGCTCTCGCCGTCGCCGCGCATCATCATCTGCGTGCCCTCGGGTTCAACGCAGGTTGAGCGGCGCGCCATCCGCGAATCGGCGATTGGCGCCGGTGCCAGCCAGGTATTCCTGATCGAAGAGCCGATGGCCGCTGCGATTGGTGCCGGCCTGCCGGTTTCCGAGCCGACCGGCTCGATGGTCGTCGATATCGGCGGCGGCACCACTGAAGTCGGCGTGATATCGCTCGGCGGCATGGTCTATGCCGGTTCGGTCCGCGTTGGCGGCGACAAGCTCGACGAAGCGATCATCAACTACATCAGCCGCAACTACGGCATGCTGATCGGCGAGAACACCGCCGAGAACATCAAGAAAACCATCGGCTCCGCTTTCCCGGGCGCTGAAGTGCGCGAAATGGAAGTCTCCGGCATCAACAAGGCCGAAGGCATTCCGCGCAAGTTCACGATCTCCTCGAACGAAATTCTCGAAGCGCTGACCGAGCCGCTCAACAACATCGTTTCGGCGGTCAAGTCGGCACTCGAAAAAACACCACCCGAACTCGGCGCCGACATTGCCGACAAGGGTATGGTGCTGACCGGCGGCGGCGCGCTGCTGCGCGATCTGGACCGTCTGCTGATGGAAGAGACCGGCTTGCCGGTGATCGTCGCCGAGGAGCCGCTGACCTGCGTGGCGCGCGGTTGCGGTCTGGCGCTCGAGAAGATGGATAAGCTCGGCAGCATCTTCGCCTCGGATTAAGGCGGTGCGGTGTAAGCTCCGCACCTCGCCCGCCCCTTACCATACCTGATGGATTACCAGCCGCCACCGTTCTTCAAGCGCGGGCCGGCGCCTTTGGCGCTGCTCTCGTTTTATGCTGCGCTGTCAATTGCCCTGCTCGTTGTCGATGCGCGCTTTCATACGCTTGAACTGTTGCGGCAGGGCCTGAGCATGTTCACGCACCCGTTGCAGCAGGTGGCGCATGCGCCGGCAGCGTTTTTTGGCGATGCCGGGAATCATTTTTCCAGCGTTGCTCGTCTGCATGAGGAAAACGCCCAGATCAAGCGCACCCAGCTGGAGAGCGCGGCAACCCTGTTGCGCACCACGCAGCTGGAATCCGAGAACCAGCGTTTGCGCCGTTTGCTCGGGGTCAAGGAGCGGCAGCAGGCAAGCGGGCAAGTAACGCAGATCCTCTACGCAGCCCGCGATCCGTTTGCGCGCCGCATTGTGGTCGACAAAGGTCAGCAGGACAGTATTCTTGCCGGTCAGCCGGTGGTCGACGATGCCGGGATTGTCGGCCAGGTGACGCGGGTTTTCCCCTTTGTTTCCGAAGTGACACTGATTACCGACAAGGATCAGGCGATTCCGGTGCAGATTGTTCGCAACGGCCTGCGCTCGGTGGTATTTGGTCTGGGTGACGGGCAGCTGGAACTGCGCTTCATGCCGGCCAATGCGGACGTGCAGAATGGCGATATGTTGGTGACGTCGGGCCTCGATGGAATTTTTCTGCCCGGATTTCCGGTAGCCAAGGTCGTGCACATCGAACGTGACACGTCCTACTCTTTTGCCCGTATTTACTGTGTTCCGGTGGCTGGCGTCGAGAATTTTGGCGAGGTCATGATCCTCGAACCCCGCACGGCAATGGTCTTGCCGGAAGTGCTGACCAGTGATGCGGCAAATGAGGCAGGCAAGCCCGCCGACAAGCTGATGCGGGCGAAGAAAAAACGCATGAAAAAGGACTGAGCGCTTGTGAAGAATCAAAAAACCTACCACAGAGGCACAGAGGCACAGAGAAAACACAGAGAACACCCCCTGTTTTCAAAGCTTTTCTCTGCGCAACCTCTGCGCCTCTGCGCCTCTGCGATAGGGGTTAGCGTATTTTTCTACAGCCTCTGAGCGCTCAGCCATGCAACCGACCTTTTCCTCTTCCCGCATCCTGCTTCCGGTTCGGCCCTGGTTTATCATACTGAGCCTGTTTGCTGCCCTGCTCCTTAACTTCCTGCCGACTTCGAACTGGCCGGGCGTGCCCGACTGGGTGGCCTTGACGCTCGTTTTCTGGAGCGTTCGCGAGAGCAGAAAAGTCGGCATGGGCGTCGGTTTTGTCCTCGGCCTGGCGATGGACGTCGCCGATGCCAGCCTGATGGGGCAACACGCGCTGGCCTATGTTCTGGCCGCCTACGGCGCCTCCTCGCTGGCCCGTCGCATCCTCTGGTTCCCGCTGGGCCAGCAGGCCTTGCACGTTCTGCCGCTGCTTCTCGCCGTGCAACTTGTACAGCTTGGCGTGCGCGCATTGACGGGAGCACAGTTGCCGGGTCTTACTTATTTTATCGGGCCGTTTGTCGGCTTCGCGCTCTGGTTGCCGCTGACCTACGTGCTGCTGTTGCCGCAGTATCAGCCCGTAAATCGCGACGCCAACCGGCCGATCTGAGCGCCCCGCCTTGCGTATGCGGCATTCTCCGCTCAACACCCGGGATAGCGAACTCGATCGCTTTCGCTTCCGTCTCGCGATAGCTTCAGCGCTGGTGGTACTGGCCTTCCTTACCCTGATCGGTCGCTTTTTCTATCTACAGGTTCTCCAGCACGACTACTACACGACGCGCGCCGAGGATAACCGCATTTCCCTGGTGCCGATCGTCCCCAACCGTGGCGTGATTGTTGATCGCAGCGGCACCGTGATGGCGCGTAACTACTCGGCATTTACGCTCGAAATCACCCCCTCCAAGGTGGTGGATCTTGACGACACGATTGACGCACTCGGGCAGTTGATCGAAGTGCTGCCGAAAGACCGCAAGCGCTTTCGCAAGCTGCTCGAAGAAAGCAAAACCTTCGAGAGTCTGCCGATCCGTACCCGTCTTTCCGACGAAGAGGTCGCAAAATTTGCCGCCAACCGTTTCCGTTTTCCCGGGGTCGAGGTCAGGGCGCGCCTGTTCCGGCAGTATCCGCTGGGGGAAGTCGCCTCGCACGCCCTTGGCTACATTGGCCGGATCAACAAGCGCGATCTTGAGATCATCGAGAGTAATGAACAGCAGGCCAATTACAAAGGCACCGATCACATCGGCAAGACCGGCCTCGAACAAAAATACGAATTTCAACTGCACGGTGAGGCCGGCTACGAACAGGTCGAGATCGACGCCGGGGGACGCGCAGTGCGCAGCATGGCGCGTACCGCACCGGTGCCGGGCAACAACCTGACGCTGACCCTCGATGCCAAGCTGCAGAAAATCACCGAGAAAGCGTTTGGCGATCGGCGCGGCGCGCTGGTTGCCATCGAGCCATCCACCGGTGGCATCCTGGCACTGGTCTCGACGCCGACCTACGATCCCAATCTTTTCGTCGACGGCATTCGCACCGATGACTGGGACCTGCTCAACAACTCTCCTGACAAGCCGATGGTCAACCGCGCGCTGAACGGCGCCTATCCACCCGGCTCAACCTTCAAACCGTTCATGGCGCTCGCCGCCCTCGAAATCGGCAAGCGTACGGCGAGCCAGACCATTTCCGACCCCGGCTTCTTCAACTTTGGCGGCCATCATTTCCGGGACGACAAAAAGGGTGGCCATGGTTTGGTCGATATGTACAAATCGATCGTTCATTCCTGCGACACCTACTACTACATGCTCGCCAATGACATGGGTATCGACAACATCGCGCGCTTCATGGGTAGCATCGGCCTTGGCCAGCGGACCGGCATCGATATTGAGGGTGAGTCAGAAGGCATACTGCCGTCGCAGGAATGGAAAAAGCGCCGCTTCAAGCGCCCCGAGCAGCAGAAATGGTATGCCGGCGAAACAATCTCGATCGGCATCGGCCAGGGTTACAACGCCTACACACCGATCCAGCTGGCGCAGGCAATGGCGACGCTGGCCAACGATGGCGTGATGTACCGGCCGCACCTGGTACGCTACATCACCAACAGCAAGACCGGCGAGAAGACCTATATTGAACCGCAGCCACTGCGCGTACTCCCGTGGAAAGCGCAGAATATTGAAACGATCAAGAAGGCGATGGTCGGCGTCAATAAAGAAGGTACCGGTGCCCGTGCCTTTGCCGGCGCCGAGTATGAGTCGGGCGGCAAGACCGGCACGGCCCAGGTATTCAGCTTGAAAGGGAGCGACTACAAGGCAGGCAAGCTCAAGAAAGAGTTGCACGATCACGCATTATTCATTGCCTTTGCGCCGGCCGACAAGCCAAAAATAGCGCTTGTCGTGCTCGTTGAAAACGGTGGCTTTGGCGCCCAGGCGGCGGCACCGATCGCGCGCATGGTGCTCGACTATTATCTGCTCGGCAAGCTTCCCAAGGGGCCCGCGCAGGACGACGAAACGGCTGCGGAAGAGAGCGACTAAACGATGCTGCAGCAATATCTCCGGCGTTTCTGGGTACGTCTGGTCGAACACATCGACGGCCCGCTCCTGCTGATTGTCGGCGCGTTGATGGCGGTCGGACTGGCGACCATCCACAGCGCCACCTACGATGCCAACAGCCGGACGCTCAGCCAGTTACTCAACATGTTCATTGGCGTCTGCGTGATGTGGGGCGTGGCGCAATTGCCGCCACAGAAGCTGATGCGTTATGCCGTACCGCTTTACGTTTCTGGAATTTTTTTGCTGGTTCTCGTGTTTTTCTTCGGAATCAGGATCAACGGTGCGACACGCTGGCTGTCGCTTGGCTTCACCCGGATTCAGCCGTCCGAAATCCTGAAAATTGCGATGCCGCTGATGCTCGCCTGGTATTTCAACAAGTACGAGGCATCGCTGAAATTTCGCCATTTTGTCGTAGCCGGCCTGCTGCTGATCGTGCCGTTTGCACTGATTGCCAAACAGCCCGATCTCGGTACGGCGATTCTCGTCGGCGCCGCCGGTTTTTACGTCATTTTCTTCGCCGGCCTGCCGTGGAAAGTGATTTTCGGCATGGTCGCCGCCGCTGCCGGTGCCGCACCTTTTCTCTGGACCATGCTGCACGACTACCAGCGTAAACGTCTGTTGACCTTGATCGATCCGACCACCGACCCCCTCGGAGCGGGTTATCACATCATCCAGTCGACCATTGCCATCGGCTCCGGCGGATCCTTCGGCAAGGGTTGGCTGGGCGGTACGCAGACACATCTGGAGTTCATTCCCGAGCGTCATACCGACTTCATTTTTGCCGTTTTTTCGGAAGAACATGGCCTGCTCGGCAACAGCATCCTGGTGGCGCTTTATCTGCTGCTTATCGTGCGCGGCATGATGATCGCCGCCAATGCCTCAACGCTTTTTTCGCGCGTCATGGCCGGTTCGATCACGCTGAGTTTCTTCACCTACGCCTTCGTCAATATGGGCATGGTCAGCGGTATCCTGCCGGTGGTCGGTGTTCCTCTGCCGTTCATGAGTTATGGCGGCACGGCGCTGGTCACGCTTTTCCTCGCCCTGGGCATCCTGATGAGCATCCAGACACATCGCATGCTGGTTAAAAAATGAGAGGTTTGCAGTGAAGCGCTACGCTGGCGTACTGTTGGCTGTTGTGCCGCTAACGCTCCTGGTGGCTTGTGGCGGTCAACCGGCGCGGCCGGTAGAGCGTAGCGAAACGCCTGCTGAAATCGTCAAAACGCCGGCCAAGCCCGCCAAAAAACCAGCCGTCGTTCTTAAACGCGGCGGCGGCTTCTACAAGGATGACGGCCCGGCAGAAGACACGCCGGACAATCTCGATGATATTCCGGACGCCCAGCCAAAAGCCGAGCCCTTGCACCGCTTTGCCAATCGTCCCTACGTCGTCCTCGGCAAGGCCTACGTACCGAATACCACCCTCAAGCCACATCAGCAGCGCGGCATCGCCAGCTGGTACGGCAAAAAATTTCACGGACAGAAGACGTCAATCGGCGAACCCTACGATATGTTCTCGATGACCGCCGCACACCCGACGCTGGCGATCCCGTCCTATGTACGGGTGACCAGCGTGAATAACGGAAAATCCGTTATCGTTCGCGTCACCGATCGCGGCCCTTTTCATGCCGATCGGGTGATCGACATGTCCTATGCTGCAGCGTACAAGCTGGGTTTTATCAATAACGGTAGCGGGCCGGTCGAGGTTGAAGCCATCTTGCCGGGCGAAGCAACGACGCTCAGCTACGCACAGCTCAGTCCACCTGAAAAGCCGCCTGCCCGGGCAGCTGCACCCGGCCCTGAACATGACGAGATCGAGCGTCTCGCCCAAAAACTGGCCGCTGAGGAAAGTGTTGCGCCGGCAACGCTGCCACCGGTTGCGCAGCATGGACTGTTCCTCCAGCTTGGCGCCTTTGCCAGCAGTGATAACGCCGAGAGCCTGCGCTCACACTTGTTGCGCGAGCTGGAATGGTTGAGCGAGGGGATACAGGTCAATGCCGGCGGCGGCATGCACCGGCTTCATCTTGGCCCTTATGCGAGTCGTGCCGATGCGGAAAAAGTGGCCGAGAAGATTCGTCAGGCTTTGGGTTACAAACCGACTTTTGTGACGCGCTGATCAAGGTTTTGCGTCAGTGCCGGGATGATTTTTGAAGTCCGGAATTCATCGGGTACTGTCGTCACAAAACACCCACAGGTTCAGCCGAAGGCGCTTGCTATAATCCCCCCTTTGCCAAGAATTCACCCCATGCGCAAGTTTCACTCCATTTTTGCTTTCCTCCTCTGTTTTCCCTTGCTGGCTGCCGCGCAGCAACTGCCGACCCCGCCGGCGCTGGCCGCCAAGTCCTGGCTGCTGATCGAATCAGGTTCCGGCCAGGAGCTCGCCGCGCAAGCGCCTGATGAGCGCCTCGAACCGGCCTCGCTGACCAAGCTGATGACCGCCTATCTGACCTTTGCCGCGCTCAAGCAGGGCACGATAAAAATCGACCAGATGATTCCGGTATCCGAAAAGGCATGGAAAACCGGTGGCTCGCGCATGTTCATCCAGGTCAACACGCAGGTGAAGGTCGATGATCTGATCAAAGGCATGATCGTTTCGTCGGGCAACGACGCGTGCGTTGCCCTCTCCGAAGCGGTAGCCGGCAGCGAGGACAATTTCGCGCAGATGATGAACCGCGAGGCGCAGCGGCTCGGCATGAAGGCGTCGAGCTTCCGCAATTCGACCGGCCTGCCCGATGCGCAGCACTACACCACGGCGCGCGATCTCGCGCTGCTGGCCGGCGCGCTGGTGCGCGATTTTCCCGAGGATTACGCGAAGTACTACTCGCTCAAGGAATTCCGCTACAACAACATCACACAACCCAACCGCAACCGTCTCCTGTGGCTTGATCCGACGGTCGACGGCATGAAGACCGGGCACACCGATGCCGCCGGCTACTGCCTGGTTTCGTCGGCCAAGCGCGGCCCGCGCCGACTTCTCTCGGTGGTGCTTGGTACCGCCTCCGACAGCGTACGCACCCAGGAATCACTCAAGCTGCTCAACTACGGCTTCCAGTTCTACGACGCGGTGCAGCTCTATACCAAAAACCAGACCATCTCCAGCATCAAGGTGTGGAAGGGGCAGGAGAATATCGCCAAGGCAGGATTCACCAGTGATTTCATCCTCGCCGTACCCAAGGGCTATGGCCCGAAGATCAAGGCCGAGCTGGTCTCGCAGCAGCCGCTGATCGCGCCGGTCAGCCTCGGGCAGGTGCTCGGTACGATGAAAGTCAGCATTGACGGCAAGCCCTATGGCGAATATCCCGTCGTAGCAATCGAAGCCGTCCCGGTCGCCGGCTTCTTCGGCCGCCTGATCGACACTGTGCGGATGTGGTTTAGCTGAGTGCGCCTATAAATGACTAAAAACTCACCGCGGAGGCGCAGAGGCGCAGAGGTAACGCAGAGAAGATCTATACCAACAGCTGGTTTT
>JBIKLY010000133.1:0-5636 GCA_044359525.1 Rhodocyclaceae bacterium | reverse complement strand
TCGCACGCCCGCAGTGATGATGGCGATCATCACCACCGCCCTGCTCTACTTCAAACCTGAGCTACATAAGCTTTCTAAAAACCTTACCCGCCGCGACCTCGTTTCGATCCTGCAATTCGGCGTGCTCTCGCTGGTCATCCTGCCAATCCTGCCGGATCGCGATCTCGGGCCTTACGCGGCGCTCAACCCCTCACAGATCTGGTGGATGGTGGTTCTCGTTTCCGGCGTCAGCCTTAGTGGTTACGCGGCGCTGCGCTATTTCGGCCAGAAGCACGGCGCGCCCCTGCTTGGCGTACTTGGCGGCCTGGCATCGAGCACTGCGACGACGCTGATTTTTTCGCGCCATGCGCGCACCGAACCCCTGCTCGCCTCACTCGCGCTGGTGGTCATTCTGATTGCCAACCTCGTTGTTCCGGTTCGCCTTGCTGTCGTTACGGCGATCGTTCAGCCCGAGGTGCTGCCAACGCTGCTGCCGGTGCTCGGCGGTGGCCTGCTCGTTGGTGTGTGCGTCGTGGCCTTTGCCTGGCGTGGCCTGAGCAGCAAGAGCGAACTGCCGGAACTTGAACTGCGCAATCCAACAGAAATCCGTACCGCAGTCAGCTTCGGGCTGATCTATGCGCTCGTTCTGGTCCTCTCGGCAGCCTTGTCGGACTACGCCGGCAACAAGGGCGTGTACGCCGTCGCGCTGATTTCCGGCCTCACCGACGTCGACGCCATCACACTCTCCAGCCTGCGCCTGTATGGCATGCAAAAACTCGATGCCGGCGAAGCGACGACCTCCATCCTGATCGCCATGCTGGCCAATCTTTGCTTCAAACTCGGCATCATTGCGGTAGTCGGTGGCCGCAAGCTGGCGACTGCCGCACTGCTCGGCTTTCTTGGCGTTGCCGCCGGCTGCGTCGGCGGCTGGGCCATGATCGTGTGAGTCCGCAGGGCAATCGCATTTAAACATCGACCCCCAACGCTGTGGCCCGAGGCCAGGCTTCGCGCAGGTGCAGAGGACGCAGAGAAAGTCAAATTCTTGCCTGTATTTTTGCTTTTCTCTGCGCTTCCTCTGCGCCTCTGCGCCTCTGCGGTAGGTTTTTGAATTTTTCACAAGCGCGAGTCCGTGCTTGAATTCCGGGCGCCTCCGCTCATATAGTGAAAACAGAGGAGTGGCCAATGAACCAGAGTTTTCGTCCTGCCGCAGTTGCCGGCATGTTTTATCCGGAATCCGCTGCCGTTCTCGCGCGTGACGTCGGACGCCTGCTAGGCAACGCGCCTGAGCGCAACGAACGCCCCAAGGCGATCATTGCGCCGCACGCCGGTTACATCTACTCCGGCCCGATTGCCGCCAGCGTTTATGCGCCGCTCGCCGCGCTGCGCGGCATGATCAAGCGCGTTGTACTGCTCGGCCCGACGCATCGCGTCGCCGTCGATGGGCTGGCGCTGCCGTCCTGCGCGGCCTTCGCCACGCCACTCGGCACCATTCCGCTGGACGGGCAGGCGATCGCCCGCATCAGCGATCTGCCACAGGTCGTGCTCAGCGATGCGGCGCACGCACTGGAGCATTCGCTGGAAGTGCAGCTGCCCTTCCTGCAAGCAGTGCTCGGCGATTTTTCGCTGGTTCCGCTCGCCGTCGGCCACGCCAGCGCCCAGGAAGTCGCCGAAGTACTCGAACGACTGTGGGGCGGCGAAGAAACACTGATCGTCATCAGCTCCGATCTCTCGCACTACCTGCCCTACGATGCCGCGCGGCACAGCGACGCCGAGACGGCCGAGCAGATTCTGGCGCTTGATCCGCAGATCGATCACCAGCATGCCTGCGGCGCAACACCGCTCAACGGACTATTGCTCGCCGCCCGCCGCCACGACCTGCAGGCGCAACTGATCGACCTGCGCAACTCGGGCGATACGGCCGGCGACAAATCACGCGTCGTCGGCTACGGCGCCTTCGCTTTCAGCGAGCGCACAAGCCATGTCCACTGACGCGCTCGGTCAGGCCCTGCTGACTCTCGCACGCAACGCCATTGCCAGACGTTTTGTGCTGCCGGTACAGCCGCTGGCGGACTTGTCCGGGCTCCCGGAACTCGCCCAACCCGGCGCGACCTTCGTTACGCTGATGCAGGCGGGGCAATTGCGCGGCTGCATCGGCAGCCTCGAAGCCTATCGCCCGTTATCCACCGACGTGGCCGAAAACGCCATCGCTGCAGCTTTTCATGACCCGCGCTTCTCGCCGCTCGGCGCCGAGGAGTATGCGCGTACCGATGTCGAAGTCTCCCTGCTCGCACCGGCCGAAGCCATGCAATTCGCTGACGAGGCCGATGCCCTGGCCCGCTTGCGCCCCGGTATTGATGGCGTGATCCTGACACGCGGCCAGCGCCGGGCAACCTTTCTGCCGCAGGTATGGGATTCGCTGCCGAAGCCACAACAATTCATGGCGCAGCTCAAACTCAAGGCTGGACTGCCAGCGGATTACTGGGACGAACGGATCACGCTCGCCCGCTATGGGGTGCAGAAATGGAAAACAAAGTAACAAACCAACCGGCCAGTCCGGACGGCAAAACGCCGGAGTCCATGTACCCGGCACGCTGGTGGCACGCCATCGAGAACGAGCGCATCCAGTGCGACCTCTGCCCGCGCGACTGCAAGTTGCATGAAGGCCAGCGCGGCGCCTGTTTCGTGCGCCAGAATGTCGATGGGAAAATGGTGCTGACCACCTATGGCCGCTCGTCGGGCTTCTGCATCGATCCCATCGAGAAGAAGCCGCTCAACCACTTCTTCCCCGGCTCGGCCATCCTCTCCTTCGGCACGGCGGGCTGCAATCTGGCCTGCAAATTCTGCCAGAACTGGGACATTTCCAAGTCGAAGGACATGGATCGGCTGATGGATGTCGCCAGCCCTCAGGGCATCGCCGCCGCAGCCGTCGCCTACGGCGCGCAGTCGGTGGCCTTCACCTACAATGACCCGGTCGTGTTTGCCGAGTATGCCATCGACACCGCGCTGGCCTGCCGCGAGCGTGGCATCAAAACAGTCGCGGTGACGGCCGGCTACATTCACGCCGAACCGGCGCGCGAGTTCTACGCCGTCATGGACGCCGCCAACGTCGACCTGAAGGGATTCACCGACGATTTCTATTTCAAGCTCTGTGGCGGCCACCTGCAGCCGGTACTCGACACGCTCGTCTGCATCCATCACGAAACGGGCTGCTGGCTGGAAATCACGACGCTGCTGATCCCCGGCCAGAATGATTCGGAAGCCGAAATCAAGGCGCTCTCGGCATGGATCGCATGCGAGCTCGGGCCGGACGTGCCGCTGCACTTCACCGCCTTCCACCCCGACTGGAAGATGAACGAACTGCCGCCAACGCCCCCCTCGACACTCACCCGCGCCCGGCGCATCGCGATGGACGCCGGCCTGCACTACGTCTATACCGGCAACGTGCACGATACCGAAGGCGGCACCACCTTTTGCCCGGCTTGCCACGCCGCGCTGATCGAGCGCGACTGGTACGACATCCGGCATTACGACCTGCCCGCCGATGGCCGCTGCCCGCACTGTCAGACGCAGATCGCCGGTCGCTTCGGCACCTTCGGCAAGCCGTTCGGACAGCATCGCATTCCCGTCAGGCTGGCCGGACGATGAACGACCTCCAGAACCACGACGGCGATACGCTGATCTCGATCCGCACCGAGCACGGCCCGCTGCACGGGCAACTGGTGCTGCCGCCCGGGGCCGCCGGCCTGATCGTCCTGGCGCACGCCGGCCTCAGCCCGGCGTCGCACGATGAGACGCTCGCCATCATCCTGCAACACAGGGGGTTTGCAACGCTGACGCTCGATCTCCTGCCGCACAAAGAAGAACGCTTTGCCGACGTGCACAACAACGTTTCCCTGCTTGCCAAACGCCTGCTCGAAGGCCTCAACCTGATCAAGCGACAGATGCTCAATGAAGAAATTCCCGCCTTGCCACTCGGCCTTTGTGCGGCCGGGTACGCCTCGCCAGCCATCGTTCGCGTTGCCGCGCAGCGCGATCATGACATCGTCGCCATTGCTTGCCGGGGCGGCCTGATCGACCGCGCCGGGATGCTCTACTTGCGCTCGCTGTCCTCACCGCTGCTCCTTCTGGTCGGCGAAACGAATACCACACTGATCGCCAGCAGCCAGCGCGCCATGCATGAAGTGGCCTGCAACAAAGTGCTTGAAGTCATCCCGGCAAGCGACAGCAACTTTGATGCACGGGCTGCCTTCGACGCCGTTGCCGACAAGGTAGCCGACTGGTTTGGCATCTACTGCCGGCCAGGCGGCCCGAACAAAAAGGGCGTTGAAGGGTGCTGAAAAAAACACACGATTTTCGGCAGTCCACCGCGTCAGCCTCAGCTTTGCCAAACCACACAGGTACTGGTCAACTTTGAACAAGCGCATATACACTGACGGTTCATTGCTCGTAAAAGCAATACATGCAATACATGGATCGCTGCAATGCAACTAACGATGCAAAATACTTCAATCGGCAATCGCATCGCGCTCGCGCTGGCATTGCCGATTATTGCGCTCCTGTTTTTCTCCCTCTGGACGCTTGCCGGCTATCACCGCATCGCCAACGATACACACGACCTTCGGGAGATGGCGGAGTTCGCGCCGGCGGTCAGCGCGCTGATTCATGAACTGCAGCAGGAGCGCGGTCTTTCCGCCGGCTTTCTCGGCTCGAACGATGAGGCGTTTGCTGAAAACCTGTCGCCCCAGAACGACAAAACAGACGCGAAATCATCATCCTTCCTTGACGCGCTGAAACGTGTCGGCACCGAACGTTTCGACATCCGTCAGGGACACTCGCTTACCGCCGCACAAGAATCCCTTGAGCAACTTCCGGTATGGCGCCGTTCGGTCGCCGCGCGAGGAATGACGGCAGAAGAAATCACGGATAAGTACAGCCGAACAATTGAAGAGCTGATCGCATCGCTCAAAACCCTGTTGCTGTTCAGCACCAGCGGCGAATTATCCAACTCGATCAATGCCTACATCCAGTTCATACAGGCCAAGGAACTCGTCGGCATCGAACGTGCCACCGGCTCGATGTACTTTTCTGCAGGCAGCTTCGATTCCACTCACTACACCCGCTTTTTGCAACAGATCGACCAACAGAAACTCTACCTGAACCAGTTCCGGTTTTTTTCGACACCGGAGCACATCGAGCTTCTCGAGCAAGCACTCTCCAGCCCGGCGGCAAAAGAAGCGGCGCGCATTGAGCAACTGGTGAGCAAAAGCATACTACGCAAACTTTCCGGCATCGTTGACGCCGCACAGTGGTTTGACACGATGACCGGAAAAATCAATCAGTTGAAGGTGGTTGAGGATCGACTGGCGGCCGACCTGACGGCACATGCCATGAAAACCGAACAGTCGGCCCGCTACGCCGCCGGTTTCGTCAGCCTGCTCACCCTGTTCATTCTGACAGTCACCGTGTTGCTTGCTGCGGCTATCGCACGCGGCATCATCTATCCGATCATCCGCTTGAGTAAAACCATGCGACAACTTGCCCTGCAGGATGAAACGGTCGACATCACGGATCAACAGCGAGGCGACGAAATCGGTGAAATGGCGCGCGCGACCATGGTTTTCCGGGAGAACATCGCGCGCATTGCACAGGCCGAGGAA
>JBIKLY010000132.1:0-5638 GCA_044359525.1 Rhodocyclaceae bacterium | reverse complement strand
TATCTGCTGAATGGCTTCAATGGTTGCCATCCTCTCTGGCCCAGAAAACGCGGCGAAATTCGCACGGAGCAATTCGTAGAGCTCATGAATATGGCCGGCTACAAAAAACTGGGCGTTACAAACCGGGGTGTAAAGGCTTCGTAAGATGCTCCATCTCTGACCTAAAACGTATATGCCAATGCGACGAACAATCTCCTCTTCATCTCGCAACAGGGCCTCGATAAAAGGCCGCGCCCCGTCAATGTCATGATCAGCCCAACTCAGCAGGACATCTCGTAGACCTTCCACAAACCGATTTTCTGGCCCATCCCAAGAATGGTTTTGCCCATGTTCTTCGACAGCCGGTCGCGATAGCCAACTCGCGTGTCCCTGTTCTTCCTCCCGAAAAACTTCCCGAACGCGCTCTAGGAAAATGTCTGCCGCAACGCGACCAGCCTTTGTGCCAAAGATGCGAGAGTGGTGGTCAATGAGTTCCTTGAGCCAATAGTCATCCACCACCGTCACCGGCTTCTTGCGGCCATCGCCTAGCGCGCGATCATCAACCCAACGTATTGCTGTGCAAAACCGCAGGATTAAGCCCGCCTTGCTCCAGTCGTCGGGAACGTCACTTGAAAGGCATTTTCTTAGTACCCCACTATCCAACGCATGGCCCACCATGCCGCGATCAAACTTGCTCTCCAGCCAACTAGGGATCAAACCTAGAGCCTCCGCTGTGATGGTGCTGAGCGGTAATAGACCAAATATTTCAGCGAATACGCGAAACGTGTGGTAATTGTCTTTGACCTTCCCGTCAGCGTCACTTGTGCCACTCACAATTCGAACAACATTTAGCACTTTGCACGCGAGCTGCAAATCGTTACGTTCACCAGCCAGCTTGGCGCACCCCTGCAGATAATCCAATGCGGCCCAATACGGGATTCGACAATACCCTGGTTCATCAGCGGGAACTGGGGCAGGATTCATTGCCGGTTCGAACATTCCCGCCTCGTCGAGCGCATCAAAAAACGTTTCGAAATCAGGGCGTGCCAAAATCAATTCGAACCCGCGCCGTGTGTGTTCGTCGCTCTTGCCCATGAGCTTGATGAATGACTCCTGATTGGCCGTAAGTCTAGGCATTGAGCAAATCCCCCATCTCCTTGAACTCCTGTAAGAACATTGGCGCTGATGCCGGGGCAAGTCGGGCAAACTCCTTCAGCACATCCACAAGTTGATCCCAGTCCCTGTGGTCTCGCAGAAATGGAATAAGTTGGATTCCGCACTCACGGAGGTAGTATTGCTTCAGGCTCTGCATGAGGCTCTTCTCGTGCGAAAAGAATCCCTGCAAAAGAAAATGCTTCGCCTCAAGCTGGCCCGATGTACGAATGCGTCGCGCCTTCAAGATCACATATTCAAGAATCTCAAGCTCTTCAAGCCCGTAACCGATAAAGAGGACTGTTTTCCGTCTGAAAATATTTTCCAAGAATGTCAGAACGCGATTTTCCAGAGCCGGATCACCAGACATACGATCATTCGCGTAATGGCGTACATAATCCTGTGTTGTCAGAATCATGCCATTCGAATCAAGTAACGATCCATGAAGGTGGATAACCGTATTGGATTGATTGAGGTTCGCAGCAGTAAGATCCTCCACCCTGTGATAGACGTTCCTCATTCTCGGTTCGGGAGCTATCCTTGGGTCTGTGGCAGCATCCATCCGCAAATCGGATGAATCAATTTCCTCGTCAAGCCATTCGTCGTAGTTGGTAGTTACGAACGTCTTTCCCAATTTGGATAGACTTCCGTAAAGCTCTCTTCCCTTCAAGCTGCTATTTCTTCCCGAGGGGTGGAGCAATGTTCGAAAATCAATCGGAATGCGATGTTCTACTTCCAGACCCCGCGCAATTGAAAGCTTGACTCGCGGATGTAGGTGATTGATCTGAGCAATCTCCGCATGGCTGATCTTGCCTCGCTCCACAAATTGGGCAAGCGCGCCGTCTGCAAACTGTGTCCACCTTGGGCAGCCAGCAATTACCGAAGCGCCAGCGCCGATGAATGGAATTAGCGTTCCTCTTTGAGAGGCTTCGCGCAAGCCGTCAGGTACCTCTGGAATCGGAAGGATGTCGTCACTCATGACCGATGAGAATCAGTAATACGGCGGCGTGGAACAGTTCAGGGAAGATATTTTGTCTCTTCATCTCAACTTGCATTCTTGAGGGAAAGGTAGCGATAGCAACGCCGGGCAAGATGCAGAATGCAGGGAATCTTGACCCTTGAGTCTTCACTAAACACCATTTATCGAGCACATTAGCGAAAAATCGAGTGAAAGTTCTCGAACTGCCGCTACGTTCCTTGGCAGCCCCAACGTGTTACCTAAAAGAATAGCGTACACCGAACGACTGCTTAATACCGAAATTCAGACTTAATACGAATGGAATGCCAGCGGCGGCAATGGCCGAACAACTGCCATTCAGCATCAGAGAGCTCCGGATGGCAGCCTCTCTAATCAGGGAACACGCAACCCGCCACCTTGCCCCGCGCCAGGTGCAGTTTCTTGTAGCTATCGATCAGTCGCTGGTGCCGATCGAGCCCTTCCAGTTCCATGCTCGTTGGCGTCAAGCCGAAGAAGCGCACGCTGCCGTCCACTGAGCCCAGCACCGCATCCATCCGCGGGTCGCCAAACATCCGGCGGAAATTGGCCTCGTAATCGTCCAGTTCCAGGTCGTCGTCCAGCAGTACCTCGAGCACCACATTCAAGGCCTGATAAAACAATCCGCGCTCGGCCGTGTTTTCGTTGTATTGCAGGAAGGCGCCCACCAGATCGTGGGCTTCTTCAAATTGCTTCAGGGCCAGCTGAATCAGCAGCTTCAACTCCAGAACCGTGAGCTGACCCCAGACCGTGTTCTCGTCAAACTCGATGCCGATCAGTGTGCTGATGTCGGTGTAATCGTCAAGCTCACCGTCTTCCAGACGTTCGAGCAATGCTTCCAGGCCGGCATCGTCCAGGCGATGCAAGTTCAGAATATCGGCGCGGAACAACAGCGCTTTGTTGGTGTTATCCCAGATCAAATCCTCTATCGGATAAATTTCCGAATATCCCGGCACCAGGATGCGGCAGGCGGTAGTGTTGAAACTGCCACCTAATTGGTCATACACCGCCATGTACGCTTCTTTGCCCATGGCTTCGAGAATGCCGAACAAGGTTGCAGCTTCGTCGGCGTTTGAATTTTCACCGTGGCCGGAAAAATCCCACTCGACAAAATCGTAATCCGCTTTGGCGCTGAAAAAGCGCCACGACACCACGCCGCTGGAATCGATAAAGTGTTCAACGAAGTTGTTCGGCTCGGTAACAGCGTTGCTTTCAAAAGTGGGCCGGGGCAGATCGTTCAGGCCTTCAAAACTGCGCCCCTGCAGCAGCTCGGTCAGACTGCGCTCCAGCGCCACCTCCAGGCTGGGATGCGCCCCGAAGGACGCAAACACACCGCCGGTACGCGGGTTCATCAAGGTGACGCACATCACCGGGAATTCCCCGCCCAGCGATGCATCCTTCACCAGCACCGGGAAGCCCTGCTTTTCCAGCTCGTCGATGCCGGCCAGGATGCCGGGATATTTCGCCAGCACGTTGTGCGGCACATCCGGCAGTGTGATTTCGCCTTCGAGAATTTCACGTTTTACCGCCCGTTCGAAAATTTCCGACAGGCATTGCACCTGCGCTTCAACCAGCGTATTACCGGCGCTCATGCCATTGCTGAGGAACAGGTTGTCGATCAGGTTGGTCGGGAAATACACGACCTCGCCATCCGACTGGCGCACATACGGCAGCGCACAAATGCCGCGCTGCACATTGCCGGAGTTGGTGTCGTGCAGATGCGAGCCGCGCAACTCGCCATCGGGGTTGTAGATTTTCAGGCAGTATGCGTCGAGCATTCCAGCCGGCAGCGCATCCTTGCGGCCAGGCTTGAACCAGCGCTCATTCGGGTAATGCACAAACGCCGCGCTGGCAATGTCCTCGCCCCAGAACTGGTGGTTGTAGAAGTGATTGCAATTCAGTCGCTCGATGTACTCGCCCAAGGCCGACGCCAGCGCGCTTTCCTTGGTCGATCCCTTGCCATTGGTGAAACACATCGACGAATGTGCATCGCGGATATGCAGCGACCACACATTGGGAACCAGATTGCGCCATGAAGCGATTTCAATCTTGATGCCCAGGGCCGCCAAAAACCCCGACATATTGGCGATGGTTTGCTCCAACGGCAGATCCTTGCCGGCGATATAGGTGCTTGCTTCTGAACCCGCGCTCGTACCCCGACCCAGCGTCAGCAAAGCCTGCGCATCGGCATCCAGATTTTCCACTTCCTCGATCACAAAGTCGGGGCCGGCTTGCACCGCCTTTTTCACCGTGCAACGCTCGATGGAACGCAAAATGCCCTGCCGGTCCTTGGCGGAAATGTCCGCCGGCAACTCGACCTGAATCTTGAAGATCTGCTTGTAACGGTTTTCGGGATCGACAATATTGTTCTGCGATAGACGGATGTTGTCGGTGGGAATTGCGCGCGTGTCGCAGTACAACTTTACAAAGTAAGCCGCACACAAAGCAGATGAGGCGAGAAAGTAATCGAACGGCCCCGGCGCCGAGCCATCGCCCTTATAGCGAATAGGCTGATCGGCGATGACCGTGAAGTCATCGAATTTGGCCTCAAGACGAAGCTTGTCGAGAAAATTGACCTTGATTTCCATGCGCGAATTCCAGAATAGCGTTCAAAACGAATCAAAAATGATTGGCCGCTATTATCGGGGTTTCCCGATGGGAAAACCGTGCTTCTCAGCAGTTCGAGGATCCGGAATGCTGGCGCTTGGCGCTTACGGCACCTACGCTTCGCTGCGAAACGGCAGATGATCCGCAGCTTCATCCCGGTAGGACTGAACGGCGCCGCCCTGCTGCGCCAGATGACGACCAATCAATGTGCGCATTTTCAGGTCGGCAATCCAGTGCGCCGAGTGCACCATGGTTGGCGTGAAGCCGCGTGCAATCTTGTGCTCACCGCCGGCTCCGGGCTCAAAACGCTGCAAACCTTCACGCAGGCAGTAGGCAATGCCCTGATAGAAACACAGCTCAAAATGCAGGCTGTGGTAATTACCGCTACAACCCCAGTAACGGCCATAGAGCACTTCATCACTGCGAAAACAGAGTGACAGCGCAACCGGCAGCCCCGCATCCCGTGCGATGAAAAGCACCATCCGGCGACCGAGAACACGCGCCAACTCGGCAAAGCATGCTGCCGTAAATACCGCATGGTTGTTGAATTTTGCGAAAGTCGACGCATAGAGTGCATGCAGCGCTGGCCAATCATCCGGATCAATTTCGTCGCCATGACACACCGCGATATCCAGCCCACTCTCACTGACCCGCCGCCGCTCGGCCCTGACCTTGCGCCGTTTCTCGGCGGCAAAGGTCGCCAGATAGCCATCAAAATCACCACAACCCGAGTTCAGCCAGTGAAACTGCACGTTGTGGCTGCCAAGCAGCCCCGCGTCGTGCAGTGCAGCCTTGTCTGTTTGATCCGGAAAGGCCACGTGCCACGAGGAGGCGCCGTACTCGCGGGCCAGGGCCTGCGCGCCGCTGATCAACGCCTGACGGATGGTGCCGGCATCGTCCCCCCCG
>JBIKLY010000131.1:0-5643 GCA_044359525.1 Rhodocyclaceae bacterium | reverse complement strand
GAGTTGTGGCGCGACACCGCCGGACAGATCACGCACTTCGTCAGCAGCATGGGGACGACCGGCACGATCATGGGTGTTTCGCGCTATCTCAAGGAACAGAATCCGGCGATTTGCATCATCGGCTGCCAGCCGGAAGATGGCTCGCAGATTCCCGGTATCCGCAAGTGGCCTGAAGCCTATCTGCCGAAGATCTTTGACCGTTCGCGCGTTGATCGCGTGGAGACGGTCTCGCAGGCCGAAGCCGAAGAAATGACGCGGCGCCTGGCGCGCGAGGAAGGTATTTTTGCCGGCATTTCATCGGGCGGGTCAATGGCGGTCGCCTTGCGCCTCGCCCGTGAGCTGGAGAATGCAACCATCGTCAGCATCGTTTGTGACCGTGGCGATCGCTATCTCTCAACCGGCGTATTTCCTGCCTGAACATGAAGCCCGTTCTCGTCTTCGATATCGAAACCATCCCCGATGTGCCGGGTCTGCGTCGTCTGCACGACCTTGATCCGGCGCTCTCCGATGCCGAAGTCGCTGAACTCGCTTTCCAGCAGCGCCGCGCGCAGAACGGCACCGACTTCCTGCCGTTGCATCTGCAGCGTATTGCCGTCATTTCCTGCGCGCTGCGCGCCGGCAAGGACTTTCGTGTCTGGTCATTGGCTGAGCCGGAGCAGGGCGAGGCCGAGATCATTCAGCGCTTCTTCGACGGCATTGAGAAGTTTACGCCGCAGATCGTTTCCTGGAACGGCGGCGGTTTCGACTTGCCGGTGCTGCACTACCGTGGGTTGATTCATGGTGTGGTTGCGCCCCGCTATTGGGATCTCGGCGATGGTGATTATGCCGACAGCCGCGACTTCAAGTGGAACAACTACATCAGCCGCTACCACACGCGCCACCTCGATCTGATGGACCTGCTGGCGATGTACCAGCCGCGCGCCAGTGCGCCGCTCGACGATCTGGCCAAGCTGATCGGCTTTCCCGGCAAGCTCGGCATGGACGGCAGCAAGGTGTGGGACGCCTGGCAAGCAGGCAAGGTCGCTGAAATCCGTGATTACTGCGAAACCGATGTGGTCAATACCTATCTCGTCGCCATCCGTTTTCGCCTGATGCGTGGGGAGTTGTCACGCACTGAATACGATGATGAAATTGCTTTCGTGCGTAGCGAACTGGAGAAACTTGGCAAGCCGCACTGGCAGGAATTTCTGGCGGCCTGGCAGTAGTTCTGCTGACGCCGGAACGCTTGTCGCGCAATCGATCCTGACAGCCTGACAGGCAGCTCAGCGGATGATGAAGGCGCGTAGCTCAACGTACATAGAGGCTGCTTGATTGAGCGACTGAGTGACAATGGCGCCATTGTCTGAAGGAGCGGTGTTCCATGCTTGATGAAAAAGAATTGCGCGATCTTCGAGTCGCGGTTGATTTGCTCGAGAACCCGAGTTTCGGCGCCAAGGTCGCTGATTTCATCGGCACCCCGATTGAAAAGGCCATTGCACTCCTGCCCGCGAAAGCAACGGCTGTCATCGGTTCGGCCACCCAGAACGCGATACAGGGCGCGCTAAAGTTATCGCTCAAAACGCTGGATCACCATGACCCGAAGTCCGGCGCGGAAACGCCGGCGGCATCAAATTGGTGGCATGCAGCGGCCACGGCAACGACCGGTGCGGTGGGTGGTGCGTTTGGCTTGCTTGCACTCACTATCGAGCTCCCCGTATCAACCGCCATCATGATGCGCTCGATTGCCGACGTGGCCAGAAGTGAAGGCGCCGACTTGCAAGATCTGCAAGTCCAGCTTGAATGCGTACAGGTTCTGGCGTTCGGGGGCGGTTCCAGCAGCGACGATGGTGCCGAGGTGGGCTACTTTGTTGCACGGGAAGCCATGAGTAAGGCCGTATCCAAGGCGGCGGCTCATATCGGCAAGAACGGGCTGCAAAAGGAAACAGCGCCCGCCATTGTTCGCTTGATCACATTAATCGCAAAGCGCTACTCCATCAATGTCACAGAAAAAGCGGCAGCTCAGCTCGTTCCAGTCATTGGTGCCATCGGTGGCGCGGTCATCAACACGGTGTTCATCGACCATTTCCAGAACATGGCGCGCGGCCACTTTTGTGTGCGTCGGCTGGAGATCAAATATGGTCAGGAAATCGTTCGGAAAAAGTATGTGGAGTTGAAGTCGGTCATCTGAGCGTCCATTGCGGCTTGTATCGCTTCCGATGCAACGTTAAATTTGCCGATAGCTTGTTGACTTGCCCTTCAGCACCCGTATAATTCGGCCTTCTTTGAAGTCGCACGCTAGCTCAAGCGACGATGAAGGCGCGTAGCTCAGCTGGTTAGAGCACCACCTTGACATGGTGGGGGTCGTTGGTTCGAGTCCAATCGCGCCTACCAAACATATAAAAGCCAGAGCGAGTCTCTGGCTTTTATTATTTTCCGGGGTCGAAAAATGCCGGTCATTACGCTACCTGATGGTTCGCAACGGGAATTCGCGCAGCCGGTTACGGTTGCCGAAGTCGCTCAAAGCATTGGTGCCGGTCTGGCGCGTGCTGCGCTGGCCGGTAAGGTCAACGGTCGCTTGGTCGATACTTCTTTCCTCATTGAAGCCGATGTTCAACTCGGCATCGTCACGGAAAAAGACCCGGAAGGCGTCGACGTCATCCGTCACTCCACCGCGCATTTGCTTGCGTATGCCGTCAAGGAGTTGTTCCCCGATGCGCAGGTGACGATCGGGCCGGCCATTGAAAACGGCTTTTATTACGACTTCGCCTGCCCGCGTCCGTTTACGCCTGAAGATCTGGTGGCGATCGAGAAGCGCATGGGTGAAATCGCCAAGCGCGATCTCCCGATCTCCCGCGAAGTCTGGAAACGTGACGATGCGATTGAATTCTTCAAGTCGATCGGCGAGCACTACAAGGCCGAGTTGATCGGTGCCATTCCGGCTGGCGAAGATGTTTCGCTTTATCGTGAGGGCGATTTCATCGATTTGTGCCGTGGCCCGCACGTTCCATCGACGGCCAAGCTCAAGGTTTTCAAGCTGATGAAGGTAGCCGGTGCCTACTGGCGCGGCGATCACCGCAATGCGCAGTTGCAGCGTATCTATGGCACGGCCTGGGTCAAGAAGGAAGATCAGGACGCGTATCTGCATATGCTGGAAGAGGCCGAAAAGCGCGACCATCGCAAGTTGGGCCGTCAGCTCGATCTCTTTCATCTGCAGGAAGAAGCGCCGGGCATGATTTTCTGGCACCCCAAAGGCTGGGCGATGTGGCAGGAAATCGAGCAGTACATGCGCAACGTCTATCGGGACAATGGTTATCAGGAAGTAAAGTGTCCGCAGATTCTCGACCGTAGCCTGTGGGAAAAATCCGGGCACTGGGAGAACTTCAAGGACAACATGTTCACCACCGAGTCGGAAAAGCGCGAATACGCGATCAAGCCGATGAATTGCCCGGGGCACATCCAGATATTCAACACCGGGCTGCGCAGTTACCGTGATCTGCCCTTGCGCTACGGCGAATTTGGCTCCTGTCATCGCAATGAACCGTCGGGTGCCCTGCACGGCATCATGCGGGTGCGCGGTTTTACGCAGGATGATGGTCATATTTTCTGTACCGAAGACCAGATTCAATCCGAAGTGACCGCTTTCAACGAGCTCGTGCGCAAGGTTTATGCCGATTTCGGTTTCAACGACGTAACCGTCAAGCTGGCCTTGCGTCCGGAAAAGCGCGTCGGCTCGGATGAGGTCTGGGACAAAGCCGAGCTGGCCTTGCGTGAGGCGCTCAAGGCATCCGGTCTGGCATGGGACGAACTGCCGGGCGAGGGCGCTTTTTACGGCCCGAAAATTGAATTTCACATCAAGGATGCGATCGGTCGCTCGTGGCAGTGCGGTACGGTGCAGGTTGATTTCTCGATGCCGCAGCGTCTCGGCGCTGAGTTCGTCGGAGATGACAATACCCGGCACACGCCGGTGATGTTGCATCGTGCGATTTTGGGTTCGCTGGAGCGTTTTATCGGGATGCTGATCGAGAACTGCACCGGTGCGATGCCTTTGTGGCTGTCGCCGGTGCAAATCGTCGTGCTGAATATCTCTGAAAAGCAATCCGCCTATGCCGAAGATGTTGCAAAAACACTACGTCAGGCGGGTCTGCGCGTCGAGTCGGATTTGCGCAACGAGAAAATAACCTATAAAATACGCGAACATAGCTTGAACAAGCTGCCCTACCAGATCGTCGTCGGCGATAAGGAAGTGGCAGAAAGTCTGGTGGCCGTGCGTACACGCGGTGGTCAGGATCTCGGGCAAATGCCGCTCGAGGCACTGATTGAGCGACTTCTTGGTGAAGTCGCGGCGCGTAGTGGCACGGCTTAATTTATTTCAGAACAAGGAGCGGGACCATCGCACTGCAAAAGGCGCAACGCGTTAACGAAGAGATCAACGCACCAGAAATTCGTCTGGTAGGTGTAGAAGGCGAACCGCTCGGAATCGTAAGTGTAAGAGAAGCGCTGCAGTTGGCTGAAGAGGCGGGCGTCGATCTGGTCGAGATCGCCCCGATGGCCCAGCCGCCGGTTTGCCGCATCATGGACTTCGGTAAATTCAAGTACCAGGAGCAGAAGCGGCAGCACGAGCAGAAACTCAAGCAGAAACAGGTTCAGGTCAAGGAAGTCAAGTTTCGTCCGGGTACCGACGAAAATGACTACCAGATCAAGCTGCGCAACATGACGCGCTTCCTGGAAGAAGATGACAAGGTGAAAGTAACTTTGCGCTTCCGTGGTCGCGAAATGGCGCACCAGGAAATCGGTATGCGCCAAATCGAGCGGATCCGGACAGATCTTCAGGAATTCGCGCTGGTCGAGCAGATGCCCAAGATGGAAGGCCGTCAGATGGTGATGATTCTGACGCCGCACAAGAAGAAGTAGTTTTGTTGTAAGCAGTTGCAGTACCCACAAGTGGTATCAGGTTAAAAGTGCTCCCGTCGGGGGACACCTGCTGCCATGTTTAAAATAGGAGCATTCAAATGCCCAAAATGAAGACCAAGAGTGGCGCCAAAAAGCGCTTCAAGGTCAGCGCAAGCGGTCGTATCAAGCGCGGACAGGCGTTCAAGCGCCACATCCTGACCAAGAAAACCACCAAAGCCAAGCGTCAGTTGCGCGGCATGACCGGAGTGCATGACTCCGACAAGGCCATGGTTCGCGCCATGATGCCTTACGCTTAAGGAGATTAAAGATGCCCCGAGTTAAACGTGGTGTAACGGCGCGCGCGCGCCACAAGAAAATCATTGCACTGGCCAAGGGTTACCGCGGCCGTCGCAAGAACGTATACCGCATCGCCAAACAGGCGGTGATGAAGGCGGGTCAATACGCTTACCGTGACCGTCGTCAAAGGAAGCGTCAGTTCCGTGCTTTGTGGATCGCCCGTATCAACGCGGCTGCCCGTGAAGTCGGTCTGAAGTACAGCACCTTCATGAATGGCCTGAAGAAGGCGCAGATCGAAGTCGACCGCAAGGTGCTGGCTGATCTGGCCGTTTTCGACAAGCCGGCTTTTGCTGCTCTGGCTGTTCAAGCCAAAGCCCAGCTCGGCGCCTAACCTGTACAGGTGACAAAGAAGGGAGGCGCAAGCCTCCTTTTTTTTCGGTGAAGTGGCAATAATTCATGCAGAACCTAGATCAAATC
>JBIKLY010000130.1:0-5703 GCA_044359525.1 Rhodocyclaceae bacterium | reverse complement strand
GGCAGGCCGATGATGGAAGCGCCCCGGATGGCGCTGGCTTCGACCATGCGACGAGCCATGGCGGTGTCAATGGTGTGTGCGCTCATAAATGCCTCGCGATGGTGATAGAGATACAATGGAGAGTAGTTTGCAGATTATTTATTAAATCAGCAAGCACGGAGTTAATAGCGCGCGTGGCTATTTTCCATAACACCCGTATCTGCAGCACATTCCCGCTTCAGTAGCTGCCGCTAATTTTTAGCTTTTTGGGGCTTTGGGCACAAATATCCATCTGATGGCGGCCGGCCGGCCAGCCAGAACCAGGCGTATGCAGCAATCTGCATGCCGAGCAAGGTGAGAAACGCGTTGCGATGCGCCAGCGCCGCGCTTTGCCCGCCTTGCGTTTGCAGCATTTCGATGAGCAGTCCGAGCCCCCACTGGATGCCGAATGCGCCAAGAAAAACCATCAGGTTGAACGCGGTATTGGCGCGCCCCGAAAGCGCCAGCGGAAACCCGGCCGCCGTTTGCGAGTAGGCCAGCGTCCCGAAACTTGAAAACGTGCCATAGACAATCCACAGCACATAAGTCTGTTCTACTGCCTGCGTGGCGATCAGCGCCAGGGTGATCAGCGATAGCCCGAGCGCACCGGCGAGCAGCATCACGGGTTTGATCCCGCGCCGGGCCAAGCCGGTTGCCAGCAGCCCGATCAATACGTAGGTAATAAGCATGGCGACGCTCATGCCGGCCAGGTGATCGGCGGCCACTGCGCGGGTGTAGCCATTGACCTGCATCAGCCATGAGATCGACCACAGGCTTTGCACCGCCATGAAGCCGCCGGTTATGGCCAGCCCGAGCGGTGCGAAGCGCCAGAAATGTGCGCTGCCGAATACCTGCTTGACGCCGGTCCACTGCGTCGCCAACGGCTCCGGTTTTGCCCCGACGTTTCTCTCGGGAACGCTGAAAAACAGCCAGACGGCGACGCTGAGGGTCAAGCCCGCCAGCCCGAAAAATATCTCCCGCCAGCCGGTGATGTGCAGTGCGGCTTCCAGCGGTGCGGTGGCGGCCAGCGCGCCAAGACCGCCGGAAGTCATGATCCAGCCGGTCAGCGAAGCCTGCCGGTCGATCGGAAACCACAGCGAAAAAGCCTTGAAAGCAGCCATCAGACAGGCTGAGACGCCAATGCCGATCAAGCCGCGGCCGATCGCCAGATGGCCAATGCTGTGCCCGAGCGCAAAAACTGCAGCGCCGGCAGCGGCAATCAGCAACAAAGCGGATTCAACCCGACGTGCGCCAAAGCGGTCAAGCAGCATGCCAAGCGGTAATTGCGCGAGCGCAAAGGTGAGGAAGTAGGCGCTGGTGAGCAGGCCCAGGCTTCCTGCCCCGAGTGCCAGTTCATCGGCCAGCACCGGGCCGATGACGGCATTTGCCGTGCGGTAAAGATAGGAAAGGAAGTAGGCGCCCGCGAAGGGCAGGAAGAGTTTGAGCCAGAGCATAGTGTCGATCGACGTGTTAAGAGCGGATTGGTTTCACGTGAAACGCAGGCGGAGGCGTTTCTTGTGAGCCGGCATTTGCACGCAGCCAGTTCAGCCGGTCAAGTAATTTCTTTTGCCAGCCCGGCGTCAATCCGGGGGCTTCGACGAGTCGCGCCAGTGCGTCCGGATCGGGGCGGTGTTCCCGCCAGTGTTGCCAGAGTTCGGCGAGCGAGACCGCGCCGGGCAAGCGTTCGGTCAATTCAAAATGGGCGCCGCTGGCGACCTCGCCGGTTTCCAGCACGCGGTAGTACCAGCCGGTGAGGCCACTTTCGCCAATAAAGCGTGCCATGCCTTCAAGGCCATAGCGATGGTCGATTTTCCAGCAGGGGCTGCGCGGCTGGCTGACTTGCAGCATCGTTTCGCCAAGGCGAAAAATATCGCCGATACAAACGCTGCTTTCATCCCAGCCAAAGGTCGACAGATTTTCGCCGATGCTGCCCGGCGTCAGTTGGTCGGCAGCCGCGGGGAAGCGGTCGGCCAGTGTGCGATAGCTTTCTGCGGGGTAGTGATGAACCGCTTTCTCCGGCCCGCCGTGAACGCGCCGATCCGCCTGCATATCGCCAAAAAAACCTTCGTTGCCGAGCTGGATCGACCCCTCGACCCGCTGTTTGTAGATGCCGGTCGATTGGCCCTCGTCGTCGAGTCGCGTCAGGCCGCCAATAAAGCGTTGAACTGTTGTCATGGATTAGTTGTTCCAGAGCCAGGCTGCGCCGCGCACCCCGGACGAGTCGCCGTGTCGGGGTGGCAGCAGGCGTGTGACGACCTGATCGGAGAAGACATGGGGGGCCCAGAGTTCGGGGACATTGGCGTAAAGCCGATCAAGCTGCGACAAGCCGCCGCCCAGCACAATGACTTCGGGGTCGAGAATGTTGATGACCTGCGCCAGCGCCTGGGCCAGCCGTTTTTCGTAGCGTCGTAGCGTCGCCTCACAGGCGGCATCACCTGCCTCGGCTTGGGCGTTTATTTCTTCAGGTGTCGAATTGACGCCGTTATGGCGAAAGTGATCGCTGGCCAACCCGGGCCCGGAAAGCCAGGTTTCAACGCAGCCGCTGCGGCCGCAGTAGCAAACCGGCAGCGGCAGGTTTTCGTCGCCGACGCACACCAGCGGGTTATGTCCCCACTCGCCGGCAATGCCATTGATGCCGGTGAGCACCTGCTCGCGCACGACAATTCCGCCGCCCACGCCGGTGCCGAGGATCACGCCAAAGACTACGCCGGCGCCCCGCCCTGCCCCGTCGATCGCCTCTGACAATGCGAAGCAGTTGGCATCGTTGGCGATCCGGACTTCGCGCTGGAGCAGTGCCTGCAGGTCACGGCGCAGCGGCTTGTCGATCAGGCAGGTCGAGTTGGCGTTCTTGATGCGGTCGCTGGCAGCTGATTCAGCACCCGGGATGCCCAGCCCGACGCTGCCGCGCTGCCCGAGTTCGCCTTCAACCGTTTCGACCAGTTCGACGATGGCCATCAGCGTTGCCATGTAATCGCCCTGTGGTGTCGGGATGCGCTGCCGGATCAGTTCGCAGCCGTTTGTGTCGAGTGCGATGATCTCGATTTTTGTGCCGCCAAGGTCGATCCCCAGGCGCAGCATGGGTGCCAGCAAGTGCTCCTTCAGATCCGCACAGCGACAACGCGGACGTTGCCCTGCCCGCTCGTTGCGCTGTGCAGTACCGGCGCCCCGACCTCGAACAGCAAAGTGATCAGATCGCGCTCGGAGTAAAGGCAGATCGGGCCGTGCAGATCGTAAAGTTTGGCCAGTGACGCCGGCAACTCGGCGAAACGGTCCTGCACACGCTTGCCGTTGTCCGGGTAGTAATCACCGAGCGTCGAGTGTTTGCCGTAGGCAGAAAGATAAAGTTTGCCGCCGATCTTCAACAGTCGCCGCAGTTGCTGCAGAACATCGCACGCCTGCGCGTAGGGCAGCGAGTGCAGGGCTAGTTGTCCGACGATCAGGTCAAAAGGCGCTTCCGGCAGCGCTTCAACCTCAAGTTGTGAAAGCGGCATGGCGCGCAGACGCGGGAGTGCCGGCAGATCCTTTGCAGCGGCGTCGACCACCACGCTAATGCCGGCCTTTGCCATGCGCACCGCAAGTTCAGCGACATCGCGACCGAAAAGCAGCGCAGAGACGTCTTTGTTGAGGCGAAAGCGCTTGGCAGCTTCCTTGTACGCGATTTCGTCAAGTTCGCTAGTGAAAAGTCGGGATCGTGCCGCGTCCGTGTCCTGGGACATGTTGCTCATGTTCCTTCTCCCTGCGTGTTTGGGATATTGTTGCCCCATATCGCAGTCATGGCAATAGCTGACGTGCATTTGTTCAATGGGTGGGTGCTTTGTGCCGCCGTTTCAGGAGTTCATCATGCTGGTCAAATTTGATTCAAGTGTCTCGGGTGAAATGATCATGCAGGCCGAAGTGGCAAAACGCCTGCTCGAAATCATCGGCAAGGATCGTACGGCGCGCGGCGTGATCACCACCGAGCAACTGCCGGACGCGCTGACACGATTGCGCAACGCGGTGGCTGAGGAAAAGAACGGACAGCGCGCGGCGGGAAAGGTCGATAACGGCTATCCCGATATCGACGATGAAACGGCGACCGAACCGCCTGTCGGTCTGGCCCGGCGCGCGCACCCCTTTATCGAAATGCTGGACTGGACGCAGCGTGAAAAAGGCTTTGTGCTGTGGGAAGCGGCCAGTGACTTTTGACTTGTTGTGAGTCAGCTTTTGCGGTTGTTCGAAAAATTGCACTCGTGCCGTGCCGTCGTGTCTAAAATCCGATCAGGTAGTCCCTCGGCAAAATGACCGGGATGTGCTGGTAAGGGTTGAGCGTCAGCAGGTCTTCGTCGCTGGAAATCAAGACATTGGCCGTGCAGGTCAATGCGAGTGCCAGAAATTTGTTGTCGCGAGCATCTCGACACGGGGTTTGTAGTGCCGCTTCTTCTGCCTCGGAAACCGGGAAAAGATGAATATGGCGTCGGTAAATCTCGAAAAATTCAAGCCGGTCGACGCGGTCGAGATAGCGATCGAATTTCTCGCGTGTCAGGACCTGTTCGAGTTCGGCAAGTGTCGTTGGCGAGGCGCACAGTTCGGCTTGCGCGATGGCTTTCAGAAAGGCCTGGCGAGGTACCGAAGTTGGCCGTAGTACCGCACTGATCAGCGTGCTGGTATCAAAAACAACGCGTTCAACGAAGCTCATTTACCATCCGCTGAACATCGGTATCGGATAGTTTGAGTGCTTCCGGTTTGATGCGAGCGTCCGCAGCGGCGAAAAACGTCTCGAAGTCATTGATGACGCGTTCCCGCTTCCGGCGGATTGCCAGCAGGTCTTTCATATCCTCAGGAGAGAGGATGAATGCGACGGGGCGGCCGCGCCGGGTAATGGTGACGGGCTCGCGCTGGGCGTTGTCGAGCAACTCGCCAAAACGATTTTGAGCGTCAACGGAAGTGACGGTGCGCATGATTTTATCCTGTACATATTGGCTAATATGTACATATTAGCCGTTTGTGACTATTGCGCAATCCTTTAAACGAGGGATTGGGAATTTTGAGCCAACTACAGGAAAATCGGTTCCGGCGTCAGTTCAATCGCGAATTTTTCTTGAACATCCGCCTGCACGGCTTGTGCCAGGGCCAGCACGTCGGTGCCGCAGGCGTGACCGCGATTGACCAGGACCAAAGCCTGTTTTTCGAACATCCCCACCGGGCCGAGATTTTTGCCCTTCCAGCCGGCCTGTTCGATCAGCCAGCCGGCGGCGAGTTTGACGCGAGCATCGGCCTGCGGGTAGTGCGGCAGCCCCGGAAATTCGGCGACCAGTCTTTCGGCTGTTGCGACGTCGACAACCGGGTTGTGGAAGAAGCTGCCAGCGTTGGGAATTACCGCTGGATCGGGCAGCTTGCGCTGACGGATGGTCATGACGGCGGCGGCGACCTGTCGCGCATCGGCCTGTTTGATGCCGCGTGCCTCCAGTTCGGCAGCGACATCGGCGTAGCGTGTCAGTGCTTGCCAGATTTTGGCTAGCCGGAAGGTGACGCTGGTGATCACGAAGCGGCCTTCAAGGTGCCAGCCTTCCTGCTTGAACACGCTGTCGCGATAGGCAAAGCGGCAGGCGGCACGCTCGAAGCGCACCGACTCGCCGCTACGCATGTCGCAGGCTTCGAGCGAGTGGAAGCGCTCGGCGACCTCCAGCCCATAGGCACCGATGTTCT
>JBIKLY010000025.1:0-34298 GCA_044359525.1 Rhodocyclaceae bacterium | reverse complement strand
ACATAAGCTCTTCGTCCGTCAAGATGGTTGAACTCGCCAGTAATGGCAAGGATGGCTATCGTGTGGAGCGATACACGATCGAGGTATTGCCGAAGGATGTTGTTTCCGACGGCAATATTGTCAATCTAGAAGCGGCTGCCGAGTCCGTCAAGCGGGCCTGGAAAAAGCTGGCCACTTCGACCCGGCATGTGGCCATCGCTTTGCCTGCCTCCGCCGTCATCACCAAGAAAATCATCGTGCCGGCAGGCCAGCGCGAGGAAGAGCTTGAGCTCCAGGTCGAATCCGAGGCCAATCAGTACATCCCGTTTGCGCTGGAAGAGGTAAATCTCGATTTTCAAGTGCTCGGCACCGCCCCGTCGTCGCCGGACGAGATTGAAGTGCTGATTGCCGCTTCGCGCAAGGAAAAGGTCGAGGACCGGGTTGCCGTGGCCGAAGCCGCTGGCTTGAAACCCATCGTGATGGACGTTGAGTCCTACGCCGTACTTTCTTCGTTCGAGTTGATCGAAAAACAGTTTCCGGATGGCGGCAAGGGCCAGATCATCGCTCTGGTCGATGTTGGCGCCAACGTGATGAACCTTACGGTTCTGCGCAACGATCAGCAGTTGTATGCCCGCGAACAGGCTTTTGGCGGTAATCAATTGACCCAGGACATTGCGCGGCATTACGGCATGAGTTTTGAAGAGGCCGAAGCGGCGAAGCGCAGCAACAACCTGCCGGACAACTACGAAGCTGAATTGCTGCGCCCCTACATTGAAAGCATGGCACTCGAGGTTTCGCGTGCGCTGCAGTTCTTTTTTACCTCGACTCAGTTCAATCAAATCAACCACATTGTTCTTTCCGGTGGTTGTGCGGTTATTCCCGGGGCTGATGAAGTGGTCGCTTCCCGCACCCAGATCAATACAATCGTTGCCAATCCTTTTGCCGATATGGTGCTTTCGGACCGGGTTCGTGCCAAGAATCTCCTGACTGATGCTTCCTCTCTGATGGTTGCCTGTGGTCTTGCCTTGCGGAGGTTCGACGAATGATACGCATCAACCTCCTGCCGCATCGCGAAGAAAAGCGCAAGGCAAAACGGCAGCAGTTTTATGTGCTGATCGGTCTGGTGTCGGTGCTTGCCGGGCTGGTTGTCTTTCTTGGCTACACCCTGATCGCGGGCTACATCACGGATCAGGAAGACCGGAACGCTTTTCTGAAAAAAGAAATCGTCGAGCTTGACAAGCAGATCGACGAGATAAAGTTGTTAAAAGAAAAAACGCAGGCGCTACTCGCGCGCAAACAAATTATTGAAGCGCTTCAACAGGATCGTGCCGAGCCGGTTTATTTGTTGAGCGAATTGGCCAAACAAATGCCTTCCGGGGTTTATCTACGGACGATCAAGCAGGAAGGCCAGAAGGTGAGCATTACCGGCTTTGCGCAGTCAAACGCCAGGGTCTCTGCCCTGATGCGAAATGTGGAGGCGTCTCCCTGGCTTGAAAAGCCGGTGTTGCTCGAAATCAAGGCAACGATTACTGATAAACGGCGACTCAGCGAGTTCAGCATGATTGTCTTCGTCAAGCGAGCAGCCGCCGAGGCAGCGGGTAAAAAGGAAACGCCCCGTTCTGCCAACCCGGCAGGGAGTTCGAAATGAAAGCTCCGGCAATGCCCAGTATCGATTTCAAGGTGATTCTCGAGGATTTCCGGACCCTTAATCCGAAGGATGTTGGCGCGTGGCCGGTTGTGCCGCGCGTAACGATTCTATTGACAGGCTTTGTCGTCATGTTAGTGGCGGGCTGGTGGTTCTTGTGGAGCGATCAGCTGGACGTTCTTGAAGCCGCACAGAAGAACGAAGAAAAGCTGAAGGAAGAGTTCCTCGCCAAGAAGCAGCAGGCGGTCAATCTGGTTCTCTATACGCAGCAATTAAGCGAAATTGACCGCTCGTTTGGCGCCCTGCTGAAACAGTTGCCGAACAAATCCGAAGTTGAGTCCTTGCTGGTCGAGATCAATCAGGCCGGGATGGGGCGCGGTCTGCAGTTCGAGCTATTCAAGCCGGGTCAGGAGACGGTCAAGGACTTTTATGCTGAATTGCCAATTTCGGTAAAGCTGACCGGGAATTATCATGATTTTGGGGCCTTTGCTGGAGATATCGGTCGGCTTTCGCGAATTGTTACGCTGAACAATATGACGATATCCATTGCTGCCGGAAAAGATGGCGGCATGGCGATGGACGCGGTAACTAAAACCTTCCGTTACCTCGATGAAAATGAAGTCGCCCAGCAAAAGAAGGCTGCCTTGGCTGCCAAAGGTGGCAAGAAATGAAAAAAATTGCCGTCGCGTTGGCTAGCCTCGCTCTTTTTGCCTGTTCAAGCGGTGATCACGAGGATCTGCGCAAGTGGATGAGTGATGCGTCCAAGGATATCAAAGGGAGAATTCCTCCTTTACCGGAAGTGAAGCCCTATGCGCCCGTACCTTATGACGTGGCAAACTTGGTAGACCCGTTCCGGCCGGCAAAAATCGAACCGGAGCAGAAAGCCGGTGGCGGTGGCGGCATGGCGCCGGATCTGAATCGGCCAAGAGAGCCGCTGGAGGCTTATCCTCTGGAGTCACTCAAGTACGTCGGCGTACTGGTCAAAAACAAAATAGGTTATGCAATCATTCAGACCGATGGCTCGCTGTTTCAGGTAAAAATCGGAAACTATATGGGGCAGAATTTTGGTGTGATAACCAAAGTTGCCGAAGGCGAGGTTACCTTGCGGGAATTAGTGCAGGACGCGGCCGGAGACTGGGTTGAGAGAGTCAGTACCTTGATGCTGCAGGATAAGGGGACAATAAAGTGATACAAATCAAACAGTACTTGCTCGTTATCATTTCTGCTTGTCTGATGGCGCTACCTGTGGCAAATGCACAGGAGAGCAAGGCGAATAGTATCGAGTCGATGAATGTCCTGCAGCAAGGTAGCGTACTGAGCGTCAAGCTGACCTTCAAAGAGCCTTTGGCAGTGCTTCCGGCTGGATTCACCGTTGCCCAGCCCGCCCGGGTCGCGCTGGATTTTCCGAATACAGTCAATGGGCTGGGAAAAACCAGTCAGGAATACAACGAGGGCGATCTTAGAAGCGCCAATATTGTTCAGGTCGAGGGCAGAACGCGCCTTGTCTTCAATTTGAAGCAGGCCATGACCTATGAAGCGACAATCGAGGGGAATGACCTTCTTTTGGCGTTTTCGCAAACCGGGAAAATTGATAGCACTGCGGGGAAGCTTGCCGCTTTTGCTGAAGCTCGGGCATCGAAAGTTCCAAACAGTATCCGTAATGTCGAGTTTCGCCGGGGTAAGGATGGCGAGGCGCGGATTACCGTCGACCTGAGTGATTCCAATGCCGGCATTGATATCCGTCAACAGGGGCCGAATCTGGTGGTGGATTTTGTCAAGGTGAGTCTGCCGGACAACCTGCGCAAACGCCTCGACGTTACCGACTTTGCCACGCCGGTAACCGCAGTGAATACGGTCCAGCAAGGCGCCAACACCCGCATGACCATCTCGCCGAAGGGCTTGTGGGAGCACAATGCCTACCAGACAGACAATCAGTTTGTGATTGAGGTCAAGCAGGTCGTCGAGAATCCGAACAAGCTGGTGCAAGGTACACGAGGCGGCTATCAGGGAGAAAAGCTGTCCCTGAACTTCCAGAACGTTGACGTTCGCCGTCTATTGCAGGTGATCGGCGAGTTCACCGGAATGAATATGGTGGTCAGCGATTCGGTTCAGGGCGCCATTACGCTGATCCTGAAGGATGTGCCATGGGATCAGGCGCTGGATATCATCATGCAGCAACGTGGTCTTGATATGCGCAAGAACGGGAATGTGATTCTGATTGCGCCAAGAGAAGAGATTGCCACCAAGGAGAAACTGGATTTCGAATCGAAAGCGCAAATTGGCGATCTGGAGCCTTTACGTACCGAGAGTTTTCAGCTCAACTATCAGAAAGCTGAGGCAATACAGAAGCTGCTGACCGATACGAATCAGCGCATGTTATCGAAGCGTGGCAGTGCCGTAGTCGATGCGCGAACCAATATCCTGTTTGTGCAGGACACGCCCAGCCGTCTGGAAGATGTTCGGCTGTTGATCGCCAAGGTCGATCTGACCGTACGACAGGTGATGATCGAAGCGAGAATCGTCGAGGCGGGCGATTCCTTTGCGAAGAACTTGGGTATTCGTTTTTCGACAGGGGGAACCACCCGAACGGTGAATACAACTACAGGCGAGATGACGGTTTCTAATTCATCGACTTTGGCTAGAATCAACGACGTAACAAGAACAAGTCAAATAGGCGCCGTTAATTTGCCTGCAACACCTCGGGCGGGGAATGCCGGAACGTTTGCGTTGTCCCTCTACAACAGCAGCTACACACGGTTTTTGAATGCAGAAATTTCTGCTCTGGAATCCGATGGTCGTGGCAAGGTTATCTCCAGTCCGCGGGTGATGACGGCGAACCAGGTCGAGGCGATTATTGAGCAAGGGGTGGAAATTCCGTATCAGCAGGCCACCAGTTCGGGCGCGACCAGTGTGTCGTTCCGGAAGGCGAACTTGTCGCTGAAGGTCAAGCCGCAAATTACGCCGGACGGAAAAATCACAATGACGCTGGACATCAACAAGGACACGCCCAACACCAAGCTATCGACGGGTGCCGGGGTGGCGATCGACACCAAGCACGTCAAGACTGAAGTGCTGGTTGAGAATGGTGGAACCGTGGTGATTGGCGGCATTTACACGCAAGATGTGCGTGACAATACCCAGCGTATACCGTTCTTCGGTGATCTGCCTTATATCGGCTGGCTGTTCAAGAACCGTGAATGGATTGACGATAAAACCGAGCTGCTGGTCTTCATAACGCCGAAGATTGTCGCCGAGGGTTTGACCGTTCGCTGAGCTGAAAGTCATTTAAGGAAAAAGCCGGCAGCTGCCGGCTTTTTTGTGTCGTTAGCTTGCTGAGTTGCTGTTGTAGAATGACAAAGTGGAAAATCAATACGGCACAAGAAACGTCTATCTGGTGGGGCTGATGGGAGCGGGCAAGACGACCATCGGCCGGACGCTGGCCAAGCGTCTGAATCTTGATTTCGTAGATTCGGACCGTGAAATTGAAGCAAGAACAGGCGTCAGCATTCCAACGGTTTTTGAAATCGAAGGCGAGTGCGGCTTTCGCAAGCGTGAAGCCCAGGTAATTGCCGACTTGTCGCGGCAAAGCAATCAGGTCGTGGCGACCGGGGGTGGTGTTGTTTTGTCTCCCGAGAATCGTTGCAACATGCGGGCGAGCGGTTTCGTTGTTTATCTCAATGTGCCGCCACACACTCTGTGGGAACGTACGCGCAACGACCGAAACCGGCCGTTGTTGCAGGTTGAGGACCCTTTGCTCCGGCTGAAGGAGCTTTATGCGCAGCGCGATCCCTTCTATCGAGAGGTGGCGAATCTTGTGGTGGACGGTAGCCGGATTAATGCCCTGGGTGTTTTACAACTGTTGGTCAAGGAAGTTGGCGAGCAATGGAAACTTTGAACGTTGCCCTTGCTGAGCGGGCTTACCCGATTCGAATCGGTCGCGGCATCCTCGGGCAGTGCGAACTGCTGCTGCCCTACCTGCGCCAGCGCAAGGTCGCTGTCGTCACGAACACAACGGTTGCGCCACTCTACCTGGCGGCGGTCGCGACACCGCTGCGCGCAGCCGGGGTCGATGTCATCGAAATCATATTGCCCGACGGTGAGCAGTACAAAGACTGGCAAACCCTCAATACTATTTTCGATACCTTGCTCGAACGTCGCTGCGAGCGTGCGACGACACTGATCGCCCTGGGTGGTGGCGTCGTCGGTGACATGACCGGCTTTGCGGCCGCCTGCTATCAGCGTGGCATGCCGTTCATCCAGATACCCACGACATTGCTTTCGCAGGTTGATTCATCGGTTGGTGGCAAGACGGCGATCAATCATCCGCGTGGCAAGAACATGATCGGCGCTTTCTATCAGCCGAAGCTGGTGCTGGCCGATACCGATACGCTGAATACGCTTCCGGACCGGGAGTTGCGTGCCGGCTTGGCTGAAGTGATCAAGTACGGCTTGATACGCGATTTGCCTTTTCTCGAGTGGCTTGAGATAAATGTTGAGCGGATGCTGGCTCGTGATCCCGACGCACTGACCTATGCCATTCATCGCTCATGCCTGAACAAGGCCGAACTTGTAGTCGCCGACGAGCATGAGAACGGTGAGCGTGCATTGCTCAATCTCGGACATACCTTTGGCCATGCGATCGAAACCGGCATGGGCTACGGTGAATGGCTGCATGGCGAGGCGATTGCGGTGGGCACGATGATGGCTGCTGAACTGTCCTGCCTGCTTGGCTGGATCGGTAGCGCTGATGTCATTCGGATTGAGGCGTTGTTGGTCCGGGTCGGCCTGCCGGTTGTCGGGCCAGCGCTGGCGGTCGAAAGCTATCTTGAACTCATGCAGCACGACAAAAAAGTGGAGGACGGAAAATTGCGCCTCATTCTGTTCAAGCAGATCGGGCAGGCGGTGGTCAGCAATAAGGCATCGCATCGACAAATCGAGGCTGCGATTGTCGCGCGCTCGCCCCATGCTTGAGCTCGCCGCCTACGCCGTTTCGGGTAGTAACTCCCGTGGCCGAAGGCACGCTGAAGATCGACCCTCTTTACGCAGTGAATTTCAGCGAGACCGCGACCGCATCATTCACTCCACGGCATTTCGTCGCCTCGAATACAAGACGCAGGTTTTCGTCAATCACGAAGGTGACCTGTTTCGCACGCGTCTGACGCATAGCCTTGAGGTTGCCCAGATCGGGCGCGGCATCGCCCGCGCACTGCGTCTCAACGAGGATCTGGTGGAAGCTGTCTCGCTGGCGCATGACTTGGGGCACACCCCGTTTGGTCATGCCGGGCAGGATGCGCTGAACGATTGCATGGCCGACTACAGCGGTTTCGAACACAACCTGCAGAGCCTGCGCATTGTCGATCTGCTTGAAGAACGCTATGCCGCATTCGATGGCCTCAATCTCTGCTTCGAAACGCGGGAAGGCATCGTCAAGCATTGCTCACTCGACAATGCGCGCAAACTCGGCGATCTTGGTGAGCGCTTTCTCAAGCGGACGCAGCCGTCGCTTGAGGCGCAGATATGTAACCTCGCCGACGAAATCGCCTACAACAATCACGATGTCGACGACGGCCTGCGCTCTGGTCTCATTACGCTGGAGCAACTCGAAGGCGTCGGCCTGTTTGCCCGCCATGTTGCTGATGTCCGTATGGCCTATCCGGGTCTGGGGGGGCGTCGCCTGATCCACGAGACGATACGGCGAATGATCAACGCGCTGGTCTGTGACCTGATTGACACAACCGCCGGCAATATCGCGCGGCATTCGCCAAAGAATCTTGCCGAGGCGCGAGACGGGCCGGTGCTGGTCGCCTTTTCCGACGCATTGCGCGAAGCGCAGCGCGAGATGAAGCGTTTCCTGCGCACCGAGTTATACCAGCACTATCAGGTACTGCGCATGACCAGCAAGGCGAGGCGCATTATTTCCGATCTTTTTGCTGCCTTTATCAGCGACCCGCGCCTGTTGCCGCCGCAGTACCAGCTTCCTGTTGATGGCGATCAGCCGCGTTCGGTGGCCGATTATATTGCCGGGATGACCGACCGCTACGCCATGAAGGAACATCGTCGTTTGTTTGCGGTCGGAGAAATCTAGACGGGCGACAAACTGGCGCACAGCCATGGTGCGCCGCCGCATCTTGAAAAACGGCGATTTTCGCGGTATATTCCGCAGTTGCCCTGAAACTTCGTAAGCCGGCTGTCCGCCGGCTTTTTTGACGTTTGGCGAGCCTTGGCAAATCGGACAACTCTGTGTGGCACCTTTGTTTTGTGAGGATTTGAGCGTGATGGATTCGGCTGTACCTGAACAGCAGGGCTTGTATGACCCGGCCAACGAGCACGACGCCTGTGGTGTCGGTTTTGTCGCACACATCAAGGGGCAGAAAAGCCACTCGATCGTCGAGCAGGGCCTGCAAATCCTGAAAAATCTCGATCACCGCGGTGCGGTCGGTGCCGACCCGCTGATGGGCGATGGCGCCGGTATCCTGATTCAGATTCCCGATGCCTATTTGCGCGAAGAAATGGCCGGGCAAGGCGTGGTTTTGCCGCCAGTGGGCGACTACGGCGTTGGCATGGTATTCCTGCCGCAGGAATCGGCTTCACGGCTGGCCTGTCAGGAAGCGATCGAGCGCGCCGTGCGCTCCGAAGAGCAGGTCGTTCTCGGCTGGCGCGATGTGCCGGTTGATCGCGATCTGCCGATGTCGCCGACGGTACGCGCCAAGGAACCGGTGATCCGCCAGATCTTCATCGGTCGCGGCGCCGACATCATGGTCACCGACGCGCTCGAGCGCAAACTCTACGTCATCCGCCGTCGTGCGGCGAACGCCATCAAGGCGCTCGGTCTCAAGCACAGCAAGGAGTTCTACCAGCCGTCGATGTCCGCCCGGACGATCGTCTATAAGGGTCTGCTGCTGGCTGATCAGGTCGGCGAATATTTTACCGACCTCAAGGATCCGCGCTGCATTTCGGCGCTGGCGCTGGTTCATCAGCGTTTCTCGACCAACACCTTCCCGACCTGGCACCTCGCCCACCCGTTCCGCATGATTGCGCACAACGGCGAGATCAACACGCTGCGCGGCAACTACAACTGGATGCGTGCGCGCGAAAAGGGCACCTCGTCGCCGCTGCTCGGTGCCGATCTGGAAAAGCTGTGGCCGCTGATCTACCCGAACCAGTCCGATTCGGCGTCATTCGACAACGCGCTCGAACTGCTGGTGATGGGCGGTTATTCGCTGGCGCACGCGATGATGATGCTGATCCCCGAGGCCTGGGAATCGCACACGCTGATGGACGAGAAGCGTCGCGCCTTCTACGAATACCATGCCGCGATGATGGAGCCGTGGGACGGCCCTGCTGCCGTGGCCTTTACCGACGGTCGCCAGATCGGCGCGACGCTCGACCGCAACGGCCTGCGTCCGGCGCGTTATCTGGTCACCGACGACGACCTCGTGGTGATGGCTTCGGAATCCGGCGTGCTGCCGATTCCTGACGCCAAGATCGTCAAGAAATGGCGCTTGCAGCCAGGCAAGATGTTCCTGATCGATCTTGAGCAGGGCCGCATCATTGAAGATCTCGAACTGAAGGATACGCTGTCGCGCCAGAAGCCTTATCAGGACTGGCTAAGCCGCATCAACATCAAGCTCGACGGGCTCGATGCGCCGGTCAATGCCACGGCGCCGGAGTGTGCTGCATCGCTGCTCGATCGCCAGCAGGCCTTCGGCTACAGCCAGGAGGACATCAAGTTCATTCTCGAACCGATGGCCACTTCGGGCGAGGAAGCAACCGGCTCGATGGGCAACGATTCCCCGCTCGCCGTGCTGTCGAGTAAGAACAAGCCGTTGTTCAATTATTTCCGCCAGCTCTTCGCGCAGGTGACCAACCCGCCGATCGACCCGATTCGCGAGCAACTGGTCATGTCGCTGGTGTCGTTTATCGGCCCCAAGCCGAACCTGCTCGGCATCAACGAGATCAATCCGCCTTACCGTCTCGAAGTGACGCAGCCGGTGCTCGACTACGCCGACATGGCCAAGCTACGCAATATCTCAGGCTATACCGGCGACAAGTTCCAGTCGGCCGAACTCGATATCTGTTATCCGCTGGCCTGGGGTAAAGAGGGTGTTGAAGCCCGTCTGGCCTCGTTGTGCGCCGAAGCTGAAGATGCCGTTCACAATGGTTGCAGCATCCTGATCGTTTCCGATCGCAAGATGGATGCCGACAATGTCGCGATTCCGGCGCTGCTCGCCACTTCCGGCGTGCACCAGCATCTGGTTGCCAAAGGCCTGCGTACGCGTGTTGGTCTGGTTGTCGAAACCGGCGCGGCACGCGAGACGCATCACTTCGCCGTGTTGGCGGGTTATGGCGCCGAAGCCGTGCATCCCTATCTCGCCCTCGAAACGCTGCAGCAACTTGCCGGCGGCGGCGAAAAAGGCGACAAGGCGGTCAAGCACTTCGTCAAGGGCGTCGGCAAGGGCCTGCTCAAGGTCATGTCCAAGATGGGCATCTCGACCTACATGTCCTACACCGGGGCGCAGATTTTCGAAGCCATCGGGCTGCAGAAAAAACTGATCGACAAGTACTTCGCGGGTACCTCGACGCAGGTCGAGGGCATCGGCGTCTTCGAAGTCATGGAGGAGGCGATTCGTCTGCACAAACTGGCCTTCGGCAACGATCCGGTGCTCGCCACCATGCTCGATGCCGGCGGCGAATACGCCTACCGCGTGCGCGGCGAAGAGCACATGTGGACGCCGGACGCGATCGCCAAGTTGCAGCACGCAACGCGCTCGGGCAAGACCGAGACCTACAAGGAATACGCGCAGATCATCAACGACCAGACGCAGCGCCACATGACGCTGCGCGGCCTGTTCGCGATCAAGTCGGCGGGTCCGGCCGTGCCGCTAGCCGAAGTTGAATCCGCCAAGGAAATCGTCAAGCGTTTTGCCACCGGCGCCATGTCGCTCGGCTCGATTTCGACCGAAGCGCACAGCACGCTGGCCATTGCCATGAACCGTATCGGCGGCAAGTCGAATACCGGCGAAGGCGGCGAAGATCCGGCGCGCTTCAAGCCGGTCAAGGCCGGTCAGATGGTCTCGGACATCATCGGCAAGAGCCGCATCGAACGCGACTATCAGTTGCAGGAGGGTGACAGCCTGCGTTCGGCGATCAAACAGGTCGCTTCCGGCCGTTTCGGCGTGACTGCCGAGTACCTGGCCAACGCTGATCAGATCCAGATCAAGATGGCGCAAGGCGCCAAGCCGGGCGAGGGCGGTCAGTTGCCGGGGCATAAGGTGTCCGAATACATCGGCTTCCTGCGCCACTCGGTACCGGGTGTCGGCCTCATTTCACCGCCGCCGCATCACGACATTTACTCGATCGAAGATCTGGCGCAGCTGATTCACGATCTGAAGAATGCTAATCCGTCTGCCTCGATCAGCGTCAAGCTGGTTTCGGAAGTCGGTGTCGGCACGGTGGCTGCCGGTGTTTCCAAGGCCAAGGCTGATCACATCGTCATCGCCGGCCATGACGGCGGTACGGGCGCCAGCCCGCAGTCGTCGATCAAGCACGCCGGTTCACCGTGGGAGTTGGGGCTTGCCGAAACGCAGCAGACGCTGGTGCTCAACGGCCTGCGCGGTCGCGTACGCGTGCAGGTCGACGGCCAGATGAAGACCGGCCGCGACGTGCTGATTGGCGCGTTACTCGGCGCCGACGAGTTCGGTTTCGCCACGGCGCCGCTCGTCGTTGAAGGCTGCATCATGATGCGCAAGTGTCACCTCAACACCTGCCCGGTCGGCGTCGCCACCCAGGATCCGGCGCTGCGCCGCAAGTTCACCGGCCAGCCCGAGCACGTCGTCAATTACTTCTTCTTCGTTGCCGACGAAGTTCGCGAGTTGATGGCCGAAATGGGCATCCGCAAGTTTGATGACCTGATCGGCCGTGCCGATCTGCTCGACATGCAGCAGGGCATCACGCACTGGAAGGCGCAGGGGCTCGACTACAGCCGTATTTTCTATCGCCCGGCTGTTGCCGCAACGTCGCCGGTGTTGCATTGCGAGACGCAGGATCACGGTCTGGCCAAGGCGCTCGACAACCAGCTCATCGAACTGGCCAAACCCGCGCTGGAAAAAGGCGAGAAGGTCAATATCGAACTGCCGGTACGCAACATCAACCGCACGGTCGGTGCCATGCTTTCCGGTCGCGTTGCCGCCAAATACGGCCACGCCGGCCTACCCGACGACACCATTCACGTCACGCTCAACGGCACCGCCGGGCAGAGTTTCGGCGCAATGCTGGCGCGCGGTGTGACCATCGATCTGGTGGGCGAAGGCAACGACTACGTCGGCAAGGGCCTGTCGGGTGGCCGCATCATCGTTCGTCCGAACGCCGGCTTCCGCTGCGATACGTCGTCCAACATCATCATCGGCAACACCGTGCTTTATGGCGCGACCGAAGGCGAGGCCTTCTTTGCCGGCGTCGGCGGCGAACGTTTCGCCGTGCGCAATTCGGGCGCGACAACCGTTGTCGAAGGCGTCGGCGACCATGGTTGCGAATACATGACCGGCGGCACTGTCGTCGTGCTCGGCATGACCGGCCGTAACTTTGCCGCCGGCATGTCGGGTGGCGTTGCCTACGTGCTCGACGAAGAGGGGTCGTTCGCTTCGCGCTGCAACATGGCGCAGGTTGCGCTGGAGCCGGTCGAGGAAGAATTCGCCGCGCGCCAGGGCAGTGAAGCCGGCGACGATCTCGAAGGTCATGGCAAGGTTGACATCCGCCACCTCGGTTTGGCCGATGAGGTTTTGCTCAAGGGGCTGGTTGAAAAGCACGCGCAATATACCAGTAGCCAGCAGGCGAAAAAGATCCTTGCCGACTGGGCAAATTACCGTGCGCGCTTCGTCAAGGTGATGCCAAACGAATATCGTCGGGCACTTACCGAAATGGCCGAGCAGAAGAAACTGGAGGCTGCATAAATGGGAAAGCCGACTGGCTTCATCGAGCTCAAGCGTTTGTCCGAGGCTTACGAGCCGGCTGATGCGCGCTTGAAGCACTACCGTGAGTTCGTCGTTACTTTGACCGACGAGCAGGCTGCGATCCAGGGCGCACGTTGCATGGATTGTGGCGTGCCCTTCTGCACCACCGGCTGCCCGGTGAACAACATCATTCCCGACTGGAACGATCTCGTTTATCGCGGCAATTGGGAGCAGGCGCTGGTCGTGCTGCACTCGACCAACAACTTCCCCGACTTCACCGGCCGCATCTGCCCGGCGCCGTGCGAAGCCGCGTGCACGCTCAACATCAATACCGACCCGGTGGGCATCAAGTCGATCGAGCACGCGATCGTCGACAAGGGCTGGGAAAAGGGCTGGATTGTTCCACAGCCGCCGAAGGTCAAGACCGGCAAGAAGATCGCCGTCGTCGGCTCCGGCCCGGCTGGCATGGCTGCGGCACAGCAGCTGGCACGCGTTGGCCACAGTGTCGTCGTCTTCGAAAAGGCTGACCGTATTGGCGGCCTGTTGCGTTATGGCATCCCCGATTTCAAGTTCGAGAAGTCGCACATCGACCGTCGCGTTAAACAGATGGAAGCCGAAGGCGTCGAATTTCGCGTTAACCAGAACATTGGTGGCAATGTACCCGCCAGCAAACTGCTTGCCGAATTCGATGCGGTGATTCTGGCCGGCGGCGCCGAGCTGCCGCGCGATCTGCCGGTCCCCGGTCGTGAGCTCGATGGCGTGTATTACGCCATGGATTTCCTGCCGCAGCAGAACAAGGTCAATGCCGGCGATAAGCTCCCCGAGCAAGTGATGGCCACCGGCAAGCACGTCATCGTGATCGGCGGCGGCGATACCGGCTCTGACTGCGTTGGTACCAGCAACCGCCATGGCGCGCTGTCGGTGACCCAGTTTGAATTGATGCCGCAGCCACCGGAGAAGGAAAACGGCGCGCTGACCTGGCCTTACTGGCCGCTCAAGATGCGCACTTCTTCGTCGCACGAAGAGGGCTGTGAGCGCGATTTTGCCGTCGCCACCAAGGAACTCGTTGGTGACAATGGCAAGGTCAAAGCGCTCAAGGCGGTTCGCGTCGAGTGGAAAGACGGCCGGATGAGCGAAGTTGCCGGCAGTGAGTTCGAACTGAAGGCAGATCTCGTCTTGCTGGCCATGGGCTTCGTTGCGCCGGTCAAGCAAGGCTTGCTTGAACAGCTGGCCGTTGATCTCGATGCGCGCAATAACGTCAAGGCGACCACCGATGGTGCCGGCTGTTACGCGACCAGTGTGCCGAAAGTGTTTGCAGCGGGCGACATGCGTCGCGGCCAGTCCTTGGTCGTCTGGGCGATCCGCGAAGGTCGGCAATGCGCGCGTGAGGTCGATGCTTTCCTGATGGGAAGCTCGGATTTGCCGCGATAAACGGAGCCAAGCGTCAAGGCAGGAGAAAAAACCCCGTTCCGGTGCGCCGCAGCGGGGTTTTCCTTTGGCGAAGCGGAGGGCTATGGCATAGTAGCGGCTGGCTTGTTGGGGGAGATAATATGAATCCGGAATTGCAAAAGTCGCTGCAGGTTACCGTGCTGCCGAGCACGCTCGACGGCTATATGCTGGTCATCCTGCTGATCATGATCATCACCGGACTGCTCGGCGGGGTCGCCAACTATTTCCTGAGCGATCGGGCCGCCGATCACGGTCGGCGCGACTGGGCCAAATATCCGGTGCTTGGCGTGATTGCCGCACTCACCGTGCCGCTCTTCCTGAACATGATTTCGAGCAATTTGCTCGAAGCGGCACGTACCCGCCCGGTCGATTTCTTCGTATTTGCCGGTTTTTGCCTGATCTACGTCGTCGCCTCGCGTCGGGTTTTTGAAAACGTCGCCAACAAACTGCTGACGCAGATGGAGCAGATCCGGCGTGAAATGGGCCAGATCAAGCAGAAACAGAATGAGCTGCCGCCTGCAGTGCGCGAAGAAATTGCGCCGCCAGCCGAGCCGGCACCGGTGAAACCGGAGGCCGTCAAGGAATCCCTGTCATACAATGACATTGAGATACTTCGCGCGCTGGCTGAAGAAAGCTATGTTTATGGCAACCTGGTCGGCATCACCGACAAGACAGGTCTCGCCCGTGATCTGGTCAGCAGCCGCCTGACCGTGCTCAAGAGTCTCGGCATTATCGAAACGCGTATCAACGACAAGAACATCCTGCACTGGTTTGTCTCGCCCCGCGGCAAGCAGATGCTCGGTGACATCCTTTCCGGACAGGACGATCGCAAGACCGCCTGACCGCTTCACAGAGTACGCCTATGAATATCGTCATCCTCGCCGCCGGGCAGGGCAAACGCATGCACTCCAACCTGCCCAAGGTGCTGCATCCGCTCGCCGGCAAAGCGCTTGTTGCGCACGTTATCGACACCGCACGCAGCCTCTCGCCGCAAAAACTTTGCCTCGTCTATGGCCATGGCGGCGACACCGTACGCACGACACTGGACGCCCCCGACCTGGCCTGGGCACTGCAGGAACCACAGCTCGGCACCGGCCACGCCGTACAGCAGGCGCTGCCACATCTTGGCACCGAGGGTACGACGCTCGTTCTCTATGGCGATGTGCCCTTGATCCAGGCGCAGACGCTGAAGACGCTTTTGCATGCCGGCAAGGATGCCCTCGCCATTCTGACCATCGAGCTTGCCGACCCGTCCGGTTACGGTCGCATCGTGCGCGATGCGGCGGGCAATGTGACCCGCATCGTTGAGCAGAAAGACGCCTCGGCCAGCCAGCTGGCGATCCGTGAAATCAATACCGGCATCATGGCCCTGCCGACGGCCCGTCTCGGCGAATGGCTGGGCGCATTGTCGAACGACAACGCACAGAAAGAGTATTACCTGACCGATATCGTTGGCATGGCGGTGGCTGCCGGTCTGACGATTCGCACCACGCCTGCGCAGGGTGAATGGGAAGTGCTCGGCGTCAACAGCAAGGTGCAGCTTGCTGAACTCGAACGCATTGCCCAGCGCCGTACCGCCGAACAGTTGATGGAGCAGGGCGCCCGTCTTGCCGATCCGGCGCGCTTCGATGTGCGTGGCGAACTCGTATGCGGGCGCGATGTTTTCATCGACGTGAATTGCGTTTTCGAGGGCAAGGTCACCCTCGACGAAGCGGTCGAGATCGGCCCCAACTGCGTGCTGAAAAATGCCCGCATCGGCGCCGGTACCCGGCTGGCCGCGTTCAGTCATGTCGAAGATGCCGTGGTCGGCCCGGACAGCGTGATCGGCCCCTTTGCCCGCCTGCGGCCCGGTACCGAACTGGCGGCTGGCGTGCATATCGGCAACTTCGTCGAAATCAAGAACAGCAAGATCGCCGCACAGTCCAAAGCCAACCATCTGGCCTACATCGGCGATGCCGTGATCGGCAGCCGGGTCAATATCGGTGCGGGTACGATTACCTGTAACTACGACGGCGCTAATAAATATAAAACAATCATCGAGGATGATGTTTTTATCGGCTCGGATACCCAGCTCGTCGCCCCGGTCACCGTCGGGCGCGGCGCCACACTCGGTGCCGGCACGACGCTGACCAAAGATGCACCCCCCGATACGCTGACGGTTTCACGCGCCAAACAAATTTCCATTGCCGGCTGGAAACGCCCGGTAAAAACCAAAAAGTGAGCTGATTTATGTGTGGCATCGTTGCCGCGGTCGCTGACCGCAATATCGTCCCTGTCCTTCTTGAAGGCCTGCGCAAGCTGGAATACCGTGGCTATGATTCGGCCGGCCTGGCGCTGATCAACGAGTCCGGACTACAGCGCCTGCGCGCCGTTGGTCGTGTTGCTGAACTGACGGCACAAGTCGACGAAACGGGCGCTGCCGGCAATACCGGCATTGCGCATACGCGCTGGGCAACGCACGGCGTGCCGTCGGAGCGCAACGCCCATCCGCATATTTCCGATGGCCTGGCCGTCGTGCACAACGGCATCATCGAAAATCACGAAGCCCTGCGCACCCGTCTCAAAGCAGACGGCTACGAATTCACCTCGGATACCGACACCGAAGTCATCGCCCACCTGATCGCCCGCGAACTTAAAACCACCGGTGATTTCTTCGCCGCCGTACGCGCCTCGATCGGCCAGCTGCAAGGCGCCTACGCCATCGCCGTATTGCGCGAAGCCGAGCCGGACCGTGTCATCGTCGCCCGTGAAGGTTCGCCACTGCTACTCGGTCTGGCCGACGAAGGCAACTACGCCGCATCCGATGCCTCGGCACTGCTGCAAGTCACCCGGCGCATGGTCTATCTGGAGAACGGCGACTGCGCCGAATTGATGCGCGGCAGCTACCGCATCACCCGTGTCGATGGCACCCCGGTCGAACGTGCCGAGAAAGAGTCACAACTTTCAGCGGATTCCGTAGAGTTGGGCGAGTACCGTCACTACATGCAGAAAGAAATCTTCGAGCAGCCGGTGGCGCTCTCGAATACGCTGGAAATGCTCGGTGCTGCACACAGCATCCAGCCCGGCCTGTTCGGCGCCGATGCCGAAACCACGCTCAAGAATGTACGCCAGGTGCTGATAATCGCCTGTGGCACCAGCTATCACGCCGGTCTGGTCGCGCGGTACTGGCTCGAAGCCATCGCCGGCATCTCCTGCTCGGTCGAAGTCGCCAGCGAATACCGCTACCGCGACTCCGTGCCCGATCCGCACACGCTGGTCGTCACCATCTCGCAGTCGGGTGAAACCGCTGACACGCTGGCCGCGTTGCACCACGCAAAATCGCTCGGCATGGACCGCACGCTGGCCATCTGCAACGTGCCCGAGTCGTCACTGGTGCGCGAAACCGCGCTGCGCTTCATTACCCGCGCCGGCCCCGAAATCGGCGTCGCCTCGACCAAGGCCTTCACCACCCAGCTTGCCGCGCTGTATCTGCTGACCCTGGTGCTGGCCAAGCTGCGCGGCCGTCTGAGCGCCGAACATGAAGCCGCCGAACTGACGGCCCTGCGCCATCTACCGGTGGCCGTTGCGAAAGTGCTGGAGCTTGAGCCGCAGATCAAGGAATGGGCCGGCCACTTCGCCATGAAGCAGCACGCGCTGTTCCTCGGGCGCGGCCGGCATTATCCGATTGCCATGGAAGGCGCACTGAAGCTCAAGGAAATCTCCTACATCCACGCCGAAGCCTACGCCGCCGGCGAGCTCAAACACGGCCCGCTGGCACTGGTCGACAAGGACATGCCGGTGATCGCCGTGGCGCCGAACGACACCCTGATCGAGAAGCTCAAATCCAACCTGCAGGAAGTTCGCGCACGTGGTGGCGAGCTCTACGTGTTTGCCGATGCCGACAGCGAAATGCAGGAATCAGATGGCGTGCACGTGCTGCATCTGCCGGAACACTACGGCGCACTCTCGGCGCTGCTGCATGTCGTTCCCCTGCAATTGCTCTCGTACCACGTGGCGCTGGTGCGCGGCACCGACGTCGACAAGCCGCGTAACCTGGCCAAGTCGGTAACCGTCGAATAGCGCAACGGCCAGCGGCATCTTCCGCGCTCAGGTAGCGTTGCGCGGTAGCGCACTCCCTTCGTTCAACAGCTTTTCGAACTGTTCAGCCGGTAGCGGCCGGCTGAACAGATAGCCTTGCGCGCGTTGGCAGCCGTTGGCGCGCAGGTGGGCGAGTTGTTCCGCACTCTCCACGCCTTCGGCAATGACGCCCATCTGCATGGTGCGGGCCATTGAAATAATCGTTGTCGCGATAGCCGCATCGTTCGGGTCGGTGCTGATGTCGCGCACGAACGAGCGGTCGATTTTCAGCGTATCGAGTGGCAGGCGTTTGAGGTACGAGAGGCTCGAATAGCCGGTGCCAAAGTCATCGAGCGAAATTGGTACGCCGAGCGCTTTCAGGCGCAACAGGGTTTCGCTGGCGGCGTCGATATTGGTCATCAGCAGGCTTTCCGTTACTTCGAGTACCAGGTCACTGCCGGCCAGGCCATGCTTGAGCAGCGCAGTGGCGACCAGCGTTTCCAGCCCCGGTTCGTGGAACTGGCGTGCCGAGAGATTGACCGCGATGCTGATCGCCGGCAGCCCGGCGGCGCGCCAGCGCGCATTTTGCCGGCAGGCCTCGTGCAGGACCCATTTGCCGATCGGCACGATCAAACCGGTCGCTTCGGCCAGGGGAATGAAACTGTCCGGCGCCACCAGGCCGTGCTGCGGGCGGTTCCAGCGCAACAGCGCCTCGGCTTCGACAATGCGCCCGCTCTCGATGTCGATGATCGGCTGGTAGTGAATTTCAAATTCGTTCTTGTCGAGCGCGCGCCGCAAATCGAATTCCATGGCCAGTCGCTCGCCGGTACGCCGGTTCATGTCTTCGGCGTAAAAACGCACGGCATTCCAGCCGCCCGTCTTGGCGCCCTGCATCGCCACTTCGGCATTGCGGATCAGCGATTGCGCGTCGTTACCGTCGCGCGGCGCAAAGCTCACACCGATGCTGGCGCTCACCACCACCTCGCCGCAGGGCAGCTCGAAGGGGCGGCCAAGCGCCGCAGAAATCTTGCCTACGACGGCGATGGCATCGTCCGGTTCCAGTTTCGAAAGCAGCACGACAAATTCGTCGCCGCCGAGGCGCGCTACCGTATCGCGCGCCCGCAGAGTGGTCAGCAAGCGCGCACCGACCGCGCGCAGCAGGGCATCACCGGCATCGTGGCCATAAGCGTCGTTGACCAGCGAGAAGCGATCGAGTGCAATCAGCACCACGCCAATCGCGTGCCCATCGCGCTCGGCAGAGGCAGCGGCCCGGTCGATCCGCTCAAACAGCGAAAAACGGTTCGGCAGGCCGGTCAGTGGGTCGAACAGCGCGTGCCGTTCGATCTGCTCTTCCTGCGCCTTGCGCGCCGTAAAGTCATTCATCACCGAAACAAAGTGCGTAACCATGCCGGCTTCGTCACGCACCGGAGCGACCGTCAATTCGTTCCAGAACAGGCTGTGATCCTTGCGGTAATTGCGCAGCAGTGCTTGCGCCTCGTAGCCTCCACGCAGGGCAGCGCGAATTTCATCGAGTGCCTCCTGTGCGCGATCATTGCCAATCAGGAAGCGCGCGCTGCGCCCGATGGCTTCGCCCGACGGATAGCCGGTCATGCGCGAAAACGCCGGGTTGACATAGAGAATCGGGTGCTCGCTGTCGAGCGCATCGGTAATGATGATCGCGTTGGCGCTCGCCTCGACGGCGCGTTCCAGCAGGCGCAATCGGGCTTCTGCGCTGCGCCGCAGGCTGCGGCCGTGCAGCGCATCAAGGCCGAAGGCGAGGTCGTCGGCCAGTTCCTGCAGCAGTGATATCTCGTTTGGCGAGAAAGGGGAGTCGGTATTCGATGCCACGCACAGGCAGCCGTGCGCCGCGTCGGCGGTCAGCAGCGGCAGGGCGATCATCGGCGGCAAAGAGTCGCCGGCCAGCACCGGGCAGAGCAGGGGCGCCAGCGCAAAGCGCTCATCAGCTTGCAGGAGTAGCGGCACGCCGCTATCAATCACTCGCAGCGCAATGTTCTCGCCACCCGACATGCCGCCGCACATGCCACATTCGGGCTGGCAGCCGGCGCACACGGATGTCCTGAAGCGCCCGTCGTCAAGCGGCAGCAGGCCGACCCACACCTGCGAATAACGGCCGACCGTTGCCATGCATTGCGTGATGCCGGTCAACAATTCATTTTCACTGCGTGCCCGAACCAGAATTTCGTTGCAGTCGTGCACCAGGCGCAGGGTACGGTTCAGCCGCTCCAGTTCAAGATGCTTTTCCTGATCCTGGCGCCGATCGCTGATGAAAGCGACCGTCACACGGCCGCATTCGCTCTCGTTGGTCTGCAGCTTGATGTCGAGCGGGATCTCGCTACCGTCGCAGTGCCGGCCGACGATGCGCAGCCCGTTGCCCATGGCATGCGTGCGGTAATGGTGGGGCCGCCCCGTGCGCTGCGCCGCGTGTGCAGCGCGCTCGTCTTCCGGCAGCAGGATTTCCAGCGTCTTGAACAGCAAGGCTTCTTCCGCATAGCCGAACAGCGCAAGCAGCGGCGGGTTGGCGTAGATGATCGTTCCCGTCGCGTCGACCAGCAGGGCGGCGATTGGCGCCCCGGCCAGCGCGGCGGCCAACTGCGGGTGCGCAACGGTGACGGCCGTTTCGCTGGTGTTCATGCTGTTGCTCCGGCGATGCTCAGTAAGCCGGGAGGGGCTTTGAGAATGTTCAGCAGCTCGGCAAACAGGTCGCTCTTGCAGACAAAACGCTCGACGCCGATGGCGGCGGCACGCGCCCGGTACTCGGCATCGTCATGCCACGAAACAATCACCACCCGCAGCTGTGGATACAGCTCGGAGAGCTGCTCGGCGACCTGCATACCGCCCAGACCGGGCATATTCAGGTCAAGAAAGACGAGATCGGGCGACAGCTCAGCCGTTTTTCGCAGCCCTACCGCACCGGTGCGCGCGGTGCCTACCACGCTGACGCCGGGGAAATTGCCCAGCAACTCGGTCAGCGAGTCGAGAAACAGCGGGTTGTCGTCAATGATCAGTGTGCGCAGCATGGCCATCCTCCGTAGGCGGGAAGGGTGCGGAGGATGGCAATCCACCGTCCGGAACGCACCCGCCACGACTTTATGGCTGTAGCGTAGCGCTGCCCGTCAGATGGCGGTATCGGGCAAATGCCGGGTTCGGGGGTGGAAATTCCTGAGAAGTCCTGAGGCGGCGCCATGTTTTTGTCGCTTTCATTGGTAAGTCGTGGTGATATGGTGAGAACGTTTAAACCAGCAAGACTGATTCAAGGAGCGATCATGATTGTGATGGTGTCGGAAAAAGGGCAGCTGGTCATTCCCGTAGAGACTCTCCGGCTATTGGGGATTACACCGGGAACGAGGTTGAATCTTCTACCCGATGCGGGCGGGTTCAGGGCCTTGGTCGATGACGTCAGAAAAACCAAACGCGCTGTCGACTGTGTCGGCATTGCCGGATACACCGGGCCGACAATATCCGTAGATCAAATGGACATTGCCAAATACGCAATGAGATGCTGGCAGCAGCATTGTGATTGACACGCAGCAGGGTGCCGGCTAGGGTCGCATCTATGGGTTCAATTACAGACATCGACTTGGCCACCGCCAGCGCGGCTCGCGCCTTCATTGCGAAGGTGGCGGACGAGTATGACCTGGCTGGTGCCATCCTCTTCGGCAGTCGGGCGCGTAAATCCTACCGGCCGGACAGCGATGCGGATGTGGCCGTTCTTCTGCATGGCCGTCCCGGCAAATTTGTTGCGACCAAGCTGGCCATGGCCGATCTCGCTTATGACGTGCTGCTGGATACAGGAATTCGCATTCAGCCACTGCCGATCTGGGAAGAGGAGTGGGATCATCCGGAGTCCTATTCCAATCCTCGTCTGTTGCACAACATCGAGCGAGAGGGAATTCGTTTATGAAAGCGCGTTTATGAAGGCGCAACAACTGCTCGCGAAAGCCACTCAGGCGGCCGCTTCGGCGAAGGTGTTGCTCGACACCGGCGACGCCGATGGTGCATGCAATCGGGCCTACTACGCGATGTTTGATGCAGCACGCGCAGCCTTGCTGGCGTCCGGTGCGCCGGTCGAGCCGGAGATTGCAAGAACGCACAACGGTCTGATTTCAGCCTTCAGCCTGCATCTCGTTAAAACGGGACAGGTGCCGGTGGCGCTTGGCAAAGCGCTCAACAGAGCGGAGGAACTTCGCCTGCTTGCCGACTACAAGGGCGACCCGGTCGATGAGGAAAATGCATGCTGGGCGGTCTCTCAGGCGCAGGCCTTTGTTAAGGCGATGCAAATCACCTTCATGCCCAAACGTCCGTAGTCGCGTAGTCGCCAGCCGGACCCTCGACCACGCGCCGCCAGCGGTTTCCCTATGGCATACTCCTGCCGATGACCGCACACAGCCCCGAAACCTTCCTCGCCCGCTGGCAACACGCCGACGGCTCCGAGCTCGCCAACTACCAGCTCTTCGTTACCGACCTTTGTCATCTGCTCGGCGTGCCGTCGCCCGACCCGGCACGGGAGGATACGCGGGATAACGCCTACGTCTTCGAGCGCCGCGTTACGTTTCGCCACGGCGATGGCAGCGCCTCGATGGGGCGCATTGACTGCTACCGGCGCGAGCATTTCGTGCTTGAAGCGAAGAAGATCAAGCTCGGCGCCGCGACCAAGGGTTTCGACGACGCCCTGCAGCGCGCCCGAGGCCAGGCCGAAGGCTACGCCCGCGCCTTGCCGGCCGACGAAGGCCGGCCGCCTTTCCTGATCGTCGTCGACGTCGGCCATGTGATCGAGCTGTATGCCGATTTCACGCGCTCCGGCGCGACCTACACGCCTTTTCCCGATCCGCGCTCGCACCGCATCCGGCTCGCCGAGTTGTGCAATCCCGCCGATGACAGCGCCCGCCAGCGCCTCAAAGCCGTCTGGCTCGATCCGCTGGCACTCGACCCCACACGCGCCTCGGCCAAGGTCACGCGCGAGATCGCCGAGCATCTGGCGAAGATCGCCAAGACGCTCGAAGGCGCCGGCCATCATCCCGAACTGGTTGCCGGCTTTCTCACGCGCTGCCTATTCTCGATGTTTGCCGAAGACGTCGGCCTGCTGCCCAAACAGAACGGCAAGGGCGCCTTCACCACGCTGCTCGAAACGCTGCAGGGTAACGCGCAACAATTCGTCCCGCTACTCGCCGCCCTCTGGCGCGAGATGGACAGCGGCGGCTTCTCGGTGGTGCTGCGTGAAACGCTGCCGCGCTTCAACGGCAAACTGTTCAAGCAGCCCGAAGTGATCCCGCTCGACCGAGACCAGATCGGCCTGCTGCTCGAAGCCGCCAACGCCGACTGGACGCAGGTCGAGCCGGCCATCTTCGGCACCCTGCTCGAACGCGCCCTATCGACCAGCGAGCGCCACGCCCTCGGCGCGCATTACACGCCGCGCGCCTACGTCGAACGCCTCGTCCTGCCCACCGTCGTCGAGCCGCTGCGCGAGCAATGGCGCAACGTACAGGCCGCCGCGCTGCTCCTCGCCAACGAAGGGAAGCTGGCTGCGGCGCGCGACGAAGTCGACGCCTTCCACCACCGCCTGTGCCAGATTCGCGTGCTTGATCCGGCGTGTGGTTCGGCGAATTTTTTGTACGTCACGCTCGAACACATGAAGCGCCTCGAAGGCGAAGTGCTCGACCAGATGCAGGCTTTCGGGGCCGGCCAGCAAAGACTCGAAGCCGAAGGTCTGACCGTCGACCCGCACCAGTTCCTCGGCCTCGAACTCAACCCGCGCGCCGCCGCGATTGCCGAACTCGTGCTGTGGATCGGCTACCTGCAATGGCACTTCCGCACCAACGGCAGCGGCCTGCCGCCGCAACCGATCCTCAAGGATTTCAAAAACGTTGAATGCCGCGACGCCGTGCTGGCCTGGGATGGTATCGAAACCGTACTCGATGAACGCGGCCAGCCGGTCAGCCGCTGGGACGGCGTGACGATGAAGACGCACCCGGTCACGGGTGAACCGGTGCCTGATGAAAACGCCCGCAGCCCGCTACAGCGCTACATCAATCCGCGCAAGGCCGAATGGCCGGCAGCCGACTACATCGTCGGCAATCCGCCCTTCATCGGCGCGGCCAGCATGCGCGCCGCGCTCGGCGACGGCTACGTCGAAGCGCTACGCAATACGTGGCCGGACGTTCCCGAATCGGCCGACCTCGTCATGTTCTGGTGGCACCACGCCGCGCAACTCGTCGCCCAAGGCGAAGTCCAGCGCTTTGGCCTGATCACCACCAACAGCCTGAAGCAGACTTTCAACCGCCGCGTCGTGCAGGGCGCGCTCGACAAGGGCGTGGCGCTGGCTTTCGCTGTGCCGGATCATCCGTGGGTCGACTCTGCCGATGGGGCTGCGGTGCGTATCGCGATGACGGTGGGCACAACGAGCAATGGCGAAGGCCGGCTGCTCAGCGTGAGCGACGAACGCGAAGGCAATGGTGAGGGGCTGGACGTGACCTTGCAGGAGCAGGCCGGGTTGCTGCACGCGGATTTGCGCATCGGTGCGAATGTGGCGGCGGCGCAGGCTTTGCAGGCAAATAGCGGCTTAGCTAACCGAGGCTTTCAACTTATTGGTGCCGGCTTCATCGTTACGCCGGACGAAGCCGAGCGCCTCGAAACTAGCGCGCCGATCAAGCACTACCGCAACGGTCGCGATCTTACCGACCGTCCACGTGGTGTGAAAGTGATTGACCTTTTTGGCCTTAGCGCCGACGAGGTGCGCGCCCGCTATCCGGCGACTTTTCAGTGGGTGCTTGAGCGGGTGAAGCCGGAGCGCGATCATAATGCTCGTGCCGGATATCGCATCAATTGGTGGATTTTTGGCGAAGCACGGCGCGATCTTCGGACGACGCTTACTGGCCTACCGCGTTACATTGCTACGGTCGAAACCGCCAAGCATCGCTCTTTCCAATTCCTCGGCGCCGACATTGCGCCGGATAACAAGCTCGTTTGCATTGCATTGGCTGATGCCTTTCACCTTGGCGTTCTGTCGTCGCAAACTCACCTTGTCTGGGCTTTAGCAACTGGCAGCACGCTCGAAGATCGACCCGTCTACGTCAAGACAGCGGGTTTCGAGAAATTCCCCTTCCCCGTCGCCACCCCCGAACAAACCGCCCGCATCCGCGACCTCGCCGAGCAACTCGACGCGCACCGCAAGCGCCAGCAAGCGGCGCACGCCACGCTGACGCTAACCGGCCTATACAACGTGCTGGAAAAGTTGAAGCGCGGCGAATCGCTCAACGCCAAGGAAAAAGCCCTCCACGAACAAGGCCTCGTCAGCGTCCTGAAAACCCTGCACGACGAACTCGACACCGCCGTGCTCGACGCCTACGGCTGGCGCGACCTGCTCCCCTCGCCCGCCGGGAGAGGGGCCGGGGGTGAGGGCGGGGTGAACAGCGAAACCCTGCTCGTCCGCCTCGTCGCCCTCAACGCCGAACGCGCCGCCGAAGAAGCCCAAGGCCACATCCGCTGGCTACGCCCCGAATATCAGCACCCGGCCGGGAAGCCAATACAGACGGCCATCGCCATCGATGATGCCGCGACAGGCAAGCAGGAAGCGGCTTCCAGCGATGCCATGTTACAGATCGCCATTCCACGCGCCCCCTGGCCCAATGCCCTACCCGAACAAGTCGCCGCCGTCGCCCGCGTCCTCGCCGCCTCGCCGATCCCCCTTTCCGAAGCCGACCTCGCCGCCCGCTTCACCGGCAAAGGCCCGTGGAAAAAGCGCCTGCCGCAAATCATCGACACCCTCGAAGCGCTGGGTCGCGTGCGGCGGCAGGGTGATGTCGTGACAGCAGCGTCTTGACGTTTTTAATTATCGTAACTACAATAAATCCGTGCAGATTGAACCTAGAAAAAGCAATTCATCCACGAAAATCACTAAAAGCACGAAAAAAATCAAACAGATACAAAAATGCAGAACGTAACCTATAGGGTGAGTGGCTAACTCAACTTAACCTGTTGTTTAATTTCGTGTCTTTCGTGATTTTCGTGGACAGACTGAGTCTTTTAGGTTGAATTTGACACCGACAAACGCGATAAAACCCTGACCGAACGCGGTCTGGATTTTTCCCGGTCGGGCGAGGTGTTCGCCGGAGTTAGCGTAACGATTGAAGACACGCGAACAGACTATGGTGAAACGCGCTGGATGACGGTAGGCTCGCTTGACGGGCGTGTCGTTGTTGTGATCTGGGCACCGCGCGGCACAGTTCGCCGCATTATCTCGATGAGGTTGGCAAATGACCGCGAAATTACAAAATACGCCCACCGAGTGGGTTGACCCGGACGATGCTCCGGAATTAAGCGATGAGTTTTTCGAGAAAGCCACGCCGATGATTGGCGATCGGGTGGTGTCGCGGGAGGAGTTCGCCAACGCAGCGCGTGAGCAGATGCGTCGGGGTCGCCCGCCTGCCGAAAGCCCGAAGCAGTCATTGACCGTGCGCTACGACGCGGACATCGTGGCCGCTTTCAAGGCCAGCGGTGCCGGCTGGCAGACGCGGATGAACGATGCGTTGCGCGAGTGGCTGAAAACGCACTCTGCGGCCTGAGCAACTTGCCGCGTGTTGTGAAAATGTAAGGGGCCATCATGCGAACCACTTCCCATGACGAAGACGACGTTCTGGTGATCCATCTTTCGGACAAGCCTATCGTGCGTGAGGTCTCGCAAGACTGGAACACGCATATCAGCTACGCGGAAGATGGTACGGTCGTTGAGGTCGTGCTGCTCGATGCGCGCGCGTCTGGCGTGCGCTCAGCGGCCTGAGTCGACCAGGCCGGTGCGAATTGCGTAGCGCACCAGCCCGGCGACGTCGTGGATGGCGAGGCGGTCCATCAGTTGGGCGCGGTGGGTATCCACTGTCTTGCCACTCAGATTGAGCTGGAAGGCGATTTCCTTGGTGCTTTGCCCGTTGGCGATCAGGCGCAGGATTTCGTCTTGCCGGGGGGTGAGTACGACCTGATTGGCCGGTTTGTCGTGCTGTAAAAATCCTTCGACGATCTGTGCTGAAACGGCCGGGCTGAGGTAAGTGTCGCCGCGCGCCACGGCGGCCAGCGCCAGTTGCAGTTCGAGCGTCGCGGCATCCTTGAGCATGTAGCCGACGGCGCCGGCACGCAGCGCCTGTTGCAGGTAGTCGCCGGTGGCATGCATCGAGAGGATGATCACACGCGCGGCCGGCAAGACTTCGTGCAGGCGGGCGGTGGCTTGCAGGCCGTTCATGCCTTTCATGGCGATATCCATCAGGACGACGTCGGGCAGCAGGCTGAGCGCCAGTTGCACCGCCGTGTCACCATCTGCGGCCTCACCGATGACTTCGACACCGGGCATCGCGGCGAGCAGGGCGCGAATGCCGGCGCGCACCAGCGTATGGTCATCCGCCAGCAGGACGCGTGTCGGTGCGCTCACGGCGTCGCACGACGGGGTCATGCGACGGGCTCATCCGGCAGCGGGAAAATGGCGCGGATCAGGCTGCCGTGGCCAGGATTCGATTCGATTTCCAGTCGCCCGCCGGCCAGTATGGCACGCTCCTGCATGCTCGCAACGCCCATGCTGGCAGAGCCGGCAAGGGCTTGCTGCGGGTCGAAGCCGGCGCCGTCATCCTGCACTTCGAGCTGCAGTTCATTGCCCTTGCGCTGCAGGCGAACCCGGACTTTCTTCGCCTTGGCGTGCCGCAGCACGTTGGTCAGGGCTTCCTGCGTGATCCGGTAGCAGGCGATGGCCAGTGCTTCGGGTAGCTGGTCAGGGACGTCTTCTGCCGAAAAGTGGGTGCTCAGGCCGGTGAGGTCGGCCTGCCGGCCAAGCGTCCAGCGGATCGCCGCCGGTAGGCCGAGGTCGTCGAGCTGCGGCGGACGCAGGTTGAGCGACATCTGCCGTGCTTGCGTCAGCGCCGTGTCGGCTATGTTTACCGCCGTATTGATCTGTCCTTGCAGTGCGGCCGTCTCCGGGCGCAAGCCAAGGCTTTGCAGCGTGATCTTCAATGCGGTCAGCGACTGGCCGAGCTCGTCGTGCAGTTCACGCGCCAGCGCGCGGCGCTCGTCTTCTTGTACCTTCAGAAGGCTCGCCGAGAGTGCCTGCAGGCGCTGGTTGGCGGTGGCCAGTTGCTGTTCGGCATTTTTGCGTTCAGTGATTTCCTGAAAATAGATGCTGATGCCATCTTCCGTAGGAAAGATGCGGTTCTCGAACCAGCGCTCCCAGGGCGCGTAATAGGCCTCGATCTGCTCCGGCTGCCGCCCCTGCATGACGCGCTGGTAGGCAAACTGGAGGGTGTGTCCGACCATCTCCGGAAATTCGTCCCAGAGTGATTTGCCGAGCAACATTGTGGGTTCCCGGTTAAGGATCTCGCCGGCCCGGTTGTTGACAAAGAGGTAGCGCCAGTCGTGATCGAGTGCGACAAATCCGTCAGTCATGGTCTCCAGCAGGCCGGCAATGCGCGTCAGCAGGGAGTGTTCGCGCTGTTTGGCGAGCAGGTGGCGCTGGATCGCCAGCTCGATGGCCAGCTGCATTTCGCGGGCGTTGAACGGTTTGATCAGATAGGCCGAGGGATCGGTGATCCTTGCCCGCTCAAAGAGTGCCGGATCGGTGTTGGCGGTGAGGTAAAGGATGGGTACGTCGCGCCTGGCGCGGATGCGGCTCGCCGCTTCGATGCCGTCAATCTCGCCGGGCAGCAGGATGTCCATGATGATCGCGTCGGGCAGCGTCGTCTCGGCCAGGCGCAGGGCGTCCAAGCCGTTTTTGGCAATGCCGGCGATGCGGTAGCCGCTGCGCTGCAAACCGATGCGCAGGTACTCGGCGGTGTCGTTGTCGTCCTCGACGATCAGGATGGCGGTGCTGTGGTCTGGCGGCATGTTTAGTTCTCCCGGCGGACTTTCATTGATCGCCATCCAGTACGATGCGGTCGCGTCCGGCGTTTTTGGCAATGTAGAGCGCGGCGTCGGCGGCGGCGATCAGGGTATCGGCCCTGCGATGGTGCGGAAACCCGGCAATGCCGGCGCTGAAACTGACGTTGAACTGGCTGTCGCCGCTGGCATGACTGAGCGCCGCGAAATCACGACGGATGGCGTCGAGTAAAGGGAGCGCTGCGTGGGCGTCTAGGTCGGTCAGGATTACGCCGAACTCCTCGCCGCCGTAGCGCCCGGCCACATCGGTACGGCGCAGGCGCTGGCGCAGCAGTTTCGACAGGCTGCGCAGTACGCGGTCGCCGGCGGCATGCCCCCAGGTGTCATTGACGCGCTTGAAGTGGTCGATGTCGATCATCGCAAAAACCAGTGGCTTGCCCTGCCGGTGGCTGCGCACGATTTCGGTTTCCAGTTGTTCTTCAAGGTGGCTGTGGTTGAGCAGCCCGGTCAGTCCGTCGGTCACCATGTGCGCGCGCAGGATGCGCCCGCGCGCGGCGCGGCTGGTGACGACCGAGACCAGCCGTACCGGATCGATCGGCTTGCTGAGGAAATCGTCACCGCCCTGACGCAGCGCCACCAGTTGCCGGTTGACGTTGGTTTCGGTCGACAGGAAGACAATCGGCACACTGACAAAACTCGGCTGCTGGCGGATCAGCGCCGCCAGTTCGACACCATTGCAGATCGGCATGTAGATATCCATCAGGATCAGGTCGGGCGCAAATTCGGCGAGCGGCTCGGTGATCTGTGACGGGTCGTGGATCATCATCGCCTCCATGCCGGCGGCGGTCAGGACATGCTGGTAGAAAGCGGCGGTCGACTCCGAGTCATCGACGATCAGCACCCGATAGGCGGTCGGCAGGGCCTGGCTGGCAAAGGCTTCGAGTGCGTTGATCAGCGAGCCGATGTCGATTGGTTTGGTGAAATAGGCGACCCCGCCGGCACGCACCGCTTCCAGCCGTGCCGTGAAGTCGCCGCGCGCAGAAATAAAGAACACCGGTACGCCGTGAAACTGGTCGCGCAGGGCGTTTTTTACTGCTTGCGGGCCGGCCAGCGCGCCCTCGGGGAAGCCGATGTCCATGATGATGGCAACCGGCAGCGCATGCTCGGCGTCGGCAATGACATCGGTCGGACAGGCAAAGACGCGGACGTGATAGCCAAAATGCGACAGCTGTACTGCGAGGCTGGCCGCCAGTTCTGCATCATCTTCCACGAGGTAGATTGAGCGCGTGTGCCGTGTTGTGCCGTTTTTCACCGGCGGTGCAGTGGGCAGCCCGGGTGGTGGCGTTGCCGGTGTCTGGCTGGCGGCGCGGATGGCCGCGAGGCGCAGACGAATCTGCCCGAAGATTTTTTCATCGGGTGGCGCGTCGCCCTTGAGCAGGGGCGCGAGCAGTTCTTCCAGCATATGTGCGGCTTCGCCCAGTGCATTGAATCCGAAGGTGCCACTTGATCCGGCCAGGCTGTGTGTCAGCAGATGGGCGTCACGCAGCGTGTCGCCGGGCAGAGTCTGGCTAGCGGCAAAGCTGTGGGCGCATTGCGTCAGCAACTCGTCGAGCCGTGCGATCTTGTCGGGAACGGTTGCGGCAAAAGCCTTTTGTAGCGCGTCGAGCTGGGCGGCGAGTTTTGTGTCCGGCATCGCTTACTCCTTTCCGGCGTGGCGCAACCAGATGGCGCGTACCTGATCGGCCAGCGTCATCGGGTCGAAGGGTTTGGCAATCACGTCGGCCGCACCGAGCGCGCGATAATTGGCAACTTCCTGCGGCTGCACCTTGGCGGTCATGAACACCACCGGCACCCTGGCCAGGTTCGGTAACTGGCGCAATGCGAGCAGGGTGGCCGGCCCGTCCATCTCGGGCATCATCACGTCGAGCAGGATGATGTCGGGCGGGTTTTTTTCGGCCTCGGCCACGCCTTCGCGGCCGGAACTGCAGGTTTCGACGACAAAGCCGCCGATGGCTTCGAGCGCCAGGCGGGCAACCGCCTGGATATCGGTTTCGTCTTCGATGTAGAGAATTGTTTTCAATTCTTTTGTGGTCATTCGGCGTCTCCCCGGCAAAACTCAGCGCGCGATTTGCGCTTTGATTATAGTCAGCAGATCATCGTTGGTCGTTACCGATTTGACGAGGCAGGCGGCAAATTTTCCAGCCTCCTCGTGGCGCACATCGCTTGCCGAAAAAACCACGACGCGTGGCTCGGGGCGCAGCGCGGCGATGACCGGCAGGAGTTTGTGGCCACTGCCGTCGGGCAGGGTCAGGTCGAGAATGATCAGGTCGTACTGCTGCGTGGCCAGCAGGTGCCGGGCGCTTTGCAGGTCGCTGGCATGGTCAAAGTCGGCCAGCTCGCCGGTGATCGCTGCAACCACGCTGAGGATATCGGCGTCGTCGTCGACGTGCAGGATGCGTGGCCGGCGTGGCGCGCCCGGGTGTTCCGGGGGGCTGCTGTTTGGGCCCAGCGAAATGCCGTTCCCGGCGATTTCCGGCAGATCGATCCAGAAGGTAGTGCCGGCGGTCGAGGTGTCATAGCCGATGCGTCCACCCATTGATTTGACCAGTGAGCGGGTGATCGCCAGACCGAGGCCGGTGCCGGCCTTGCGTCGCGTATCCGAGCTGTCGGCTTGCGAGAACTTCTGGAAGATGCGGCTCTGGAATTCCTCGGGAATGCCCGGGCCGTGGTCGCTCACCGCGAGGCGCAGCAGATTGCCGTGTCTTTCCAGCGCCACGTCGACGCAGCCTTCGGCCGGCGAATACTTGGCGGCGTTCGACAACAGATTGGTAATCGCCTGCATCATCCGGTCGCTGTCGATGCGTACCCGGCCGTCGAGCTCGCCGGAACGCAGTTCAATGCGAACATTCAGCTGTTCGGCATAGGCGTGATTGGCCTCGATGGCGTGCAGCAGCAGCGGACGCAGCGGCTGCACGGTGAGGTTGAACTGCATGCGCCCCGATTCGATTTTTTCGATATCGAGAATGTCATTGATCAGGCGTACCAGACGCTCGCTGTTGCTGTGCGCGATGTCGATCAGCTTTGCCGCCTGTGGTGGAATCACTCCGGCAACACCGCCAGCGATCAGGCCGAGCGAGCCGCGAATCGAGGTCAGCGGCGTACGCAGTTCATGGCTCACCGTCGAAACGAATTCGTTTTTCAGGCGGTCTATTTTCTTGCGCTCGGAAATGTCGTAGGCAATACCGAGAAAGCCGCTGATCTGCTCATCCGCAGCGCGCAGTGCGGTGACCGAAAGCAGTACCGGCAGGCGGCTGCCGTCCTTGCGCAGGTAAGTCCATTCCCACTCATCGGCAAGCTTGCGGCGCGCTTTGGTAACCAGGACCTCGAAGCCGGGGGTGATGGCTTCGCCGAGTTCCTCCGATAGCGCAGTAGCGCGTTCGGCCACTTCCTGCGGGTCGTGGAATGGTGCGGGTGTCAGCTTGCCGATCACCTCGTCGGCGGTGTAACCGAGCATCTGTTCGGCGGCGCGGTTGAAGGTCAGGATGGTGCCGTCGGGCGCGGTCGAAATGATCGAGTAGCTGGTGCCGTCAAGAACGGCGCGTTGCAGTGACGTGGTGTCGTTGAGTTGCTGCTCGGCGGCCTTGCGCCGGCTGATGTCGCGCACGATGCCGGTGAAGAAGCGGCGCCCGCTAACGATGGTTTCATTGACCGCCAGCTCCATCGGGAAGGTGCTGCCGTCTCTGCGGCAACCGGTTACTTCGCGACCGATGCCGATGACACGCGGCACACGCGTTTCGAGAAAGCGCGCCAGATAGCCGTCGTGTTCGCGGCGGTACGGTTCGGGCATCAGCCGCTTGATGTTGTGACCGATCACTTCTTCGGGCGGGTAGCCGAAGATGCGAACTGCCGCCGCGTTGAAGCTCTCGATCGTGCCGCGCTCGTCGATCGTGATGATGCCCTCAACGACGGTATTCAGGATGGCGCGCAGGAAGGCTTCCTGTTCGTTGCCGATTTGCCGGTATTGCGCCGCGTTGTGCCGGCCTAGCTCGTCTTCGACCCAGGCGGCCAGGTCGCGCAGGTCGCGCTGGTCGGTCGCCGGAAAGGCGCGTGCCTTCGTGTCGATCAGGCACAGCGTGCCGATGCGAAAGCCGCCGGCCGTGGCCAGCGGCGCGCCGGCATAAAACCGGATGTTGGGCGGCCGGGTAACCAGCGGGTTGTCGGCAAAGCGCGGATCGTCGAGTGCGTTTTCGACGACAAAAACCTTGCCGGCATGAATCGCATGGCCACAGAAAGAGATGTCGCGCGGCGTTTCGCTGGCGCCCAGCCCCTGCGCCGACTTGAACCACTGTCGGCATTGATCGACCAGGCTGACCAGGACGATCGGCACGTCGAACAGCCGTTGCGCAATGCGTGTGATGCGGTCAAAACGTTCTTCGGCGGGCGTGTCGAGCAGTTCAAGCGAACGCAGTGCCGCGAGGCGGTCCTCTTCATCTGGCGGCAGGGCGGGTGCGAGCATGAACCGTTCCTCGGGAAAAGTGGCGGCAGGCAATGCTGTCAGTATATGCCGGCGGGCGTGATCGGGTGAGTCCGATTTTTTGCGATTTTGTGGTTTTTTGTGGCCTCGTCGATCCGTTCATTCCGGTCCGCTACGATACGTCCCCGCCATTTTCCGGCGTAGCGGGATATCATCATGCCTGTTGAAAAACCCTTCTCCGCTGACCAAACAGGCGGTAACCAAGAAACGATCATGACCATGAAAAAAAAGCCGGCACCATTTTTTTGGTTTTTACTGGCCCTGTTGCCGGCAGCCGTCCATGCGGCTCCAATGACGGTGAACGTCCCGGGGCAGGGCTGGCAGCTGTTGTTTGACGCACCGGTTTTTGTTGATCAGAAGGCGGTGGATCATTCTGACCAATACATGTATTGGGGAAGTTCGGGGCGCTTCAATCTGTCGATCTATGTTGAAACGCCGGGGTGCAAGGGGGGCGTGAAGAACGAGGATTTTCTCGATTGTTTCTGGCCCAAAGCCGGCCGCAATCCGCTCATCGTAAAAGAATCGATCGATACACGTTGCAGCGAAACCTATTGCCGGATTGCCTACGACATCAAGGCATCCCTGCGTGGTCAGCCCTTGCGGCAGGTCAATCGCAACTTTCTTTTTGCCTATCGCGGCAAATGGACCGATGTGCAGGTTTCTGTCCTTGATCCGACAGAAGCCGATCTCAAACTGCTCGATGCTTTTGAAACATCCCTGAGCTACGGCGCCAGTCCTTAGTCTCTTATGACTCAACTCTTCACAGCGCTTGAGCAGATTTCCAAAAACCTCACCGCAGAGGCGCAGAGGCGCAGAGGCAACG
>JBIKLY010000043.1:0-28748 GCA_044359525.1 Rhodocyclaceae bacterium | reverse complement strand
CAGAGAAAAACTGGTTTTCTCTGCGTTGCCTCGGCGCCTCTGCGGTAAAGCCCTTTGTTTTTCCGGCTTGCCCGGCTTAGGGCGCGCGTTTGTTCGGTTTCTTCGTAGTGCTCCGGGGCTGATCGTCAATCGGAGACTGTGGTATACATAAACCTGATCTTTCATCGCAGGATGGCCAGCGAATCATGAACACACATGAAAATCCCGTTGTATTCGGTACCGACGATATCCTGAGAAGTCTGTGCAATTCAGTGACCAAGGTGCTGACCGTTGCGACCCATAGCCAGATTCATTATTCCGGCATGGTTCAGCGCATCACCAAGACGTGCCTGAAGCCGGATATCGGCTGTTTCGTCCTCTTTGACGGTGGCTTCTCCGGTCTGGTGGTGATCAATTTTTCCGCAGCCTCCGCCATGGAGCTGTACCAGACCTACATGGTGAACATGGGGATGGCCAAGGATGAGCTGGCCGGTTCGCATACCGCCGACGAGGTTAGTAACGTCATGGGCGAGCTGATGAACCAGATTGTTGGCGACTTCACCGGCACGGTGGCGCGCGAATTGCAGACGCATATCACGCAGAGTCAGCCCAAGATGCTGGCCCTGCACAAGCAGGTGATGCTGAGTGTCGATACCAATCTCGACCAGCCCGAGTCGCGTCGCGTGACTTTCTTTACCGGCAGCAACAATATTTTCTATCTGGAACTGGCGATTGATCGCACCGAGTTCATCAAGCTAAACGACTTCGAAACCCAGCATGCGCCCGACCCGGACGAGTTGATCGCGCAGGCCAACGGGGTGCCCAAGGCCGCAGTTCCGCGGCCGGCAGATACGACCGAGCAGGATGACTTCCTCAAGTCGCTGGGTATGTAAAACGGCATCTGCTGGTTCAGGCCCCCGACCCCGGTGAGGTAGCGCGATGGATATTCACGGCAAGCCGATCCAGCAGCGTATCGACTGGCTCTTCGAGCGGGCGCGTGATTACTCTACGCGCTTTTGCAGCCCGGAAAACTGGCTGGCACGCGAGCGCTATCTGGCCAGGCACCCGACGGCCATTGCCGTGCTGAAATGCATGGATGGACGAATCAACCTTCCGGTTGCGACGAATACGCCGCTCGGCATCATTCAGCCCTTCCGTAATCTCGGCGGCATGTTCGACCTTGGCTGGCCGCATCTCGGTGAAGTGCTTGCCGGTTACGTGCAGCGCTGCGTGCGCGACGGCCGGCGCGTTCTGCTATTCATCACCTATCATTTTTCGCGCGGCGATGTTCGTCGCGGTTGTGCCGGTTTCGATTACGACACGGCTGCAGCGATAGCGCATACCTGCCGCATCAAGGCGCAGGTCGAGTCTGTCTTCGGCCTGGGGCACGACACGGTCTATCCCCTGCTTTGCGGTTTCGAAACCGACGAGGATGCCTTGCTTCTGCACGGCGAAAACGGCGCCGTTCTGGATCTGTCGCTTTTGGCGGCGGGTGGTGAAGAGGCGTTGATGCTATCGCTTGCCGAACTTTTCCCCGAGATGCCGCAGCAGGTCCGTCACGACCTGCTGCCCTTGCTTGCCGGCAATCTGTCGCACATCGCCGAAGTGCGACAGATGCACCGTGCTGCCGACATCGAGCACCGCGAATGGATGATTTGCCTTGGTCGCGGTTTTGATTTCCTGCACATGCCGAATCTGGCGCTGATTGTCGGCCCCTACAGCCCGGAACTCGCGGACCCGATTGGCAAGGCGGCTGGCATCATCGAAGCCAACATGAGGCGGGGGCGCATTCCCGATGACGGTTTTCTGCTGCTGGCATCGGTACCCTATGAGGAAATCGGCGTCGATCGCGCGCGTGCTGAGTTGAAGTCGGGGTTCCTTGCCGATTTCGCCGCCGGGGTGATCGCCACACAATACCCGGCGCTGGCAGCTAAAATGCACGTGCGCAAGTCAGTGCTCGACTGGCGTTCGAGAAAACTCGAACGGCTGGAAAGCAAGTGCTAACCTGACCTACGCATTCCAAAGCCGCTCATTGCCCCGCGCTGCGATCCGTCAGCTTCTGTACGATCAGGCTGCCGACCATGTCGCCCTCGACATTGACTGCCGTACGCACCGTATCAAGCACCCGGTCGATCGGCAGCAGAATGGCGATTGCCGCTGTCGGCAGGCCGACTGATTCGAGTACCAGCACCATGCTCAGCATGCCGACACTGGGAATGCCGGGGGCGCCGATGGCGGCGAGCATGGCGACAAAAAAGATGATCAGCTGGTGCGCCAGATCGAGTTCGATGCCCGCCAGCCGGGCGATAAACAGCGCCGCAGCGGCTTCGTAGAGCGCCGTCCCGTCCATGTTGGCCGTGGCGCCGAGCGGCACCACGAAGTTGGCGATGTCCTTGCGTACATGCAGGTGCTGCTCGACACAGCGCAGGGTCACCGGCAGGGTGGCGGCGCTGGAGCTGGTGGCGAAAGCGGTGATCAGTGCTTCACGCGAGCCGCGCCAGAAGTGCAGTGGCGACATCCGGGTGACGACATAAAGCATTAGCGGCAAGATAACGATGCCGTGGAACAGCGTCGAGCCGATGACCACCATGATGAAGTGCAACAGGCTGCCGAGCAGCGCGCTGTTCTGCGTCGCGACCAGTTGCAGCAGCAGTGCGGCGATGCCGAGCGGCGCGATGTGCATGATCCAGCCGACGACCATCAGGCACAGATCCTGCAATTCCTGCGCCAGCATGCGCAGGTTGCGGAAGCGTTCGCCGCCGACCACCAGGGCGATGCCGAGAATCAGTGCAATGATGACGACGGCGAGAATGTCGCCCTGGGCCAGCGCCTTGACCGGGTTTTGAAAGAGACCGTGCAGAAACTGGGCGATGTAATCCGGCAAGGGCATTTGCCGTGCCTGAAAGTCGCGCGTGGCATCGGCGAACATGGCGAGCTGCATACCTTCGCCGGGACGGAAAAGATGTGCGGCAGCGAGACCGATGACGATGGCGATGGCCATCGACAAGGCGAAGAAGCCGAGCGTTGTGGTCCACACGCGATGCATCTGGTGATGCGCCTGCAGATTGGCGACGCCGGTCACGATCGAGGAAAAAACCAGCGGGATGAGGACCATGCGCAACAGATCGAGGAACAGGGTGCCGATCAGTTTTGCGCCATAAAGCGTCGGTGCGGCATGGCTGTGTGCCGGGCCGGCGTTCGTGATCAGCAGCCCGGCGATGATGCCGAGCAGGGCGCCGAGTAGAATTCTTGCGTTGAGCGAGCGCGGCAGGAGGGTCATCCTAAAAAACTCAGTTGCAACCTCTTTCAACACAGAGAACACAGAGAAACAGAGGCCACAGAGGTGAAGTATTGATTTACCCATGGGGTGAATCGTTGCATTTGCCCTACCCCTCTGTTTTCTCTGTGTTTTTCTCCGTGTTCTCTGTGTCAAATGCGGTTTTTAGGGTCATTGTTCGTGCCGGTTCAGAGCGCTGATTGCATGCGCTCTCCTGCTGGTTTCGGGATTAGGTGCGGCGCAGCGGCGTGGCAAGTTGCCGAGGCTGGATGCGTTCCGGGTCTCCCTGCTACGGATGGCAGCAGGGAGACCCGGATGCGAATTACGCGACAATCAATTACGACTCAGAATTAATTGAGACTCAGAATCCATTCAACCGCAGCAGTCAGATCCGCATCGCTGATCTTGTCGGCTGGATGTGGGGACATCGGAACCTGGCCCCATACGCCGGAGCCGCCCTTGCGTACTTTTTCACTCAGGTGTGCGACCGCATCAGCCTGGCCTTTGTACTTGGCTGCGACATCCTTGTAGGCGGGGCCAACCATTTTCTTGTCAACCGCATGGCATGCCACACAGCGCGCTTTCTTGACGATGGCGTCGCTAGCTACGGCCGGGCCGACGAGGAATGCAGCGAGGCCAAGCCCGCAGAGGATTTGTGTCAGTTTCATCGTTTTCCTTTCAATTTTCCACGGTCAAAATTTTCCGCTGCGGCAAAGCAGCCTGTTGCAGGATGCGAAATCGATTATAGCAATTTTCTCTGTCTGGAGCCTGCCCTGAAGCAACGCATGGCTTGATCAAGTCGTTGACAAAGTCGCGGGCAGCAGTCGCGCTGAATTCGGCTGCGCCTTAGTGCTTTCTCTTCCGCCCTGTGCTGCGTTTTCTCGCGGGTTGCAGCATTTTTTGTGCTGTCCGGCCGAGGTCGACCGGGTGCGTTACTTCGAGCATGCGCAGGCGTTCGGCCAGTTCATTGAAACCCGGCGGGAAGATGCCGCCCTTCTGCGCGAAAACGATTTTGTTTTCGCCTTCGTCGGCTTCGACCACGACGATCCGCTCAGCGAAGGAATCGCGGATTCTTCCCACGTAGCTGCCATAGCCCGTGTCATCGGCGCACAGGTTGACGACCAGCACGCCGCCTTCGTTCAGCTTGCTGTAGCAGTAGTCATAAAACGCTGCGCTGCAAAGCTGTTCGGGTTGCCCCTCGGCATGAAAGCCGTCGATCAGCAAGACGTCGGAGGGTTGGGCGTCGCCACGCACGTACTCGGCGCCATCGCCGCAGATGACGCGAAACAGCGGCCCGTCGTGCGGGATCTCGAATTCGTTGCGTAGCGCGATGACTTCGGCGGAGAGTTCAATTGCCGTGAAGTCGGCGTCGGGCAATTTGGCGCGGCAGTACTTGGCCAGCGAGCCGCCACCCAGGCCAATCATCGCGATGCGCTGCGGCTTTGGCTGCAGCAGCAGAAAACCCATCATCGTCCGTGTGTAGTCGAGCAGCAGACGCGCCGGCTCGGCCCGGATCATGCGGCTCTGGATGGTCGGAAAGTTGAAGTGCAGCGACACTTCGCCGTCGTCTTCGTGGATCAGCGGGCTTTCGCTGTTCTTTGTCTGCTCGCTCATGCCGCGCATCATGAGAGCCCTCTGTTTTTAAAACAAGCATTCTGAACTGCATTCCTGTCGTTCGGCTGAGAAGATGAGGGGTGCTTGCTCGATGATTTGATGTCCGGCAGCGCTTGCTTCGTCTTCTGTCGGCTTGATTAATAACTGATTTATCCTTGCAAGTCATCCATCAGTTATCCATAATTGCAAGGATGTTGAGACGTAATCTTACTCATGTACTTGCTGACGCCATTGCCCATTCGCCGGCGGTGGCCTTGCTCGGGCCGCGCCAGGCCGGCAAAACCACGCTGGCGCTCGAAATCGGCGCGCTCACCATCGGTGGGCGCGAGGCGCTCTATCTCGACCTCGAATCAGAACAGGATCGCGCCAGACTTGCCCAGCCTGAACTCTATCTCGGTGACCATCAGGACAAGCTCGTCATCCTCGACGAAGTGCATCGCGCACCAGCTCTTTTTCCGGTGCTGCGTGGACTGATCGACCGTGGCCGCCGCGTCGGGCAACGGACGGGGCTGTATCTGCTGCTCGGTTCGGCTTCGCTCGATCTGCTCAAGCAAGCCGGCGAAACGCTGGCCGGACGCATCGCCTATCTGGAACTGACGCCCTTTACCGTCAACGAAACGCCCGGCATCGCGAGCGACGAGCTGTGGCTGCGTGGCGGTTTCCCGGAAAGCCTGCTGGCGCCGAGCAATGCGCGCAGCCTGCGCTGGCGGCAGGATTTCATTCTCAGCTATCTGGAACGCGATATTCCGCAGTTCGGCCCGCGCATTGCCGCCGAGACGCTGCGCCGCTTCTGGACCATGCTCGCCCATCATCAGGGTGGCCTGCTCAACACCGCGCAGTTTGCCCGTAACCTTGGCGTTGACGGCAAAACTGCCGCCAGCTACCTGGATCTGCTGGTCGACCTTCTGCTGGTGCGGCGCTTGCCGCCCTGGTACGCCAATATTGGCAAACGACTGGTCAAATCGCCCAAGGTTTATGTACGCGACAGCGGCCTTGCGCATGCGCTGCTCGGCATCGCCGACAAGGAAAGCCTGCTCTCGCACCCGGTGGTCGGCCAGAGCTGGGAATGTTTTGTCGTCGAAAACCTGCTTGCCGCAGCACCCGATGATGTGCAGGGCTATTTCTACCGAAGTAACGGTGGTGCAGAAATCGACTTGCTGTTGACCTGGCCGGACGGCCGGCAATGGGCCGTCGAAATAAAGCGCAGCCTGACGCCAAAGCTCGAACGTGGGTTTCACGCGGCCTGCGCTGATCTTATGCCGGCGCGTAAGTTTGTCGTTTATCCGGGGGTCGAACGCTACCGTGTCGCCGAAGACGTCGAAGTGGTTTCTTTGATGGAACTGGCCGGTGATCTGGGGGCGTTGAAATGATCGTTAATTGCCGCGCGGCCCGGCAGCAGAGAAGGTTATGCCACTGTTAGCTGTTGCTGTAGGTCGTTCAATCGGTTTTTGTAGGAGCCCAGATTTCTGGGCGATTGGCGCTGCAATCGCCCAGAAATCTGGGCTCCTACGAGACCGCTATCGTTCACTTGCGCCAACAAATAACGATGAAATGGCCAAAGAGAACAAGGCGATCAAATCAGCGGCCGCTTCAGTTGGCGCCGGTAATGCGTCGGCGCCATTCCCGTCCAGCTGACAAAGGCGCGGTAAAACGCTGAGGGGTCGGCGAAGCCGAGGTCGGCGGCGATGCGCGATAGTGGTTGCTTTGTCTTGGCCAGCCGGTTGATCGCGAGGTCGCGGCGCAGGGCGTCCTTGATTGCCTGAAAACTTGATCCTTCCTCTTCAAGCCGACGGTGCAGCGTGCGTGGCGAAAGATGCAATACGCTGGCTACTTCGGCGAGCGGCTTGGCTTCGGGCAGCGCGTTGCGCAGACAATCGCGAACGCGCAGGACCATTTCACGGTCGCGGCGGTAGAGCATGGTCAGCTTGCCCGGTGCGCCGATGAGGAATGTCTGCAAGGCGGCTTCGTCGCGGCGAACTGGCAGATCGAGCAGATTGGCGGCGAAGCGGGCGACGAGTTGTGTTGTGTCGAAACTTGGATCGAAGCTTGAATTCGCCGTGTAGATCAGCGCGTAGTCGTCGGCGTGCGCGGGGCGCGGGTAGGGGAAACTCACCCCGTCGAGCACGATGGCGCGGCCGACCAGCCAGGAGCTGAGGCCGTGCAGCAGGCGTAGCAGCCACTCAAAAGCGAAGACGCGGCCGGTCTTCAATGCACGTGATTCGCTGATGCTCAGGCGCGCTTCTCCCTGATCGCGTTCAAGCGTGACGGTAAAGTCGGGCAGGACGATGCGCAAAAAACGCGCTGCACGTTCGAGCGCGATGGCCAGCGTCGGCGCGGTGATTGCGCTGCGACAAAGAAATTCGAAACTGCCGACGCGCATCGGCGACGAGAACAGGCCAAAGCCTTCGTCATCGAGTTCCTGGTTAATCAGGTTGTACAGCGCAGCGTAGCTTTCGACCGGGATGCGTGCCGCCGGATCGTCGAGTACGGCTGACGCGATGCCGGCGCGCAGCAGCAATGGCCCGGCGGCGTGGCCGCTGCCGGGCAGGCCGGCCAGCATGCCTTGGACAAAACCGATGGCCACGGTAGCGCGTGGACGGCTGGTGGCGAAATTTTCAAGGTGTGCCATTCGAGGCTCTTAGCATCATGTATCTTCAGGGTATTCCAGTTTGGCAATAATTACATGATTTGCGGCGCTCGGGGCAATGGCTTTATTGCGCCAGGCTTCCTACACTGCTCTTCTGGAAAGAATTTCTGATATTCGTGGAGCGTGACCGCTATGACTGACCTTTCGATCGCCAAGAAACTCGTGCCGTATAAGCCCAAAAACAAGGTGCGCTTTGTCACGGCGGCCTCGCTCTTCGACGGGCACGACGCGTCGATCAACATCATGCGCCGCATCCTTCAATCGACCGGCGCCGAAGTGATCCATCTCGGCCATAACCGCTCGGTGCAGGAGATCGTCAACGCCGCACTGCAGGAAGACGTGCAGGGCATCGCCATCACCTCCTACCAGGGTGGTCACGTCGAGTTCTTCAAGTACATGATCGATCTGCTGAAAGCCGGCGGTGGCGGCAACATCAAGGTCTTTGGCGGTGGCGGCGGTGTCATCGTGCCGTCCGAAATCAGGGAGCTGCACGACTACGGCGTGAGCCGTATCTACGCGCCGGAAGACGGCCAGTCGATGGGCCTGCAGGGCATGATCAACGACCTCGTGGTGCAGGCTGATTTTGACCTTACGGCACTGGCGCCGCAGCAGCCGGAGGCGGTACTTGCCGCGCTGAAAAGTGGTGATCGTCGAGTCCTCGCCCAGATCATCACGGCGCTCGAAAACGGCGCCTATCCCGAAGCGCTGCGCCAGGAAATCATCAAGGCGGCAGCCGAGGTGCAGGTGCCGACGCTCGGCATCACCGGCACCGGCGGCGCCGGCAAGTCCTCGCTGACCGACGAGCTGGTGCGCCGCTTCCGCCTCGATCAGGGCGACAGCATCAAGCTCGCCATCATCTCGATCGACCCCTCGCGCAAGCGCACCGGCGGCGCGCTGCTCGGCGACCGCATCCGCATGAACGCGATCGAGCATCCGAACATCTACATGCGCTCGCTGGCCACCCGCGACACCGGCTCCGAAGTCTCCGCCGCGCTGCCCGAGGTGATCGCCGCGTGCAAGCTGGCCGGTTTCGATTTCATCATCGTCGAAACGTCCGGCATCGGCCAGGGCAACGCAGCCATCGTGCCGCTGGTCGATGCATCTTTGTATGTCATGACGCCGGAATTTGGCGCGGCGTCGCAGTTGGAGAAGATCGACATGCTCGACTTCGCCGACTTCGTGGCGATCAACAAGTTCGACCGCAAGGGCGCCGACGATGCGCTGCGCGACGTGCGCAAGCAGTACCAGCGCAACCGTGAAGCCTTCATGACGCCGACCGAGCAGATGCCGGTGTTCGGCACGATGGCCGCGCGCTTCAACGATGACGGCGTCACCGCGCTGTATCAGGCGATGCTGCCGAAATTGCAGGAGTTTGGTCTGAAACTTAAGGCTGGCAAGCTGCCCGTCGTTTCGGTGCGTTGTTCGTCGAACCAGCACGCCATCGTTCCGCCGCAGCGCACGCGCTATCTCGCCGAGGTTGCCGAGGGCGTGCGCAGCTATCACGCGCACACCGCGCAGCAGGCGACCATCGCCCGCGAACGCCAGTCGTTACGCACGTCGAAGGCCTTGTTCGAAAGCTGCGGCAAGCAAGCTGGCGACTTCAGTGAATTGATCGAATGGAAAGACGGCCAACTCGACGCCAAAGCGAAGAAGCTGCTCGACCAGTGGCCGAAAACCGTCGAGCTCTACGCGCAGGATGAGTACGTCGTAAAAATCCGCGACAAGGAAATCCGCACCAAACTGACCAACACCTCGCTGTCCGGCACGCGCATCCGCAAGGTGTCGCTGCCCGTCTATGAAGACGAAGGCGAAGTGCTGCGCTTCCTGATGAAGGAAAACGTCCCCGGTTCTTTCCCCTTCACCTCGGGTGTGTTCGCCTTCAAGCGCGAGAACGAAGACCCGACACGCATGTTCGCCGGCGAAGGCGACGCCTTCCGTACCAACCGCCGATTCAAGCGCGTCTCCGAAGGCATGCCCGCCAAGCGCCTGTCCACGGCCTTTGACTCGGTCACGCTGTACGGCTGCGACCCCGACGAGCGTCCCGACATCTACGGCAAGATCGGCAACTCCGGCGTTTCGATTGCCACGCTCGACGACATGAAAGTGCTGTTCGACGGATTCGAACTGTGTGCGCCAACCACCTCGGTGTCGCTGACCATCAACGGCCCGGCGCCGATCATTCTGGCCTGCTTCTTCAACACCGCGATCGACCAGCAGATCGACAAGTTCAAGCTCGACAACAAGCGCGAGCCGACCGAAGACGAAGTGCAGAAGATCCGCCAGTGGGCGTTAACAAGCGTGCGCGGCACGGTGCAGGCCGACATCCTGAAAGAAGACCAGGGCCAGAACACCTGTATCTTCTCAACCGAATTCGCGCTGAAGATGATGGGCGACATTCAGGAATTCTTCATCCACAACGACATCGGCAACTTCTACTCGGTGTCGATCTCCGGTTATCACATCGCCGAAGCCGGCGCCAATCCGATCTCGCAGCTCGCCTTCACGCTGGCCAACGGCTTCACCTACGTCGAAGCCTATCTGGCGCGCGGCATGCAGATCGACGACTTCGCGCCGAATCTCTCGTTCTTCTTCAGCAACGGCATGGACCCGGAATACTCGGTGATTGGCCGCGTCGCCCGCCGCATCTGGGCCGTGGCGATGAAGAACAAGTATGGCGCCAACGAGCGCAGCCAGAAGCTGAAATACCACATCCAGACTTCCGGCCGCTCGTTGCACGCGCAGGAAATGGCCTTCAACGACATCCGCACGACGCTGCAGGCGCTCATTGCCGTCTATGACAACTGCAACAGCCTGCACACCAACGCCTACGACGAAGCGATCACCACGCCGACCGAGGAATCCGTGCGCCGTGCGATGGCCATCCAGCTGGTGATCAACCGTGAGTGGGGTCTGGCGATGAACGAGAACCCGAATCAGGGCGCCTTCATCATCGACGAACTAACCGACCTCGTCGAAGAAGCCGTGCTCAAGGAGTTCGAAGCCATCGCCGCGCGCGGCGGGGTGCTCGGCGCGATGGAAACCGGTTACCAGCGCGGCAAGATCCAGGAGGAGTCGCTCTACTACGAGCACCGCAAACACGACGGCTCGTACCCGATCGTCGGCGTCAACACCTTCCGCAACCCGAAGGGCGATGCGCAGATCGAGATCGAACTGGCGCGCTCAACCGAGGAAGAAAAACAGTCGCAGATCACCCGCCTGCGCGACTTCCAGAAACGCAACGTCACCGCCTCCGGCGCCATGCTCGAACGCCTGCAGCAAACGGTGATCGACAACGGCAACGTCTTCGCCGTGTTGGTCGACGCTGTTCGTGTCTGCTCGCTCGGGCAGATCACAACGGCGCTTTATGAAGTGGGGGGGCAGTACCGGCGCAGTATGTAAGCCGAATCAGGTTCGCCCGCGCTCGCTGCGCCGACTGCGGACACGACTTTCTGGTCGCCTTTTCCTCCAAGGGGCGTGGTGTCTGCCCCTCCTGTAACACCCGCCGCATGGTCGAGACCGCCGCGCACCTTACCGACCACGTCATTTCGCGCCTGCCGGTTCGGCAAGGGGTGCTCTCGGTGCCCAAACGATTGCGCTACTTCCTGCAGGCCGACCCCGCCATCCAGAACTTGGCCTTGCACATCTTTCTCTCGGCGGTGGAACAGAGCCTGCGGGCTGCCTGCCCCGTGGCTCAAGACAGCACGACCCGCATCGGCGCAGTCGCTTTCATCCACCGCTTCGGTGCGTTACTCTTGATTCTTTGATCGGGCGAACCTACTTCATCACCAGCAGCAGCGAGGCGGTGCGACTTCCGGCGCCAGGGTCGCGCGCTGTTTGCACCCGCACCTCGGCAAAGGCACCTGACAGCGTGTGGATGCGCGCGGCCACGTCCTGCGCCTGCACGTCACCCGACAGCGTCAGCGTGACCCGATAACCCCGCGGGTCTTGCTGCACCGGCCCCGGCTCCGCGGCCGGGTGGCGCACGCGCTGCAGCTCATGCTCGACCCACAGCAGGCTGGGTCGCCAGGCGGCTGCATTTCCCGCAGGCAGGATCAGCAGCTCGAACTCGTACGCGTTGTTGGACCACACGGGCTGGCCCAGCACCTGGTAGCCAATGCTGGCCTCGCGCAGGCGGTCTTCGAAGGCAGCTACTTGTCTGGATTGCGTGGCCTTGAAGCTGGCGCGCACGCCCTGGGCGGCGGGATGCAAACCCGTTTGAATCACTGGCCCGAGCAAGTGCGCGGGCAGGCGCTGGCGGGTCTGGAGCACGGCGGGCGCTTCGGGTGCAGGTGGCGTTGCGCCGTAGCGGGGCGGGGCCGGTTCGCTCACATCCGGCCAGCGAATGGATTCATTCAGGCGGATGCCGGTGCCGAGTTTGGGCAGGCTCAGGCGGGCCGAGTCGTATTGGTAGATGATGCTGCGCTGGCTGCCAGAAAACTGCGTGACCAGTGTCAGGCCGCTGGAGCCGGCTTTGTTCAGCCGCACGGTGGCCTGACCCTCGTACCAGCCTTGCTCGGTTTTGCGGCTGGTGCTCACCGGCGTGCGCAGTTCCACCCAACCGTCGCGGCAGACAAAGTCGGTACCGTGCGCCAGCATGGTGGCTGCGCTGGTGGAGAGGCTGCCGGTGGAGCCGCTTTTGATGAATAGGTTCCAGTTGTTGCCGTTGCTGCGCTCAAACCGCACCTCGCTGTCGATAAAACCCGCCATGCCGATGCGCAGCGCCTTGATGGCGTCAGCATTGGCCTCGCCAAACTCCGTCACGCGATAGTGGCCGCTCAGGTCCGGGCAGGGGCTGTTGTCGTTGGCGGTGTTGGCGAAAGCGGGGAGCGCTAGTGTGCACAGGGCCAGCACCGAATACCAAACAATAGGGGACGTAGCACGATTAACTGCAATCCAGAGCAAGGTTTTCCCCACCAGCCGGCTCCCGCCTACTTTTTCTCAATCCAGAATTCGTGAATCCGGAAGTTACGCAGCCAGCTGGTGCCCTGCCGTCATGTCTCCCTTGCCGGCCAGCAAACCCGATACTGAAATATCCTCATCCAATGCATCCCAGTGTAGTCCGGCGCCGCCGCCGCTGATTACATAGGCGTCACGCTGTTCCGGTGCTGCTCGCAACAGGCGCGGGAAGAATGCCAGTGGGACGCCAAGTTGGCGGCCATCGGCCAGGCTGACCCACATCATCGCGTCGTCGAATGCTACTGATTTAGCTAAAGTGCTCATTCCAGTCCCTTTTGATTTCTTCCGTATGTTTGCTGACCTGTTCCAGAATCGCCCGTAAATCGGTCGGAGAAAAACCGAAGTTTTCAGCTAACCTCGGTTCGGGTTGAATCCAGATTTTTGCCAGACACTCTCCGCGCTGGGCGTGGATGTGGATCGGCTCTCGCGGATCGCCTTCGTTTGAGAAAAAGTGGAAGCGAATGCTGTTATAGCGAAAAACGACTGGCATTATCCAAGGTTCCCCGCAAAATTTTCAGTCTCGCAATGAAGTATAGCGCTTAAGTATTTGTAGTGTCTTGTGGGGGACTACAGCGGTACCAGATCCAACACTGTTGCGGTGCCAGCGAGTGCAGCCAGAAGCTTATGGATCTGAACAACCCGGGACGTACCTCGGTTTTTTCCCCAATAACAAAACCCGACCACCAACAGCCCTGCAGCCCTCACCAAAAGGCCGTCTACAAGAAGCAATTTTCCGAGGGGTGCTTTGACGGCATCTTTGCCAACGCCTCGCTATTCCATGTACCGAGCCGGGAATTGCCACGTGTGCTGCTGCAATTGCACAGCGCGCTGAAACCCGACGGCGTACTGTTCTGCTCCAACCCGCACGGCGCCAATATCGAGGGCTGGAACAGCGGCCGTTACGGCGCTTATCACGACCATGAAAACTGGCGCAGCCATACGGCCGAAGCGGGTGTTATCGAACTGGAATACTATTACCGACCGACCGGATTACCGCGTAGGCAACAGCCATGGCTGGCGAGTGTGTGGCGGTCGACGGGGAAATAACTTTGGTCATCGATAGTGCGTAACTTTATTCGACACAACATGCGTTTCCTCACAGCAATATATATCGCCATTTTTTCCAGCCAGGTATGGGCCGACGAATGCGATCAGTTACCGAAACCTTCGGTAACGATCAAGCGTCTTGATCAGCGCGTGACCGTCAACACGCAGCACAGCTACAAGACACTGAATCACCTGGGAGCGGCGCTGGCGCGCCCCGGCAACCAGATACTGGGGCTTACCCGGGGTAATGCGGTCGCGCGCTTCGCGACCAGCATCCCGAGCTACGTTGACCGGGCAGGTCGCTGGGAGTGTGCCAGCCCGCAACTTACCGTGACGTTCGGCTTTGATCAGATGACTGTCTATGTCGCCAAGGAGTTTCCCGAAGGCAGCTGTGCGTACAAGGAGATTTATCAGCACGAGCTTCGCCACGTCAAGACTTACCAGACGCACCTCGCGACTATCGAAAAAGACGTGAGCGACACGCTGAGTCGTCGTTTCGTCACCGGTGATCCATGGCGCGGCAGCGCCGGGCAGATGACCGAACGGCTCCAGCAGGAACTGAATGAACGTTGGCTACCCTACATCAAGCGGGAGATTGCCCGAGCGGACGAAGCTCAGGCACTGATCGACACGCCCGAGGAGTACGCCCGCGTGGCGGACTCGTGCAACGGGGAAATCAGGAAGCGGACCCGCTGACGCGCGTGTTGCAACACGTGCGCGCCACATCGGCCAGAAACTCCGCATAGATCTTGCTGAGTGCCTGCTCCATCGCCACCGCAAAAGCGCCCAGCGATTCGTCGGCGGCTGACTGTTCCGCCTGATAGGTCTTGCTGAGCAGCGTTTTGTCGCCCGCCTGCAGGCGCAATTCCAGCGCCACCACCGCCTTGCTGCGCTTGCCGGACAGCACCCGTTCAAAACTGGCGATGCGCCCGTCCAGCACATTGGGCGCGCTGTTGCCACCGGTCAGATCAAGTGCGCCGCCAAGGCTCCCGGTCAAATGCTCATGCACCAGTTGCGCGGGCGGATAAAGCCACAGGTGATAGTGGTACTGCCGCAACTGGCGGGCGCTGGTCTCTTCGCTGTAGATGACGGGTCGTTCTGCATACAGGCTGTCGGCACGGAAGGGTTGCACAAGGACCGCGCCGGGCAGCAAGCGGGTCGCCGGCGAAACACTTACGGGCTGCAGGCGATAGAAACGGTCGATCGGCGCCGGCGGCACACTGCCGCAAGCGGCAAGCAGCAGGACAATGCTCAGAAAAAGAGCGGTCAGTCTGTTCATTGCGGCGCTCCTTCAACATCTGCCGGTGGCCGGCTATTGATCAACACGGCCGGATTTTCGCGAATGGTGCGGCTGAATTCGTTAAGGTTGCGGCCGGCCGATTCAAGCTGGTAAAGCGTTGCGTCAACACGGCGCAATGACTCTTTCAGATCCTTGCCGCTGCCCGAAACGATGGCGCGCGAATCCTTGACCAGCCCTTCCACTTCATTGCGCACGCTGGAAAGATCGGTCGACAGCTTCAAGGCATTGGCCGAAGCGCCGTCGGCGTTCTGCAGCAGACGACCCCAGTGCTTCACGTTTTCGTCGCTGAACAAGCTATCGACGCGTCCCGCTGTGCGGTTGATGCGCTCTATCGTCGAACGCATGTCGGCCATGGCCGGTGTAATGTTCTGGTTGATCAGCGCGACCATTGGCTTGATGCTGCTTTCGGTCATCTTGCCCAGATCAGTGGCTAGCGCGGCAACCGTCTCCATCAGGCTGACACTGCTGCCACCGGGGATGTCTGCACCCGCCAGCAATATGTCGCGGGCGGTGCCTTCCTTGATCTCGACCAGTGGCGCAGTGAGTAGCCCCGGTGTGGCGATCACGGCACGGCTGTCGACCGGGATCTTCACCGGCTTGCGCAGATTGAGCGTGATGCGATACCAGGTGCGATTCTCACGCACCACCGGCTCGATCTGCTCGACGTTGCCCACTTCAAATCCCTCGTAGGTCACTACGGCCCCGTTTTTTATGCCCGCCACGTTGGGAAAATGCGTGAAGTAGAGATCGCCCTTGGCGCTGTGCCCGGTGATCCGGTACAAGGCGTAGAGCAGCACGCCGGCCATCAGCAGCACAAAACTGCCAACCAGCAGGTAATTGACGTTGTCGCGTTTCATACGATGTTCATCCTAGCAGTTGACCAACGAGAAAGTGCGAACCACCAAGGCACCAAGTTCACCAAGACACACCAAGTTAAGGACATGTTTTCTTGGTGAAACTTTGTGTTCTTGGTGGCTTGGTGGTGAAGTTTTTTCGTTGTCTTCTAACATGACTGATTTCTAAAATATTTCCCGGGTCAGCCGTTCCATGTACTCATCGGCGTTGATGGCTTCGTTTCTTGGGGTTCGATTGAGCAGCGACTGGATGCGCGGATTGTCGCTGGCACGAACAGTGGCAACGGTATCGGACATCAGGATGCGCCCCTGATCAAGCACGGTGATACGGTCAGCAATCTTGAAGGCGCTTTCCAGCTCGTGCGTGACCACGACAATCGTCATGTTCATCGCATCACGCAGGATCAGGATCAGCTCATCAAGTTCGGCCGACACCACCGGATCAAGCCCTGCCGAAGGCTCGTCAAAAAACAGCAGACGCGGGTCCATGACAATGGCGCGTGCCAGCGCGGCGCGCTTGATCATGCCACCCGACAGTTCGGAAGGCATCAGATTTTCAAAACCGGCCAGATTCACCACTTCCAGCTTCATCCGGCTCATGATGCGGATGGTGTTCTCGTCGAGCTTGGTGTGTTCGCGCAGCGGCAATTCGACGTTCTCACCAACGGTCATCGAGTTGAACAGCGCGCCGCCCTGAAACGCCACGCCCATGTTCTTGCGCAGGTCGTACATCTCGTCGGCGCTCAGTTTAGTGATGTCCTTGCCGAGCAGCTTGATACTGCCCGAGGTTGGCTGATGCAGGCCGAGCAGATGGCGCAGCAGCGTGCTCTTGCCCGAACCGCTGCCACCCATGATGACCATGATTTCACCCTGCCGCGCCTGAAAACTGATGTCGTCGAGAATTTTCCGGGGCCCGTAGTGGGTGACCAGATGACTGACGTCGATGGCGATATCGGGGGCGGACATTTAACGGCTGGTAAGAAACGTAAATACCATGTCGGCGAGAATGATGCCGATGCAGCCGAGCACCACCGAGCGGGTGGTCGCCTGTCCCACGCCTTCGGCACCGGCGCTGACGTTGAAACCATTGGCTGCACCGATCAGCGTAATGATCACGGCGAAAATCAGGCTCTTGAACACACCATGAATCACGTCCTGAACAACCAGCACTTCGAAGGTGCGCTGAAAGAAAACATCCATCGGCAGGCTCAATTCGCCAGCGCAATACAGCGCGCCGCCGAACAGTGCGATCAGGTCGGACATGACGGTCAGCGCCGGCAAGGTCAACAGCATGGCGGCAAGCAGCGGCGCGACAAGATAGCGCACCGGATTGATACCGATGACGCGCAACGCGTCAATTTCTTGCGAGATCTGCATGGTGCCGATACGCGCGGCAATCGCCGACCCTGAACGTCCGGCGACAAAGATGCCGGTAATCAGCGGCGCGAATTCGCGCGTGACCGACAGCGCGATACCGAGCACGACCTGCCCTTCGGCACCAAACGTACGCAGCGTATAAATTCCCTGAATGGCCAGCATCATGCCAATGGCAAATGAGGCGAGCGCGATGATCGGGATCGCATTTACGCCAACGCCAACGGCTTCCTTGAAAATCGCGCCCAAACGCACCGGTTGCCGGCGCCAGCGCCCCAGGAGCAACCAGTAAAACGCCTCGACCAGCAAGGCGGCGTGATAGCCGACCTCCCTGACCGCGTGCAGGCTGCGTTGGCCGACGTGCGCAACAAAGGAAAGAAGCGGATCAAGCACCTGCCAGACGCTCTTCCAGCGACGCATGAATCGGAAACACCTTGTCGAGGCGCGCCAGCTTCAGCACATTCATCGCCGATTGCGCCACCGCAACCAGGCCGAACTCCAGGCCCAACTTGCGGGCTGTCTGATAGCCTTCGACCATACTGGCGACACCGGAACTGTCCATGTAGCTCACCGCCGACAGATCGATCAGCAAGGGCTTCTTGTGCTTCAGGCACTCCAGAATGACCTCACGCGCGCTGGGTGAAGAATGCAGGTCAACGTCGCCGGAAAAGTGAACAACCTTGAAAGGCGGCCGGTCTTCTATATGAATATTCAATTGGACTCCTTCAGCAAATCCGTTTGCTCAACTGCAAACAGTTGGTAAAACCTTCCGGCGCCGGCAAGTAGGCCACACCATCCATCAACTCACGCATGAAGCGAACACCAAGCCCGCCGGGACGCAGCTCATCAAGCGCCCTCGGGCGCAGATCCTTGTCGGTGGCGGGCAAGCCATTATCCAGCAAATCCGCCAGCAACACACCGTCATCAACAGACAGGCGCAAGGTGAAGCACTGCCCGCCGGCAAACCGGTAGCCGTGCTGGATGATGTTCATGCAAGCCTCATTGATCGCCAGCACCACCTGCTCGCTGCACGCCTCGCTGCAATGCGCCCTCTGGCAGGCATCGCGCACAGCCGAACGCACCCCGGCAAGCACTTCTGTGTTCGCCGGAAAAACCTGCCCGAACAGTTGATTCATCCTTAAAACCTCAGTTTGTCCACGAAAATCACGAAAGACACGAAATGAAATAACGGGTTGAGTTAGCCACTCACCCTAAGGGTTGTGCTCTGAATTTTTGTATCTGTTTGATTTTTTTTCGTGCTTTTAGTGATTTTCGTGGACGAACTGCTTTTTCGAGTTTCATTGGCCGATCACCAGCAGGGTGAGGTCGTCATGCAGGCGTACACCGGGGCGGACCAGCGCCTCGGCGACACGGTCCAGCTGATCCGCCGGCGGCAACACAGCATGTTTGTCGAGTAGCGCCTGCAGGCCGGATAGTCCGAGCATGCTGTCGCCTTCAGCCCAGCCCTCGGTCACGCCATCCGTAAATATGTAAAGCCGGCCGCCCGCGAGTTGCAGGTGCTGCTCGCTGTAATCCATACCGGACATGATGCCGAGCGGCGGCGAAGACTCTTCAAGTTCGCGATAGCCGCCGCTTGAGTTGCGATAGAGCGGCGGCTGATGCCCGGCATTGGCAAAAATGACTTCCCCGCTCAGCGGATCAAACACGCCCGCCGCCATGGTGACAAACATGCCGCGACTGGCAGTTTCGGCAATTTCATCATTGAGCATGGCCAGCAGACGCGCCGGGTCATGCACCGTTTTGCACAGGCAGCGAAACAGGCTGATTGTTTTGGCCATGAGCATGGCCGCATTCATCCCCTTGCCTGAAACATCACCCAGCCCCCAGGCAATGCGCCCGTCGGCCAAGGTAAAAAAATCATAAAAATCGCCGGAGACTTCCATTGCCGAAAGATTCAGCCCGTGCACCGGGAAACCGGCGGCCGGCGGACTGGGCAGAAGATTGCGCTGAATTTCACGCGCCAGATCAAGCTCGCGCCGCATGCGCTCCTGCTCGACCAGCGCTTCGGTCATCTGCGCGTTGTGCACGGCCAACGAGACCATGCCGGCCAGCACCTGCAGAAACTGCTTGTCGGCCAGATCAAACAGCCCGTCGCCCTTGCGTTTGTTGATCACCTCCAGGGCGCCCAGCATGCGACCCTTGACGAGCAGCGGTGCACACAGGATCGAACGGGTAACAAAACCGGTGCTGTCATCAACGGCGGTACTGAAATCCCCGTCTGCCGACACGTCGCGCACCATCTGCACGGCATTGCTGGCCAGCGCACGCCCGACAATGCCCTGGGTCCTGGCGATGCTCAATCCCTCGATGGAGACCGGCCCGGCGCAGGCCAGGCAGGTCAGCTTTTCGTCCGACGCATCGAGCAAAAAGATGGAAGCCGCTTCGGTTTCCATATAGGCCATGATCTGGCGCACTGCGTTGGTCAGCGTTTCGTTCATCGCGGGAGAACCCACGAAGTCCTGACTGATCGCCAGCAGCAACTCCATGTCGCCGGCCAGACGAGGATTGGCGCCGTGTTCAGCCAGCTGTTTGGCGTGTTCAATAGTCACTACGAAACGCTCCGCTTCATGAAATTTCCGGAAGAAGCATTATGCTTGATTCCCCGCCTGATGAGCCCACCCCTGACCTTGTTCTCAGGCCGACGAGCGTGGACGCCTCGATCCAGGGATGTCTCGCGAAGTCGTTGAGCGTCTGCAACAAAGAGGGGGGCAGCGCCGGCAGAGTATGTCGTTTTCAGTGTTGCTGAATTTGCTGCGGGCACTCAGGTGCCCTATCGCAAGATTCGCGCAACCCTGATTTTTTTATACGGCGCTATTGGTAAAGTTCGGACAATGATAAGCTTAGTCCATTGCTCAACCAACTTGGAGCCGCCATGCCGCTAACGGTCAATGTCCATGAAGCCAAGACCCATTTTTCACGCCTTTTGGAGCAGGCGCATGCCGGCCAGGAGATCGTGCTGGCCAAGGCGGGAAAGCCCTACGCCCGATTGATGCCCCTGGCGCCGAGCAGCACCAAGCGACAGCCAGGGCGCCTGGTCGGGCGTGTGGCGGATACTTTTTTTGACCCGTTGCCGAGTGATGCGCTGGCGGGATGGGAAGGTAAATGAGGTTTTTGCTCGATACCCACGCCTTGCTCTGGTGGCTGACCGACGACCCCAAACTGTCGTCTCGAGCCAAAGAAGCCATTGCCGACGAAGCCAACGCGATTCTGGTTAGCGCGGCAAGCGCCTGGGAAATTGCCACGAAATTCCGGCTCGGCAAACTTGGCCTTGCGGCCGATGCTGTTTCACGCTTTGACGAGTTGATCGCGGCGGATGGTTTTGAGCATTTGCCGGTAACTTACTTGCATGCCTTGAAAGCGGCTGGCTACGAACTGGACCACCGCGATCCCTTTGATCGAATGCTGGCGGCACAAAGCGCGCTGGAATCTGCCGCGTTGATTACGTGCGACGCGGCATTCGAGGCTTTCGGTACGGACGTGCATTGGTAGCGTGATCAATTCACTCTGCCCCTATCGACACCGAGTAATCCATTGTTTCTTAGGGCTTGATTTGCACCGATGCTCTGCAACCCGCATGGATAGGCGGTTTGCGCTAATTGCTTGGTGTAGAACGCCTATCCATGCGGGTTGCAGGCCATTTAGCCCGGCTAACCGTAGTCTCTCCCCAGTTTGTTCTTGATGATCCTCTGCGCGAAGCCCGCCCGAAGGGGGTGGATACGTTTATCAGCGTTCCGCCACCGAGCGCAGCAGTGCGTCGATTGCCGGCTTACCGAGCCGGGCGCGCGGGTCATTGATCAGGCAGACGACTACCCAGCGTTTGCCGCTGGCATCGAGCACGTAACCGGCAATCGCCCGCACACCCTCGAGATAGCCAGTTTTCAGGTGGGCGCGGCCGCTGGCCGAGCTGTTGCCCAAGCGTTTTTTCAGCGTGCCGTCGACGCCGGCAAGCGGCAGCGACGACATCAACTCGGGCATCACCGGGCTTTGCCAGGCGGCAAGCAACAACTGGCTCAAGCCTTCGGCCGAGATACGTTCGCTGCGTGACAGGCCGGAGCCGTTATCGAGTACCAGTTCCGGCAACTTCAGGTTTTTTTCATCGAGCCATGTCTTGATACGACGCCGTGCACTGTCCGGCGTGGCCGGGCGTTCTGCCGCCAGGGTCAGAAAAAGTTGTCGCGCCATCACATTGTTGCTGTACTTGTTGATCTCGCGCACGATCTCGCCGAGGGCAGGGGAGTCCTGCGCCGCAAGCAGGCGGGCTCCATCCGGCGTTTTCCCCTCGCGCACCTGTCCGCGCAGGCTGCCGCCCAGTTCGCGCCAGAGGGTGCGGAACATCCGTTCGACTTGTACGTCGGCCGGCCAAGGCGAGAGGTGCAGCGCTTTTTCGCCGCAGGCAGCGGCCAGGCTGCCGTTCAGCTCGATGGTGTCGCCATTGGCCGCCACTTTCAGCTTTTCTCGCCAGTCGCCGCAGGCTTCGTTGCCGAGGGTCAGTCGATTATTGATGCGCAGCCCTTCGTCTGGCGTTTCGCTGATTACCGTCACGGCTCTTTTTGCCTCGTCGGGCTGCAGTGTCAGGCGCAGGCTTTTGAGATTGACCAGTAGCGCGTCCGGCCCGGCGTTGTAGGGGCGCAGCGGTTCGTTATCGAATTCCGCCGGGTCGTGCGGCGGCAGCGCGAAGGCGCTACGGTCGAGCACCAGATCGCCGGTAATTTCGCTGATGCCGCGTGCGCGTAACTGGCGCAGCAACAGCCAGAATTGTTCCAGCGCCAGCCGTGGATCGCCACTGCCGCGCAGAAAAAGGCTACCGTTGAGCCGGCCGGCAACGGGGGGGCTGTCGCTCAGGGCAGCGGTGCGCCAGGTGTAGGCCGGGCCAAGTACTTCAAGGGCGGCGTAGGTGGTGACCAGTTTCATCGCCGACGCCGGGTTCATTGCCTGCTTCACGTTGTGGCTGATCAGAGGCTGTTCCGCATCGACCCCCTGTACAACGATGGCGACACTGCGTTGCGCAATGCCCGCCTCTTTCAGCGCAGCACTTACTTCGGGCGGTAGTGTTGCGGCGACCGCCAACGGCGTGCCGCACAGCAACAGCGAAAAAAATGCGGGCAATAACATGCGTCGACTCTGCTTGTTGCGGGGAATGCCAGCGGGAATTATTTGCGTCATGGTCCGGTGAAGTTGGTAGTATAAAAAAATCCAACCGATCAACGATTGTCAGTTAAAAGCATTATGAGCGAACAGCGCCGTCATCAGCGAATCCGTTTCAACCAGCCCCCATCGATCAGGGTGGGTCAGAGCGGGCGGAGCGGCAGTGGGGAGTTACAGAACCTTTCGCTTGGCGGCTTGATGCTGACGGCAAGCGTGCCGCTCCGGGTCGGCGAAGTTTTTGGCTGTGAATTCTCGGTTTTCGGCTCACCGTTGATCGATATGCCGGCCATCGTGGTGAGCAAGGTGGGCGAGGTTTATAGCGCCCGTTTCCATGCCGGCCCGATCAGTGAAATATTGATTCAGGGCGCGATCGACAGCGCGCTTGCTTCCGGGAAAGCTTCCTTGCTGAGTATTCATGATCTGCAGGGGCGCAAGGTGATGCGTATTGTTGGTGGTCTTAACAATGGGCTGGGCGTTGATTTTATGTACGGTCTGACCAAGGGCGGCGTAGCTGAGCTTGATCTCTCCGAAGTGACTGATGTCGATAGCAGCGGCCTCGCGTTGTGTCTGCTCGCTCTGGAACAGTACGACGTCAAGCTCGGTGGCCGTTCGCATTGCGTCAATGTCGCGTTGCAGCAGGTGTCCGGGCGTCTGATTGCTTGAATGGCAAGCGCACCTGGATGCAGGTGCCTTTGCCGTCGGTGCCGTCTGTGATGACGATTGATCCCTGGTGTCCGGCAACAATCTCACGGGCGATCGGCAAGCCCAGGCCACTGCCGCTGGCCATGGCGTTCGGCAGTCGGTGAAAGCGCTCGAAAACCCGTTCCCGTTCACTTTCCGGGATGCCTTGCCCGTCATCGCTGACATCAATTTCCAGCACCTCGCCAACGCGCGCGCAGCGCAAGGTAACCTGGCCGCCTGCCGGGGTGTATTTGAGCGCGTTGTCGACCAGGTTGGAAATCAGTTCTCTGAGTAGCGTCGGGTCGCCGGTGATGGTCGATGCGTCGCGTTGCACGCCAAAGTCGATATTTTTTTCGTCGGCGATGCGCAGCCATTCTTCGAGCATGTCGTCGATGATTTCAGCCAGATCGACCGTCGAGGCATTGGCTATCAGATGGTGGCCTGCTTCGGCTCTGGCCAGTGCCAACAGCTGGTTGGCCAGGCGTGTTACGCGGGTGACCGATTTGCGCAAATTTCTCGACGCCGTCTGGTCGTTTTGTCCGCTGTGCATTAGTTCGATCTGGACTTGCAGGCCGGCAAGCGGGGTGCGCAGTTGGTGTGCGGCATCCTGCAGGAATTCCCTTTGTACCGCATTGGCTTCGCGCAAACGCATGAGCAGCGCGTTGAGCGCGCGGACCACCTCGCGGATTTCAAGCGGGACATCAGTCAAGTCGACCGGTGCGAGATCCTGCCCCGAACGACCGGCGAGTTCTTCTTCCAGGTCGCGTAACGATGCCAGTCCGGAGGGGATGCCGTAGTGCACGACGGCGCCGAATGCCGCCAGGACCAGCAGAACCGCAACGCCGAAGCCAAGCAGCAAGTCACGGATGGCCTCGTTGCGCTTGCCCAGTGTTTCGGCGACAGTGACGTAAAAACCATGCTCTTCCAGCACCGGGTGAAAACGTACGCCGCGGATCGTTTCGCCGCGATAGTAGCCTTCGAAATAATAGTGTTGCGGTCCTGTCGAGTAAATTCGGGGTGTGCGGGTCAGAATCTCCGGCTGCGGTAATTCCGAAAAGTGCGGCGGAATATCATGAGTCGGCAGTTCGGGCGGCGGCAGGTCGGCATCGCCGACGATGATGCGGCCTGAGTCATCGCGCACCCGGAAGTAGATGTGGTCAACGGTGTCCGTACGCAGCAGCGATTCTTCTTCGGTACTCAGGGCGATCGTGATGTCACCGTTTTCGAGCCGCGCGCGGTTGGCGATGCCGTTGGCGAGATTCAGCAAGTTCTGGTCATAAGCGGCGCTAACCACTTTTTCTGCTGCCCGGTAGCCGAATACACCGCCTGCCAGCAGCGCCACGAGGATAGGCGCCACCAGGGCCGCCAGCAAGCTCCGCCGGAGGCTAGTGCCAGCCGTTGTTTCTATGGTACTGGTGCCAGCCGTCGTATCAGACGGCCTAGTCGTTGGCATCAGGTCGCGTCTTGTCTGCGACGCTGTTGGCCGTCTCCAGCCGGTAGCCGAAGCCGCGCACCGTGCGGATGTTGAGTCCCGCGGGCTCAAGACGCCGACGCAGGCGGCTGACGTACACTTCGAGGGCGTTAACACTGCTGTCGGCTTGCAGGCGTTCTTTAGGAACGGTACGGCCATCGGCTTCGGTCAGCACGGTGAGCAGGTCCCATTCCCGGCTGGAAAGGATCAGCGGCTGGTCTGCCAGTGAGGCGTGGCGACCGTCCATGTCAATCGACAGTGGGCCAAAACTGATGCGGTGTGTTACCGCGCTGGCGCCACGGCGAATGATCGCGCGCATACGCGCGGTCAGCTCGGCCAGCTCGAAGGGTTTTGCCAGGTAATCGTCGGCACCCAGATCGAGGCCGTAGATGCGGTCGTCGAGCGCGTCGCGTGCGGTAATCATGATGACCGGCAGCAACTGGCGACGTTCCCGGATGCGTCGCACGATCTCATAGCCACTGAGCCCGGGCAGCCCGACATCGACCAGGGCAAAATCAAACTTGCGATCCTGCAACAGGCGGTCGGCCGCCATTCCATTGGATTCGACCACGACCGTATCGCCTTGTCCGGTAAGAAAGGCGGCAATGCCGTCAGATAATTCCGGGTCGTCTTCAACTAACAGTACCAGCATGAGCTACCTCAATCGCCAACAAAAAAATCGAAAACCTTGTCGCAGGATTTGCGAAACCCCGCAGTTGCGGTCGATCCATTCAGGATTGTACCCGCCGACCGGTGCATCGCAAATGCAGACAGTGATTGCTTCCTGCGCCATTTTGACAGGCGTGTCTGTGCGCTGCGGGGCGCCTTGCAACGGCGGCCGTAAGCATTCGTTAAGGAATGCGTCAGCCTCGCGTAAGATTATGTTTTAGAACAATAAATTTTCCAATGTGTAAGCGCGCCGTAAGTTGAATGCGCTATTGTGGTTCCCGTAGTCACGCAAAGTGACTCGTCAACCCGTTCATTTGCGAGGAGGCAACATGAAAGAAGAAGAGATGGTTGCGCGTATAGCAGCCAACCCTAAGTACGAAAAACTGGTGAACATGCGTTCCACCTACAGCATCATCATGACCATCCTTGTGATGTGCATTTACTACGGCTACATCCTGCTGGTTGCCTACAACAAGGAATTTCTGGCGCAGAAGCTCGGCGCTGGCATGGTGACCTCGATCGGTATCCCGATGGGCGTTGGCGTGATCGTTCTGACGATTCTCATCACCAACATCTATGTCCGCCGTGCCAACACTGAATTCGACGATCTGAACGCCGAAATCATCAAGGAGGCAAGCAAATAATGATGTCCAAACTCACACGTAACGGTCTGGGCCTCGTGCTCGGCATGCTGGTCGCGGGCGCAGCCCTGGCTGCCGGCGCCGATCTCGGCAACACCGTCAAGCAGGAAACCAACTGGGTCGCCATCGGCATGTTCGGCGCCTTTGTTGTCATGACCCTGTTCATCACCAAGTGGGCCGCCAGCAAGACCAAGACGGCTGCCGACTTCTACACCGCCGGCGGTGGTATCACCGGTTTCCAGAACGGTCTGGCGATTGCCGGCGACTACATGTCTGCCGCGTCCTTCCTCGGTATTTCCGGTCTGGTGTTCGCCAACGGTTTTGACGGCCTGATCTTCTCGATCGGCTGGCTGGTTGGCTGGCCGGTGATCACCTTCCTGATGGCAGAGCGTCTGCGTAACCTCGGCAAGTTCACCTTCGCCGACGTCGCCGCCTACCGCTTCGCCCAGACCCCGATTCGCATTTTTGCCGCTTCGGGTACGCTGGTTGTCGTCTGCTTCTACATGATTGCGCAGATGGTCGGTGCCGGTCAGCTGATCAAGGTGCTGTTCGGTCTTGAATACAACGTTGCGGTGATGATCGTCGGCGTGCTGATGATGTGCTACGTGCTGTTCGGCGGCATGACGGCAACCACTTGGGTGCAGATCATCAAGGCAGTCATGCTGCTTACCGGTGCTACGTTTATGGCGCTGGCGGTGCTCTGGCAGTTCAGCTTCAATCCTGAAATGCTGTTTGCCAAGGCCGTTGAAATCCACGCCAAGCACGATGCCATCATGGGACCTGGTGCCCTGATCAAGGATCCGATCTCCGCCATCTCCGTCGGTATGACGCTGATGTTCGGTACGGCCGGTCTGCCGCACATCCTGATGCGCTTCTTCACCGTTCCGAGTGCAAAAGAAGCACGCAAATCGGTGGGCTGGGCAACGACCTGGATCGGCTACTTCTACATCCTGACCTTCATCATCGGTTTTGGTGCGGTTGTTCTGCTCACGCAGGATCCGGCTGCCTACTACGTCGGTGGTGATCTGACCAAGGGTCTGAAGGGCGGCGGCAACATGGCTGCTATCCACCTGGCCAACGCGGTCGGCGGTAACGTCTTCCTCGGCTTCATCTCGGCAGTTGCTTTCGCCACAATTCTGGCTGTGGTTGCCGGTCTGACGTTGTCGGGTGCTTCGGCTGTGTCGCATGATCTGTACGCTACTGTCTGGACCAAGGGTCAAGCTGACTCCGCTCACGAACTGCGCGTTTCGAAGATCACCACGATCTGCCTCGGCATCATCGCTGTGTTCCTCGGTATCGCCTTCGAGAAGGAAAACGTCGCTTACATGGTGATGCTGGCTTTCGCCATCGCCTGTTCGGCCAACTTCCCGGTGCTGTTCATGTCGGTGTTGTGGAAAGATTGTACGACCAAGGGTGCAGTGGCTGGCGGTTTCGTCGGTCTGTTCTCGTCGGTTGGTCTGACCATCGTTTCCGCTTCGGTGTGGGAAGCTGTGCTCAAGAACCCGAAGGGTTCGGCACTGTTCCCTTACTCGTCGCCTGGCCTGTTCTCGATGTCGGCTGCTTTCCTGACCATCTACCTTGTTTCGAAGATGGACAACAGCAAGCAGGCTCAACTCGAGCGCTCGCTCTACCCGGCACAGAAGGTTCGCTCGGAAACCGGTTTTGGCGCAAGCAGCGCATCCGGTCACTAAGAGCAAGCAACACGCTACACCGCCAGTTCAACGGCAAAACGGCCCGGGTTTCCCGGGCCGTTTTTTTATCTGCTGCTTATGTTGTTGCAGAATTGCTGCGCAGTCAGAACAGGCTGGCGATCACGCTGCTGTCGCGTGCCTGCAATTTCTGCAGCCCCTTGAGCGCTTCCTGTGTTGCACCGTGGTTCTCTGCGTGCTCAAAGAAACGTTCAAGCGCCTCGTTCAGCGCGTAGTCCGTTGCGTGCCATTGCTCGCGAAACTGCATTTCGGTGAGACGTTCGCAAGTGAGCCTGCCGGCGTTGAATTTGACGAAGACCGCTGTCTGGCCATCCCGCCGGATGACGATTGCCGTTTCGCGTTGAGGGTTCGTGACGACCATGGCGTGATCGTAACAGCGCCGGCTCTGGCGCGCTATGCCGATTGCGGCTTGGGTCTGCTGAGCGTGCCGTGAGGGAAGATTCCCAGAGGATGGTGGCGTCGTTATGGGTTTTTTATCACCGTGCGTCTTGAAATATTGCCACTGCGCCCCTATTATTAGCACTCGTCAGCTTTGAGTGCTAACAGTCCTGTCTGCGCTACCCTGGCTAACACTGATGAGTTAGTAGTCACTTACGCCAAAACCCAAGGAGAACCCGTATGAAAATTCGTCCATTGCATGATCGCGTAATCGTCAAGCGTCTCGAAGATGAGCGCAAGACCGCTTCCGGCATCGTCATTCCCGATACCGCCGCCGAAAAACCTGACCAGGGCGAAATCCTCGCCGTCGGCAAAGGCAAGATCCTCGAAAACGGCGAAGTGCGCAAGCTCGACGTCAAGGTCGGCGACCGCGTCCTGTTCGGCAAGTACTCGGGCCAGACCGTCAAGGTCGATGGCGAAGAGCTGCTGGTCATGCGTGAAGAAGACATCATGGGCGTCGTCGAAGCTTAATCGCTTTCGGTTCGCTACATCCATCACAGAATTCAGGAGATATTTCTATGGCAGCTAAAGACGTTAAATTCGGCGACTCCGCCCGTTCGCGCATGGTCGAGGGTGTGAACATCCTGGCCGATGCAGTCAAGATTACCCTCGGCCCGAAGGGTCGCAACGTGGTTCTGGAGCGCTCGTACGGCGCCCCGACGATTACCAAGGACGGCGTGTCCGTCGCCAAGGAAATCGAACTGAAGGACAAGTTCGCCAATATGGGCGCGCAGATGGTCAAGGAAGTTGCTTCCAAGACCTCCGACATCGCCGGTGACGGCACCACCACCGCGACCGTCCTGGCCCAGTCGATCGTTCGCGAAGGCATGAAGTACGTTGCCGCCGGCATGAATCCGATGGATCTGAAGCGCGGTATCGACAAGGCTGTGATCGCCACGCTCGAAGAGTTGAAGAAGCTGTCGAA
>JBIKLY010000066.1:0-20060 GCA_044359525.1 Rhodocyclaceae bacterium | reverse complement strand
GAACAGCCAGTTGATGAAGGGCAAGTTTAGCGTCCTGCTTGACCCGGATCTGAGCGTCAATGCCTGGCGACGCTGGGTGTGGTTCAACGTTGACTACAGCGTGGCGCCGGCCCGGGTAATTGCCGCTGTCGAACGCGCCGTGGCGGAGGCTGATATCGCCAATGTGGCCAAATCGCCCGCGCCTTCCTGTGTGGCGATGGATTTTTCTCCCGGCTCGGTGCGTTATGCCGTGCGCTACTGGCTGCTTGATCCGCTGCTTGATGATCCGACCGATTCGACCGTTCGCGTGCATGTCCTCAGCGCCTTGCAGCGTGCCGGCTGGCGCATTGCCCTGCCCGATCAGGTGGTGCATCTGGTCAAGGAAGACGAGGCTTATCGTCATCGTGTCCGGGCGCGCGATCTGCAGCGGCAACTGGCGGCGCTGTCTGACGTTGAGCTGTTTGCCGGCCTGTCGGAAGACGAGCGGCACCAGCTTGCCGAGCGCCTCAGCTACGCCCCTTTTCCTGGGGGTTCGGTGATGACCCACCAGGGCGCGGTGGCGCACTGGCTTTACCTGATCGTCAAGGGCGAAGCTGATGTGATCTGGGTGGCGCCCAATGGTGAAAAGCGTTTGCTGACCACGGTGCCTGCCGGCAGCGTGTTTGGTGAAATGGGCCTCCTGACGGGGGCGCCGCGCTCGGCAACCGTCGTCGCCAAAAGCGATGTCGAGTGTTACCGGCTCGACAAATCCGGCTTCGAAGACATCATTCGTGCGCGGCCCGAACTGGCCGAGAACATGGCGCACATTCTGGCAACGCGGATGCAGCAGATCGATGAGCTGCAGACGCAGTATCACCGCGAGCAAACGGAAGCTGAACACGCGCAGCATCACGCCGCCATCGTCGGGCGGATCCGGGATTTCTTCGGGCTGAAATAGGCGGTTTTGCGGGCGGTAGCGGTGTGCTCTGCCTTTGACCGCAGCTACAGGCGACGGATCTTTTCCAGTAGCGCCGTTGTTGATTTCTCGTGAATGAACGGGATCGACACCACGCGCCCGCCCCAGCCCGAAACTTCCGTGTTGCCAACGATTTTTTCAACCGGCCAGTCACCGCCCTTGACCAGAACGTCGGGCCGGCAATCGAGGATGCGCGCGAGCGGCGTGTCTTCGTCAAACCAGGTGACCAGTGAGACGCATTCGAGCGAGGCCATTACGGCGAGGCGGTCGGCAAGGCTGTTGACCGGGCGGTCATCGCCTTTGCCCAGCCGTTTTACGGAGGCATCCGAGTTGAGCGCAACGATCATTGACGCACCGAGGGCGCGCGCCTGCGCGAGCAGCGTGACGTGGCCACGGTGCAGAATGTCGAAGCAGCCGTTGGTGAAAACCAGCGGACGGGCGAGGCCGGCAAGGCGCCCGGCGAGTTGTTCCGGCGCGACAATCTTGCGTTCGAATTCGAGTGGGTTGCTGTGCATGCGAGGCTCCATGAGGAGCGGCAAATTCTACAGGGTTTCGGGTGGCTACCGGTGGCGTGGCAACGATTGCAGCAGTTCTTGTGCGATTGCCCTGCCGCTCAGCCAGGCGCCTTCCACCTTGCCGCCGTTCAGCCAGTCGCCGCAAAGGCCCAGTGCGCTGTCGGGGCTCCAGGCGTAGCCGATATCCAGTGCCGGTTCGCTGTCGGCATAGCGCCAGCAGTGTGTGGAGTACGCCTGCGGCGGCGGGCCGCCGAGTTCTGTAAAGGCTTCGAGCAGCGTCGCCGCGACATTCTCGGCGTCGTCGTGCAGATGCGCTTCGCTCCAGCGGGCATTGGCCTGCAAGGTCCAGCTCTCCTTGCCGCTGCGGCCGGGTTTGCTGCTGTCGCGGGCGATCCAGCGCAAGGGGCCGTCATTCACAAAGGCCGCGTCGAAGGGCAGGTCGACCGGTGACGAAAACTGCAGCATCAAGGTCCAGCTGCCACGCATCACGGCGCTGCCGGCCAGTGTTGCCAGCTCGGGGGCTGCGTGTTGCAGCAGCGGGACAGCCTGTGGTGCCGGTACAGCGATGACCACTGCGTCGAAGCGCTCGTTCAGCCAGGCGTGCTCGGCCGAGAACAAATGCCAGCCGTCGGCATGGCGTTGCAGTTGCTTGATCGTGGTTTCGCACTTCAATGGCAGTGCACCGGCCAGAAGGCTGGCCGGTGCCGTCATGCGCGGTGTGCCGACAAAACGCTCGACCGGTGCGCCAAGCGTGTGCAGGGCGGCGCCACCGATCACCTGCAGTCTCGGTTGCCACAGGCCGGCCACACCGGCCGCCTGCCAGCGCGCGACTTCGGCGCGAAAGTGCGGATCGCGTGCCGTGAAATACTGCGCGCCGTGGTCGCACTGCCAGTCATCGCCGCGGCGCGTGCTCATGCGCCCGGCCGGGCCGCGGCTCTTGTCGAACACCCGCACCGTGCAGCCGCCCTGCTGCAGGGCGGTGGCGCACGATAGGCCGGCGATGCCGGCGCCGATGACGGCAACGTGCGTCTCAGCTGTCATCACGTGTTTGTGCGACCCAGATCAGTTTCCCGACATCGATGCCCTGTTCCTTTGCCTGCGCGACCAGCTGTTCGCGGATTGGTGCGGGCAACTGTTTGTCGCGGGCGAGGATCCAGAGGTAGTCACGGTCGGGCCCGACAACCATCGCCCAGCGGTAATTTTGCTGATCAAGCGCGACGACGTGATAGCCGCCATAAAACGGTCCGAAGAACGAGACTTTCAGCGAAGCGCGGGTTGGCTCGCCGGTGAACAGTACGCGTCCCACGGCCTGGCGCCACTCGCCTTTCTTCGTGTCGTAGCCGCGATTGGTGACCTCGACGCTGCCATCGTCGAGTTGCCGGTAGTTGGCGCTGATGTCAGTGAGGCCGCGCTCGAACGAATGATCAAGGCGCGCGATCTCGTACCACTTGCCGGCGTAACGCTGGATGTCGAAGGGCGTAACGGCGGTCATGCCTTCGGGCGGCGTGGTACTGCAAGCGGCGAGGCCGAACAGTACAAACAGCAGCGCGGTGAGCTGGAATTTGAGTTTGGCAGCAAGGCCAAGGTAAGTAAAGTTTTTCATTTTGTCCTAGACAAAAAAGAATGACACTTCTAATATAGGCTCATAGAGATAGTTTTTTCAAGACAAATTTTATTTTTGTCCATGACGAAACTTCCGGCCTTTCGGCAACCCAAATCATACAGGTGAGCTAATGGAAAAAACGGCATTGATTACCGGCGCGGCCGGCGGGCTGGGGCAAGCGGTAGCGGTCAGGCTGGCTGACGCGGGCTGGACGCTGATTGTTTGCAGTCGTGACCCGGCGCGTTTGCGCGAGGCGTATGGCAATCAGCATCTGCAGATCGTTGCCGACTGTTCGACTATGGCCGGCGCGCGCAGCATTCTCGAAACCGCCACGGCGCATCAATTGGTGCCGACCGCGCTGGCGCATTGCGTCGGCAATATCCGCTTGGGTGCCATGCACCGGATGTCTGAAACCGATTTCAACGATTGTCTCAATGCCAATCTGATCAGCGCCTTCCATACCCTGTCGGCTTTCGTCGGCGGCCTGCGCGGGGTGGACAGTGCCGGTGCTGCGGTGCTCGTTTCGTCCGCCGCAGCGCGCATCGGTACGCCCAACCATGAGGCAATCGCCGCTGCGAAAGCCGGTGTCGAGGGCTTGGTGCGTGGCGCAGCGGCAACCTATGCACCAGCCGGCATCCGCATCAACGCCGTGGCGCCGGGCATCATGGATACGCCGGCCGCGGCGCGCATCCTGGGCAGTGCGCCGGCACGCGAAGCGGCGGCCCGGCAGTATCCGCTACCGGGTGTCGGCAGTGCCGATGAGCTGGCCGAGCTAATGGTCTGGCTGCTGTCGGCATCTGCCGCAAGGGTGACCGGTCAGGTGTGGTCGATCGACGGCGGCTTCTCCAGCATCCGGCCGCTGGTTAAGTAACGCGATGAACACACTGCCTGACGCGCCTTCTGTAACGCTCCCGCCGGCCGCAAACTGGCTTGGCTATGGCGGGCTGCTGCCTTTTATCACGCTGGCGCCGGCCAGCCTGCTTGATGATCACCATGCGTTGTTCTTCGGCGATGCATTGTTCGCTTATGGGGCCGTCATCCTGAGCTTTCTCGGTGCGCTGCACTGGGGTTTTGCGATGACGGCAAGCGGGCTTGACGCCGGTCAGCGGAAGGCCTGCATTATCTGGAGTGTGATCCCGGCATTGCTCGCCTGGCCGGCGCTTCTGGTTGCGCCACCGTTTGCCAGCCTGTTTTTGCTCGTCGGCTTCGGCGCGGCCTACTGGCAGGACAAGCGCCTCGCCAGGATTGCCGGGTTGCCGGCCGGGTATCTAGTGCTGCGTTTTCGTCTGACGCTGGTGGCTTGTCTTTGTCTGGCTGCCGGCGCGTTTTCATCATGTCTGTAATGTCTGCCGGTAAACGGAAGGAGCGTTCCTGATGAACCTGTTCACCCGATTGTCCGGCTTTGTCGAGACGCCGCCCGGGCTGGAGCGGAAGCTGTTGCGCCGGATGCCAAAGCTGCTCCTGTTCGGCTCACTGCTGATCGCGACGCCGTCATTCCTGGCGCGGATTTTCCCCAGAGAAGGCAGTGAGTCGGCGCTGGCCGAACTGGTCACGCGGATTGACATCTACGTCATCAGTGTCGTTGTTCTGCATTGGACCGTGCTGTTCACGGTCGCAATCGGCGCCTTCATTGTCATGGTCATGAAAGGGCCGGCTTATGTCGCCGACGCCTATCCGCTTGAAGATTCTGATGCGCCGGACTGCACCGGCAGTCACATGAATCAACGCCGTGGGTGATCAGCCAGCAAGTAGTTCGCCGGTGCCCGACGGGCGCTGGTCACGGCTGGCGCGACTGGGCAGCCTGGCCACCGGGGTGGCCGGTGGCATGCTGGCAGAAGGCGCGCGGCAACTGGCGCAGGGGCGGCGGCCGCGAATCAGTGACCTGCTGCTGACGCCGGCCAATGCCCGGCGCGTTGCCGACCAGCTGGCGCAATTGCGTGGCGCTGCGATGAAAGTTGGGCAACTGATCTCGATGGACGCCGGTGATCTCCTGCCGCCCGAGTTGGCCGTCATACTGGCACGCCTGCGTGCCGAGGCGCACCCGATGCCGATGAGTCAACTGGTGAGCGTGCTCAATGTCAATTGGGGGGCGGGCTGGGAGCAGCAATTCGAGCAGTTTTCCTTTACACCGGTGGCGGCCGCCTCGATCGGGCAAGTCCACCTTGCCCGGACGCGCGATGGCCGGCATCTGGCGATCAAGGTGCAGTACCCCGGCATCCGGCAGAGTATCGACAGCGATGTCGATAACGTCGCGGCGTTGCTGCGGGTTTCCGGCTTGCTACCCAAAACGCTGGACATCAAACCGCTGCTGGATGAGGCCAAGCGCCAGTTGCACGCTGAAGCCGACTACCTGCGCGAGGGCGAGTGGCTGCGGCAGTACCGTGTGCTGCTGGCCGATGCGCCGGATTTTGCCCTGCCGGAACTGCACGCCGATCTGACTACCGTGAGTGTGCTAGCCATGAGCCGCATGGACGGGGTTCCGGTTGAATCCCTGATTGACGCGCCGCAGGCTGAGCGGGATCGTATTGCCGGCCTGCTGATTACCCTGGTTTTTCGGGAGATTTTCGAATTCCGGTTGATTCAGACCGACCCGAATTTCGCCAATTACCGTGTCGATACCGCGACGCAGCAATTGATCCTGCTCGATTTTGGCGCGACGCGCGCCTATCCCGAAGCCATGGTTGATGCGTATCGTCGGTTGATGACCGGCGCGATTGCCGGTGATCGCAAGGCGATTGGACTCGCCGCGGCCGATATCGGCTATTTTCAGGCCGACATTGAAGACCGGCACCGTGAAGCCGTGCTCGATATTTTCACCCAGGCCTGCGAGCCTTTATGCCATGACGGCGCATTCGATTTTGCCGGCTCCGGCCTTGCCGCGCGCATCCGCGACGCCGGGATGGTTCTCGCCCGGGATCGCGACTTCTGGCATACGCCGCCGGCCGATGCCCTGTTCCTGCATCGAAAGCTGGGCGGCCTGTATTTGCTGGCGGCCCGCTTGCGGGCGCGGGTCAATGTGCGCGATTTGGCGAACGGTATTTTATAGGGCTGTATGCCGCTAAAGGAGTTCCTGCGGTGACACTCTGAGGTGTGCGAAGAAAACCGAAAACCGGCGAAAACCGGGGACAGACCACGGTTATCGAAAACCGGGGACAGACCACGGTTATCGGAGAATCAACAAACAGATTTCCGGCTCACCTGCCGAAAGTTTTCAGTCCCCGCCAGATGTAGCCATTCAAAAGTGACCATCTCGCGCAATACGATTCGGCGCCGTGGTGGCGCATCCGCGCCAGCGCCAGCGTTTTGTTCCGATGGTCACCGCGAACCGACGGCTTCGTCAATGACAAATTAAAGCTTTATTTGAAGCTTAATTAGGTGTTTAATATTGTGTCAAAAGCCTGGTATGAAAGTTCATGGACACTATCTACGCAAATATCACCGTCAGCGTCACCGAGCTAAAGCGAAATCTTGCCGAGATCATCAAGCAAGCGGATGGCTGCCCGATCGCCATACTCAACCACAACCGGACTGAGGCTTACCTCGTGCCAGCTGCGCATTACGAACGGCTAATGGCGCATCTGGATGATCTGGAGGACGCCAAACTGGTTCAGGAGCGCGCCAACGGGCCATTCGTCGAAGTGAGTCTGGATGAGCTATAAGCTACGCTTTCACGCGCTGGCGCTGGCCGAGTGGAAAAGTCTGGACAACAGCATCCGCGAACCACTCAAGAAAAAACTGGCAGACCGGCTGAATAACCCACGGGTGCCGGCCAGCGCATTGGCCGGAATGCCCGATTGCTACAAGATCAAACTACTACGTATCGGCTACCGGCTGGTGTATCGCGTTGAAGACGAAACCGTCTTCGTCACAGTGATTGCTGTCGGCAAGCGTGACAAGCTAAAAGTCTACGATACGGCGCAGTCCAGACTGTGAGTTTTTGCCCCGGTGCCACACGTGGGGCGGTTTTCTGACTACTTGCTTTTTTTGCTTTCTTCACCTGTCCGGGCGTCGGTATAGGCTTTGAGTGCCCATACCGCTTCTTGCGTGAAGACGGTTTTGTAAGCCGGCATCACGTAGCGGCCATCGCTGGTCTTTTTGCCGTTCAGCGTGATTTCCTTGAAATAGTCGTCGCTGTCCTTCAGGCAGGCCGCCTGTTTGTCCTTCGCTGTCATCCCCAGGCAATCCCGGGTGACCAGCAGCAGGTCGGGAGCGACACCGCCTGAGATGGCATTCAGGCCATGGCATCCCGCGCAGTTGTGCAGGTAGCCAACGGCGCCGACAGCGATTGCTTTTTCGTTGCCGCGGTAAGGATTGGACGCCACCCATTCCGTACCGACTGGCGGCAGGCTTGACGTGTCGATCGGATGTGGCGTGACGTCACCGTGTGCGAGAACTTCCAGGGTCAGCAGACTGAGCGAAATGCCAACAACAAGACTGACGTGTCTGATTCCTGTATTCATGCCAAAGTTCTCCGGTTGTGATTGTTTGATTTGTGTTTGCCAGCTTAGGTGAGAGGCGGGCGGGGTGCACGAGTTCCCTTGTCGGAGCGATAGGGTCACAATGAATTGATGTATCAGGCACGGATCAATTCACTCTGACCCTATTGACACTCTTGATCCCCTGAGCAGGTCGCCTCGGGGCAACATGCAGTATCAGGTTTGAACCCGCCGTTTATCTGCGTCGGCGTCGGTCGGTTGGGTGTTCGAGTTACAAGGTGCGCTCAATGGAAAACGGGAGCTGCTGCTCCCGTTTTCTTGATTAATTAAGTCGCCGATCTGTTATTTCTGCTTGTGGCGCCGGGCAATGCCACCGATAAGGCCGATGCCAGCGAGGAGCATGGCGTAGGTTTCGGGTTCCGGCACCGTAGCAACTGGTGATGTCAGGTTAGTGGTAATGGTGGAATAGTTTCCCCATTGATTGGTTGTGTACTCCTGCGCTGGCGTCATTGAGCCAAAGTAGGTTGTCAGGCCAATCGTGTTGGTCCCGGCGCTTACATTTCCTAGTGTAATACTGAAATTTGCCGTTGAACCCAAGGCGTAAACGGACTGCGGGTGGGCACCCCACCACGTAAATGAGTTGTATCCAGCAGGCGTACTCAGATTCTGCGAGTTGTTGCCGGCCAAGTTCAGGCCGTTACCCACCAACGAACCCCAGAAGCCAGGAGCACCGTTATACGGTGCCGGTGAAGTTGATGTTACAACGACGGCAGATTGCGGGATGAAAATGGTGAAGCCGTCGAGCCCGGTGTAGCCGCCGTTGCCCTGATTGTTGTTGGTTACTGCGTAGTCAAATTTCCATTGGTTTGTACCAAGGTAGCTTGCAAACGAGGTCACCGAGTATTCGTTGGTTAGAGAGATTGTCGCGTTCGCAGTGCCACTCAGAGTGAGCGCAGCGGCTATGACGAATGTCGCCAAGTTGTATATTTTCATGGGATTGTCTTTTTCTCGGAAAGATATCCCAACAATTTATCAGGCGTGCTTAAAGCCCACAATAGTCCGTATAGACTAATGCAAATAGCCTCTTTTGTTACTGCAGTGCTCTGGATGCGCTCCCGGTTGCAGTTGCCGGCCTGTATGAGAGGCGGGCGGGCTGCACGAGTTGCCTTTTTACTGTCCGCTGCTGTGTTTGTCCGTCCCGGGTGGCTGGCGGCTTCGCCAGTCATTGAGCGCCGCCAGCGCGTCGTGCAGACTGCGCAGAAGAACAATACCGGTTTTCGCCGGGAGGCGTTCGGCGCCGGCACCGCCCACCCACAGTTCAATGCTGTCCGGCAGCAGCTCCCGCAACTGGTGCACCTGCGGGGCAATCTGCCGCGCCGGAAAGGCTGAGGAAAACGACAGCGCCACAATGTCCGCCGACTGCGCCTGCGCCGCCATGCGGATGTCGAGCAAGGGCGTCTGTGTGCCGAGCGACAGGCAGCTTGCGCCGTCAAGGACGAGCAGTGCCTCGGCCATCAGCAGGCCAAGTATGTGCTGCTCTTCGGGTACGGTGGTGAGCAGGATGCGTGGCTGCCCCGAGCTCTGCGCGAGATTGCCGATCGCCCGGCGCAGCAGCGATTGCAATTGTTCGGTGTACAGGTGTTCTTCAAAAATCTCGAACTCGCCGCGCATCCAGGCTTCGCCGACTGCCTGGTTGAGCGGCGCGATGGTGTCCAGTACGAAGCTCTGCAGGCCCTGGCGCATCATGGCCTGCTCCAGCGCCTGGCGCAGCGCGGCGACGTCCTGCGCCTTGATCAGCTTAAGTACCTGGTGGATCAGTCCGTCGTCGGTCAGTGGCGCAGCGGCGGTTGCGGGGGCTTGCAGACCCAGCTCGGCAAGTTCCTCCTCGCTGGAGGCGAGCAGGCGTCCGGGGCGAAAGCCCTGGTCCATCAGCCGGCGGATCAGCCGCAGGCGGTCCACTTGTTCCGCCGGATAAAGGCGCTCGCCCTTGCTGTCACGGTGTGGCAAGGGAAAGCCGTAGCGCCGCTCCCAGACACGCAGCGTGTCTTTACCGATGCCGGTGTCGCGTTCTACGGCGCTGATATTCATTGCTGGTCGCATATTCATTTATTGTCCTAGACAAAAGCTTGACATCTCTGTTTGTGTTGCCTATATTAGACCTATGATTTGTATTTGTCTAGGACAATAAATGAAGTCTGTTGAGCGCAATACCTCTCTGCCGGCAGCTACCGGACCGGTACTTGAGGTGACAACTGCTGATTGTCGGAGTGATCCGTTTGGCGCTGCTTCGGCAGCTCCGGAGCGGTCCGCAACTGCCGGTTTTGTCATGGACAATTTTCGGCCGCTGCCTCTGCTGAAACAGCTGCTCGCTGCGCTGATCCTGTTTTTCTCGATCACCCTGCCTGCCGTCGCCGGGACTTGCCCGCCGCTACTGCAGCACAGCTTCCCGGTGCTGCAGGATGGCAAGTCGCAGTCGCTCTGCCAGTGGCAGGGCAAGGTCCTGCTGGTCGTCAATACCGCGAGTTTCTGTGGTTTTACCTCGCAGTACGACGGTCTCGAGAAACTCTATGCCCGCCTCAAGGATCGCGGCCTGGTGGTGATCGGCTTCCCGTCGAATGAGTTTGGCGAGCAGGAGCCGGGCGGCAATCAGGAGATTGCTGAGTTCTGCCGGCTGACCTACGGCGTGCAGTTTCCGATGTTCGCCAAGGCCTCGGTGATCGGCGACAAGGCCAGCCCGTTCTATGTCCAGCTCGCCAAAGCATCCGGCACGGCGCCGCAATGGAACTTCCACAAGTATCTGATCGACCGCAGTGGCCGGCAGGTGCTCAGTTTCGACAGTCGTGTCCGGCCGGATGACAAGGCGCTGCTCGCCCGGATCGAAAGCTTCCTTAGCAAGTAAAGATTTTTGTTGGCCCTCTGGAGAACTTTGTCATGAATGCACCGGAAAAATGCCTGCTCCCTGACGTTCAGGCCAGCCGTGACCTGCGGCAAATGGCGATCAACAAGGTGGGCGTCAAAGGACTGCGCTACCCGCTGGCCGTGCTCGATGCGGCGGGGCGCGTGCAACAGACCATTGCGCAGATCACAATGAGCGTTGGCCTGCCACCCGAGGTCAAGGGCACGCACATGTCGCGTTTTGTCGAAATCCTCGAACAGAAGCGCTCGCCACTCGACAGCAACGGTTTGTTGCACATGCTGGCAGAAATGCTGCAGCGGCTGGAGGCGGTCAGTGGCCGCATCGAGCTGGCTTTTCCCTACTTCATCAGCAAAGCTGCGCCGGTGTCGGGGGTTGAAAGCCTGCTCGACTACGACCTGCGGATGATTGTCGAGCAACATGCCGGCGCCGCGCCCGAGCTGACGCTGGAGGTGCTGGCACCGGTGACCAGCCTGTGCCCCTGCTCGAAAGGGATCAGCGAATACGGTGCGCATAATCAACGCTCGCATATCACCATCCGCGCCCGGCTGAATGGCGAGATGACGCCCGATACGCTGATCCGCATCGCCGAGGAAGAAGCCTCGTGCGAGCTCTTCGGTCTGCTCAAGCGCCCCGACGAGAAATGGGTGACCGAACGTGCCTACGACAACCCGAAGTTCGTCGAAGACCTGGTGCGCGACATTGCGCTGCGTCTGATGCAGGACGTGCGGATCGCCGCCTGGACGGTGAAGTCCGAGAATTTCGAGTCGATCCACAACCATTCCGCCTACGCTGAAATCAGCGGCGTGAACGCCTGAGGAGCAAGAAAATGAACAGACCGGGAGCGCAACGCATTGCCGTCATCGGCGCCGGAATTTCAGGCCTGGCCAGCGCCTGGCTGCTCGGCCAGAAACATGAGGTAAGCCTGTTCGAAGCCGGCAGCTACGCCGGTGGCCACACCAACACGGTGGACGTGACGGTCGATGGGCTGACGCATCCGGTCGATACGGGTTTCCTCGTTTACAACAGCAAGACCTATCCGAACCTGACAGCGCTCTTTGCGCACCTCAATGTCGCCAGCGTCGAGACACAGATGACCTTCGCCATGAGTCTGGAGGAGCCGCAACTGGAGTGGTCGGGCAGCAGCCTGGCGACGGTTTTCGGTCAGAAGCGCAATCTTTTCCGGCCGGATTTCTGGCGCATGCTGGCTGATATCCTGCGTTTCAACCGCGAGAGCGTGGGGTGGATGGATGCTCATCCCGAGGATGGCGGCAGCCTGCGGGAGTTTCTGGTGGCCGGGCGTTATTCAAAGCCGTTCTCCGAGTGGTATCTGCTGCCAATGGCAGCGGCTATCTGGTCGTGCCCGGCCGGGCAGATGCTCGATTATCCGCTCGCCACCTTTGTTCGCTTCTGCCGCAATCACGGCCTGCTGCAAATCATGGACCGGCCAACCTGGCGCACCGTGCAGGGCGGCGGCCGCGAGTACGTGAAAAAGCTGGTCGCGCGCATCGACGATATGCGTCTGAACACGCCGGTTACCGGTGTGCGCCGTGTGGAAAATGGTGTTCTGGTGACTACGCCCCATGCCGTCGAGGCCTTCGATCAGGTCGTGTTCGCCTGTCACAGCGATCAGACGCTGGCCCTGCTCGGCGATAGTGCTTCGCCGCAGGAGCGCCGCTTGCTCGGTGCGATCCGTTATGCGCCGAACCGCGCCGTGCTGCACACCGACCGCGCCTTGTTGCCGCGCGACCCGGCGCTGTGGTCGGCATGGAACTACATGTCGAGCCGGGGCGAGCTGGATCAGCGCCCGGTCAGCGTTTCTTACTTGATCAACCAGTTGCAGCCGCTGCCATTCTCGACGCCGGTCATCGTTTCCCTGAACCCGCAGCGCGCACCGGCGCCCGATACGGTGATCGCCGAGTTCGACTACGCGCATCCGGTCTTTGACGCCGCAGCGATTGCCGCGCAACGCCGTCTGGGCATGATCAATGGCCGGCGCGGCGTCTGGTTCTGCGGCGCGTGGAACGGCTACGGCTTCCACGAAGACGGGCTGAAGTCGGCGCTGCGGGTGGCCAACGCCATGGGCTGCCATGCGCCCTGGCAGGACGCTGCCGCAAGCCATTCCGGGCGCCCGGCGCAGCCTGCGCATCGCGAGTACGCAGCATGAACGAAACGCCATCTGCGCCGCACGCACACCTGTGCTTCGGGCAGGTGACACATCGCCGTTTGCGGCCGGCTGCCCACCACTTCGTTTATCCGGTGTATTTCTGCCTGTTCAGGCTCGCGGGTATCGAACAGGCAGCCGGCCCACTGTTTTCGATCAACCGGCGCAATGTGTTCAGCTTTCATTTTGCCGACCACGGTGCGCGCGATGGCTCGCACCCGCTGCCGTGGATCCACAGCCTGCTGGCGCAGCAGGGCATCGTCGCCGACGGCGAAATCTGGCTGCAATGCTTCCCGCGGGTTCTTGGATTTGTTTTCAACCCGGTCAGTTTCTGGTTCTGCCATAACCGGGCGGGCGAACTGATTGCGGTGCTCGCCGAGGTCAACAACACCTTTGGCGAGCGGCATAACTACCTGCTGGCGCACCCCGATGGCCGGCCGATCGTCGATGGCGAGGTGTTTGAGCGGCCCAAGGTATTCCACGTATCGCCCTTCATGGCGGTCGCCGGTTTCTACCGTTTCCGTTTTTACGCGAAGCCGGCCAGCGAAGGCAGTCCGGCCCGGCGCCTGGCGCGTATCGACCATGGTGACGGGGCCGGCGATCTGCTGCATACCGCGATTTCCGGACGTGCCGCGCCGCTTGGCAGCGCCGCCCTGATCCGGGCTTTCTTTCACTATCCCTGGCTCACCGTCGGGGTCGTCTTCCGCATCCACTGGCAGGCCTTGAAGCTCTGGCTCAAACGTGTGCCCTTCTTTAAAAAACCTGAACCGCCACTTGAGGAGACAACGCGATGAACGCTCTGGAAAATACCCTTTTACTGCCGGCCGGCGCTTCTTCTTCGTCTGCGGTTGGTGCGATGCCGCGCAGCGCCAAAGCTGTGCTCGGTCTGTTTGAGCAAATCGCCCACGGCGCGCTGGAAATCCGCCTGCCGGACGGTGCGCACCTGCGCTTTGGCGAGAGCGGCCAGGCGGCGCCTGCCGTGTTGGAGATCGGCGACTGGTCGGTGTTCGACAGCGTCCTGGCGCGCGGTGATGTGGGCTTCGCCGAGGCGTGGATCGACGGACAGTGGCACAGCCCTGATCTGACTGCGCTGCTCACCCTGCTGGCCAACAATCGAGAGCTGATTTCGCGGGCGGTCTACGGGCAATGGTGGACGCTGCTCACAGCGCGCCTGCGCCATGTGTTCAACGCCAATACGCGCAGCGGCTCGCGCCGTAACATCATGGCCCACTACGATCTGGGGAATGACTTCTACCGCTTGTGGCTCGATCCGACAATGAGCTATTCGAGCGCACTCTATTCCGGCGTGGCCAATCGTTCGTTGGCCTCGGCGCAACTCGTCAAGTACCGGCGCATCCTGCGCCAGCTTGATGTGCGACCGGGTCAGCGCGTGCTGGAGATCGGCTGTGGCTGGGGCGGTTTTGCCGAAACGGCGGCACGCGAAGCGGGGGCGCAGGTGCATGGGCTGACGCTCTCGCCGGCGCAGCTCGACTTTGCCCGCGAGCGGATGGTGCTGGCCGGACTTGATGACCGGGTGCAGCTTGAATTGCGCGACTACCGCGACATGCACGGTGAGCAGTTTGACCGCATCGTCTCGATTGAAATGTTCGAGGCGGTTGGCGAGCGCTTTTGGCCGAGCTATTTCGACACGCTCAAGCGGCTGCTCAAGCCAGGCGGGCGGGTTGCGGTACAAAGCATCACGATCCGCGACGACCTGTTTGCGCGCTATCGCAAGGGGACGGACTTCATCCAGCAGCACGTTTTCCCCGGCGGCATGCTGCCCAGCCCCTCGGAATTCACCCGGCAGGCTGCCAAGGCCGGTCTGACCGTGCGTGATGCCTTTGCCTTCGGCCCGGATTATTCACGCACGCTGGCCGAGTGGTCGGCGAGTTTCGAGCGTGAGTGGCCGGCCATCGAGGCGCTCGGTTTCGATGAACGCTTCCGCCGGCTCTGGCGTTTCTATCTGGCCTACTGCCAGGCCGGCTTCAACAGCGGTTGTACGGACGTCATGCAGTTCGAACTGGTGCACACGCCGTGAAGAAACCATTACTCATCGCGCTGCTTTGTTGCGCGCCGCTTGTGCAGGCGCTGCCTGACCTTGTGCGCAATGGTGAAGCGGGCTGGCGGCAGTGGGGCAGCGGCGAAATGACATGGTTTGGTTTTTCACTCTATCGCGCCACGCTGTGGGTTGCCGGCAGTGCGCCAGAGACGTCGCCCTCGGCGTTGCAACTCGACTATCTGCGCGACATCCCGCGCGACCGGCTGGTGCAGGCCAGCCTGGAAGAGATGCGCCGTCTGGGTGCCGACGAGGCGCAGTTGCAGCGCTGGGAGCCCGAGCTGCGCCGCGTTTTTCCCGATGTGAAAACGGGTGACACGATCATCGGCGTGCATTATCCGGGACGCGGCGCACAGTTCTTTTATCAGGGGCGAGCCAGCGGTGACGTTGCCGACCCCGAGTTCGCCCGCCGCTTTTTCGCCATCTGGCTTGATCCGGCGAGCCGCAGCCCGGCGCTGCGTGCTGCGCTGCTCAAGCGCCCGGAAGGCTGAAGGTGGACACCGCCCTGCGCCCGATGCCGCGCCGTGAGCTCTTCGCCTATGGCGCGCTCGGCCTGCCGTTGGCGATGGCGGCATTGCCGATCTATGTGCATGTGCCGCGACTCTATGCCGAAGCCACCGGCATGAGCCTCGGCTTGCTCGGCGGTCTGTTGCTGGCAGCACGCCTGCTTGACGCCGGTGTCGATCCGCTGCTCGGTGTCTGGAGCGACCGTGCGCCGCGCCGGCAACGACTGATCCTGCTGGCGCTACCGTTTCTCGCGTTTGGTCTGCTCGCCTTGCTGCACCCGCCGGCAGCGGGCGGTGCGCTAAGCGCACCGCTCTGGATGCTGCTGTCGATGGCGCTCACCTATTTCGGTTTCTCGCTGGCCAGTATCGCCTATCAGGCGTGGGGCGCCGAGCTGGGCAACGATGCCGGCCAGCGCACGCGGCTGGTGGCCAGTCGCGAGGGCTTCGGCCTGCTCGGCGTGGTGCTCGCTGCGGCGCTACCCGGGCTGCTCTCAAGCAATTTGGCAGAGGGCCTGTCATGGCTGGCCTGGGGGTTTCTGCCCTTGCTCCTGCTCTTCGCCGGCGTGACGCTGCTCGCTTCGCCGCCTACGCCGGCGCGTCTTGCGGCGAGCGAGCCGTGGCATACGGCCTTGCGGCAGGTGTTGCGCGATTCACGCTTTCGTCGCCTGCTGACGGTGTTTGTATTGAACGGCATCGCCGCCGCCCTACCGGCAACGCTGGTGCTGTTTTTCATCGCTGATGTCTTGCAGGCGGAGTCGTGGAGCGGTGCGTTTCTGAGTATCTATTTTGTCAGCGGTGTGGCTTTTCTGCCGCTCTGGGTGGCGCTGGCGCGGCGTTTCGGGCGGGTGCCGGTTTGGCTTGCCTCGATGTTGCTGGCGGTGCTTTCTTTTATCTGGGCGTGGGGCCTCGGCGCCGGCGACGTGTGGCCATTTGCCGTTGTTTGCCTGCTCTCGGGTGCCGCACTGGGCGCCGATCTGACGCTGCCGACCGCCTTACTCGCCGGCTTAGCGGAAAGCCGTGGCGCCGGCGCGGATCGGCAGGCGCAGGCCGGCGGCTATTTCGGCTGGTGGAACCTGGTGGCCAAACTGAATCTTGCGCTCGCTGCCGGCCTGGCGCTGCCCCTGCTCGATCTTGCCGGCTACCGGCCGGGAATCCTGCCCGATGCGGCGGACGCGGCCGGCGCGGTGTTGGCCCTGTCAGCGGTGTATTGCCTGTTGCCGGTGCTGTTCAAGGTGTTTGCCATCACGCTGGCCTGGCGCTGGCGCAAAATTCTGGAGTCTGCCTCATGAAAAAACTATGGCTGTCATTCTGTGCGCTCGGATTCTTCGGGCTGGCCGGCTGTGCCGGGGTGCCCGTGGAACGCTACCGGGCACAACAACCGGTGCTCGATCTGGCGCAATACTTCAACGGCACCCTCGACGGCTGGGGGATGTTCCAGGATCGCTCAGGCGAAGTGATCAAGCGCTTCCATGTGCTGATCGAGGCGAAGTGGGAAAAGCGCGACGGCAAGGATGTCGGCACGCTTGACGAGCACTTCACCTGGTCGGACGGCACGACCTCGCGCCGGGTATGGACGATCACCCGGCTCGACGACGGTCGCTATGTCGGGCGTGCTGATGATGTGGTTGGTGAGGCGCAGGGCGAGGCGGCCGGCAACGCGTTGCGCTGGCGGTATGTGCTGGCGCTGCCGGTCGATGGCAAGGTCTGGAACGTCGATTTTGACGACTGGATGTTTCTGATCGATGAGAAAGTCATGCTCAATCGCTCGGCGATGAGCAAGTTTGGCTTTTATCTCGGCGAAGTGACTTTGAGTTTCACCCGGCGTTGAGGTTACGCGAGACCATGACTAAAAAAACTCAGTTGCAAGCACTTTTGACACAGAGAACACGGAGCAACAGAGGGCACGGAGGAAAAATATCGCTGCGCCCACAGGGTGAGTTGCATTCGTGGACTGGTCCTCTGTTTTCTCTGTGTTTTTCTCCGTGTTCTCTGTGTTGAAAGCGGTTTTCAGAATGAATCCAAAAATATCTGACTGGCAGGGCAAGCGTGTCTGGCTGCTCGGCGCATCGAGCGGCATTGGCGCCGCGTTGGCCAGGGCTTTACTGGCGCGTGGTGCGCGCGTCGTCATGTCGGCGCGCAATGCCCAGCGCCTGGTCAAGGTGGTGAAAAGCGCCGAGGGCAACGGCGAGGCGCTGGTGCTGCCCTGTGACGCGTCGGATGAGGCCAGTGTGCGTGCCGCTTCAGCGCGCCTGCTTGAAGTCTGGGGCGGCGTCGATCTGGCGCTTTACGTGGCGGGGGGCTATTTGCCGATGCGCGCCTGGGATCTCGATGTGGAAAAAGCAAGGCGCATGATCGACGTTAACTTGACCGGCGCCGTTGTCTTTGCTGCCTGTGTCGTGCCGCAGTTGCTCAAGCAAGGGAGCGGCCAGATCGGTTTCGTTGGCAGCGTCGCCGGTTATCGCGGCCTGCCGAAGTCGCTGATTTACGGGCCGACCAAGGCGGCGTTGATCAATTTTGCGGAAGCGCTTTATCTCGATCTGGCGCCAAAGGGCATCGGCGTACGGCTGATCAATCCCGGCTTCGTCGCGACGCATCTCACCGCGCAAAACGATTTCACCATGCCGGCCTTGCTGACGCCGGAAGAGGCTGCGCAGTCAACGCTTGATGGCCTGGCCGGCAGTGCTTTCGAGATCGACTATCCGAAGCGCTTCACGCGCGTCATGAAGCTGCTCGCGCATCTGCCGTACCGGCTGTATTTCCCGCTGGTTCGCCGTTTGGTTGCCACTTGAAGGAGTTGCCATGCAACACGCCGCCCCGCTCGATGCCCTGATCAACTTTTACGAAACGTTGAGCCCCGAGGGGGTGGCGAAGTTTTCGCAGCACTACGCGAACGATGCCTATTTCAAGGATCCGTTCAACGAAGTACGCGGCTTGCCGGCAATCCAGCGCATTTTCACGCACATGTTCCGCCAGGTAGCCGAGCCGCGTTTCTGCATTGTCGAGCGGGTGGTCGATGCGGGCGGCGCGATGCTGATCTGGGAGTTTCATTATCGCGTCCAGCGCTGGGGGCGCGGCGAGGCGCAGCTGATGCGCGGCGTGACGCATCTGAAATTCGATGCTGGTGGCAAGGTCATCTGGCACCGTGATTACTGGGATGCGGCCGAGGAACTTTACGCCAAGCTGCCGGGCATCGGTTGCCTGATGCGCGGGCTGAAAAAAGCACTGGCGGCCTGAGGCCGCCAGTTACGGGCTTGTACGGCGCCGGGTCAGCTGTTTGACTCGGCTGGCGCGGCTGGTTTGCTCTTTTGCGGCGGCGGTACGTCAAGTTCCCGGGCTTTCGCGTCGGAGATGATTTCCATCACATTGATTACCTTTTTCACCCCCGACGTGGTGCGTGTCACTTCGACGGCAGCGTCTGCTTCGCGCTGGGTAACGAGGCCCATCAGGTAAACGTTGCCGGCTTCGGTGACGACCTTGACGTGGATGGCATTGAAGCGGTTGGCGTCGACGAAACGTCCCTTGACCTTGGAGGTGATGTAGGCGTCGTTGCTGCGCGCCGAGTAGGCGGTGATCACCCCGATAGCAAGTTCGTTGTAGACGCCTTGAACGTTGGTCACCGCGCTGACGATAGCTTCTGCTTCGGACTTGATTTCGGCGGACGGTACTTCGCCGGTGAGCAGCACCTTGCGGTTGTAGCTGGTGTAATTGATATGTACCTTGTCGCCGAATTTCTCGCTGACGCGCGAACTGGCTTTCCATTCGATGGTTTCATCTTCGGTTTGCGCGCCGAGCGAGCGGCGGTCAAAGGTGGCCAGCACGCCGGTGGTGACGCCGGCGGCGACCACCGGAACGCAGCCCTGCAGCATTGGTAGCAGGGTGGTGCCGAGCAGCAGGCCGGCGATCAGACGTGTTTTCATTATTCAACTCCCAATAGCAGGCAATCAATGCCATCACACAGACAGTGGATGGTCAAAAGGTGTGTTTCCTGAATGCGCGCTGTACGGTCGGCCGGGACGCAGATGTGAACATCGCCGTCGCGCAGCATTTCGCCGATTTCGCCGCCGCCCTTGCCGGTCAGGGCAATGACACGCAGCTCGTTGTCGTGCGCGGCACGGATCGCTTCGATCACGTTGGCTGAATTGCCCGAGGTGGAAATGGCCAGCAGCACGTCACCCGGCTGGCCGAGCGCGCGGATCTGTTTGGCAAAAATCACCTTGTAGCTGTAATCGTTGGCGATCGCGGTAATGATCGAGGTATCGGTGGTCAGCGCAATCGCCGCCAGCTCCTGGCGTTCGGCCTCGAAGCGGCCAACCAGTTCGGCGGCAAAATGCTGGGCATCGCCGGCCGAGCCGCCGTTGCCGCAGGCGAGGATCTTGCCGTTATTGAGCAGACAGTCGACCATTGTATGGGTCGCTTCGGCGATGGGCGCGGCGAGCATTTCGATAGCGTCCAGCTTGGTCTGGGCGCTGTCCGTGAAGTGCTGGCTGATGCGGGTAATCAAATCCATGAGTTTCGGTGTGGTTCCGGTGAAAGTAGCGCTGATTCTAACATTACAGGATCAGATAGACCTCGAACTCGACCCGTCGCCAGGGGTCACGGTCGTCACGCAGTTTCAGGACGCGTGCTTCGAGTCGCTCGCCACGATCAAGCGCTGCGGCCACGGCCCGGTTTTCAGCGCGTGGCACGTAGCCAAGCTGGCGGCCGTTCCAGTCGACGCGAATCGCGTTGCGGTCGTGGCGGTTGTCTGGCTCGCGGGTCAGCGTCAGGCGGTCACCGGGCTTGATCTGCGACCAGGCCTCGCTCAGCGCGTAGTACTGGCTGCCGGCCAGTGGCGAGCTTTGCACGAGGATTTTTACGGAGTCGGCGAAGGCCGGCTGGTATGGCAGGCTGAGTGCCAGTAATAGAGTCAAAAACTTACCGCAGAGGCGCAGA
>JBIKLY010000006.1:0-64374 GCA_044359525.1 Rhodocyclaceae bacterium | reverse complement strand
GCTCCAGGCATCAATCACCCTAAGGGTGAATAGCAAGCACGCGATAACCCTTTGTTTCCTTTGCGATCTTCGCGCCTTTGCGCCTTTGCGGTAAGGTTTCTAGGATCAATGAGTTGGATGATGACAAGGCCAGCACCCGGCAAAACCCGCCGGGTGGGCGGCAATCCGCTGCTCAGAATTCGAGCGGATCGACTTCCAGATGCCAGCGCAGACGCGAAGGTGCCTTGATGGCCTCAAGCGCAGCAAGCCACGCCGCAAGGAAAGCCTGCAGGGCGCGCCGCGAGGGCGATTCGACCAGCAGTTGGCCGCGCTCGAAATTGGCACGTCGTGCCAGACGCATCGGCACCGGGTCGTAGAGCATCACATCCTGATGCGTTTCGGCCGCCGGCCAGGCACGGGCCGTGGCCAGGAAAGCCAGGGCGTCGGCCATCTGCGGCGCTTCGGCGCGCAGCATGGCCTGATAGGCGTAGGGCGGGAAACCGGCCTGCTCGCGCTCCTTCAGTTGCGCGGCAGCAAACGCCGGGTAGTCATGACGAACCAGCGCGGCATACAGGGGATGCTCGGGAAACTGCGTCTGGATCAGCACCTCACCCGGCAGTTCGGCACGACCGGCGCGGCCGGCAACCTGCATCAGCTGGGCAAACAGCCGTTCTGCCGCACGCCAGTCAGCGGCAAAGAGCGCCGCATCGGGGCCGATCGCGCCAACCAGCGTCAGTTTCGGGAAATCGTGGCCTTTGGCGAGCATTTGCGTACCGACCAGAATATCGGCCTCGCCACCGTGAATTTTCTCGACCAGCGCCTCCCACTGCTTACGGCTTTTCGCCGAATCGCGATCAACGCGCAGAATCCGCGCCTGCGGGAAACGCGTCGCCAGCACTTCTTCGAGACGCTGCGTACCGCGCCCGAAGGGGTGAATGTCCTGATTGCCGCAAGTCGGGCAATGCTTCGGCACGCGGCTTTCAAAACCGCAATGATGGCAACGCAGGCGACCGTCGGCCAGATGCAGCACCAGATTGGCGGCGCAGCGGGTGCAGCGCGAGACCCAGCCGCAGGCAGCGCAGGCCAGTACCGGTGCGTAACCGCGCCGGTTGAGAAAAACCAGACTCTGCTCACCGCGCGCCAGACGTTTTTCGATGGCCAGCAAGAGGGCGCCGGAAAGTCCGTCCTGCAACTTCTCCAGACGCGTGTCGATGCGCTGAACGACCGGCAGACGGGCGTTTTCAACCGCCCGCTCGTGCAGGGTGAGCAGGGTGTAGCGACCGCGCGTACGGCTATCGGTGGCATTGGCCCAGCTTTCGAGCGAGGGTGTTGCCGAACCGAGGACGATCGGAATGCCGCGTTCACGTGCACGAAAAACGGCGACATCGCGCGCCGAGTAGCGCATGCCGTCCTGCTGCTTGAACGACGAATCATGCTCTTCATCGACGACGATCAGGCCGAGTTCAGGCAAGGGTGTGAAAACCGCCAGCCGGGTGCCGAGGATGATGCGCGCCCGACCTTCAAGCGCAGCCCGCCAGTTGCGGCTGCGCGCCGCTTCGGTCAGCTCGCTGTGCAGACTGACCAGCCCGGCCTCGGGAAAACGCGCCGCGACGCGGCTTTCCAGCTGCGGTGTCAGGTTGATTTCCGGGACCAGCAGCAGCGTCTGTTGACCGGCGGCCAGCGCACGTTCGATGAGGCGCAGGTAAACCTCGGTCTTGCCGCTGCCGGTCACGCCGTGCAACAGATAGGCGTTGAACCCCGGACCGGCCCCGGTAATTGTCGCCAGGGCTTGCTGTTGCTCGGCCGTGAGCGCAGGCGCAGTCTGCGCCGGTGCAAGCTTGGGCACACGCTGGCCGACCCGCGCCTTGGGCGGGTCAATGCGGCGCAAACCAGCCGGCAGGGTGGATAGCATCACTTCGCCCAGCGGCGCCTGATAGTAGGCCGCGCAGAATTCGGCGAGGCGGAACCAGTCGGCGGGCAAGGGCGGCAAATCGCGCAGTATCTCTTCGACGGGTTTGAGCTGCGCGAGCGGATGATCGCTTTCTGCGAGGACCTCGACAATGACGCCGATTCTGGAGCGCCGACCGAAGGGAACGCGTACCCGACAGCCAATATCGGCTGCCGACAACAGCTCACCTGCCGGTATCAGGTAATCAAAAAAACGATGCAAAGGAACATCGAGCGCGACGCGGGCAATTTGCATCGGGGCCTGTCTATGACGTTCGATATAGAAAGTGGCTAAAAGCCAATATTTACGCGGCTCAGTTAGCTCGCAAAGCTCGCGCCGGTTCTTGGAAAATCACGTAACTCATTCACCCAGCTAGACTTTTATAGTTGTTCACAATTTCTGTGGATAAGTCTGTGGATGAATCACCAAATTTCTTCCCAAGCCCCGTCCCTGCAAGGGTTTTTAACACTTTGCCGCAAAAAAGAGCACGAAAATAATCTTTAAAAATCATTGGCTTAAGCCTATACCTATGATTTGTTTGAAACTTGCTACAGTTTTACGACAGCGAAGCAAATTCTGTTGATAAGTCAACAGGAGAGGCAAAATTTATTTTGCCTTGCTGCGCAGTGTTTTGCTGTACTCGTGCACGGTATTGACCAGCGTCGTGACATGATCCGGCGGCGTAAACTGCGAAATGCCGTGCCCCAGATTGAACACGTGGCCGGTGTCACCCGAACCGTAGCTGTCGAGCACTTTTTTCGTTTCAGCCGCGATTTTATCGGGGGAAGCGAACAACACGTTCGGATCAAGGTTGCCCTGCAAGGCCACCTTGTCGCCCACGCGTCGGCGCGCCTCGCCGATATCGATCGTCCAGTCGAGACCGATTGCGTCGCAACCGATATCGGCAATCGACTCCAGCCACAGACCGCCGCCTTTGGTGAAAACAATCGACGGGATGCGCTCGCCGTCTTTTTCCTTGATCAGGCCGGCGACGATACGCCGCATGTAGTGCAGCGAAAACTCCTGATAGGCCGCCGCCGAAAGGCCACCTCCCCAGGAATCGAAAATCATCACGGCCTGTGCGCCGGATTCGATCTGGGCGTTCAAGTAAGCGATCACTGCGTCTGCAGTCACCGACAGGATTCGATGCATCAGATCCGGCCGGTCGTACATCATGGTCTTGACGTGGCGATAATCGCTGCTCGAAGCGCCTTCGACCATGTAACAGGCAAGCGTATAAGGGCTGCCTGAAAAGCCGATCAGGGGCACCGAATTATCCAGCGCACGGCGGATTTCGGAAACGCCGTCCATCACATAGCGCAGATGATCGTAAGGATCGGGGACGGTCAGATCGCGAATCGCCCATTCCTCGCGCAGCGGACGCTCGAATTTCGGCCCTTCGCCTTCGGTGAAGTAAAGGCCCAGACCCATCGCATCGGGAACGGTCAGAATGTCGGAAAACAGGATCGCCGCATCCAGGTCATAGCGGGCGAGCGGCTGCAAGGTCACCTCGCAAGCCATCGCGGGATTCTTGCACAACTGCAGGAAGCTGCCGGCACGTTTGCGCGTTTCGCAGTACTCGGGTAAATAGCGGCCGGCCTGACGCATCAGCCACAAGGGCGTATGGTCGGTCGGCTCCTTGAGCAGGGCGCGCAGGAAATTGTCGTTGCGGGGTCGGGTCACGTTTTGCTCCGCCGGAAAGGGGAATTCGCTGGGAAGGCGTAATTATCGCCTTTTATCGTCTACTTGCGCCAGAAGGCCGGCGTCATGACCACCAAAAGGGTGAATATTTCAAGGCGGCCAAGGAGCATGGCGAAGGTGCATACCCAGGTCTGAAAGTCAGTCAACACCCCGAAATTGGCGGCCGGCCCGACCTGATTCAGCCCGGGGCCGGTATTGTTGATGCTGGCAACCACGGCGGAAAATGCGGTGATGATTTCCAGACCGCTGAACGACAGAACCAGCGTCATTGTGACAATGCTGACCATGTACATGAAAGCGAAGGCCAACACGGCGAACAGGATGTTGTTCGGCATCACGGTGGTGCCTATTTTGACCGGATGCACGGCGTTCGGATGCATGGCACGGATCAACTCGCGGTAAACCTGCTTGTAGAGCAGCATGGCGCGGATCATCTTGATGCCACCGCCCGTTGATCCGGCGCTGGTCGCGAAACTGCACAGGAACAACATCCACAGCGGCGCAAAGAACGGCCACAGGTTGTAATCGGTATTGGCAAAACCGGTCGTCGTGGCAATTGAGACGACATTGAACGCCGAGAAGCGCAAGGCTTCGGAAAAGCCGGAATAGACCCCGTGTACATCAAGAAAAATGGCGATGCCGACGACGCTGCCAATAGTCACGATCAGAAACCATTTGGCCTCGGGATCATGGATATAGGGGCGAAACGAGCGACCGGAAAGCGCCACGAAGTGTGTCGCAAAGTTCATCCCGGCAAGCAACATGAAGAAAATGCAGACGGCTTCAATGGCCGGCGAGTCGAAATAGCCAAAACTTGCATCATGGCTGGAAAATCCGCCCAGACCCATGGTCGAAAACGAATGCATGATGGCGTCCAGCCAGGTCATGCCGGCCCAGCGAAAGCTCAGGATGCAGCAAATGGTGATCAAGGAATAAACCACCCACAGCCCCTTTGCCGTCTGGGCCAGGCGCGGCGTCATCTTTGAATCCTTCATCGGCCCGGGTGTCTCGGCCTTGAACATCTGCCGGCCGCCAATACCGAGCAGCGGCAGGATCGCCACAGCGAGCACGATCAGCCCCATGCCGCCCAGCCAGACCAGTTGGGTCCGCCAGAAGTTGATCGAGATCGGCATGTTGTCGAGCCCCTCAAAGACCGTTGCCCCGGTTGTCGTGAGACCGGAAACGGCTTCGAAATAGGCATCGGTAAAGCTCGCGTCAATCTGGATGATCAGCGGCAGGGAAGCGTAGATCGGCAACACCGTCCACACCAGCGCAACCATCAGGAAGCCATCGCGAATCGTCAGGTCACGTTTTTCGTTACGTGTTGCGTACCACAGGCCGAGGCCCGTACCGAGCGTCAGCAGAATGGCTTCGTCGAAAGCGCCCTCTGCGCCATCCTGCATGGCCCACGACAACCCGAGCGGCAGCAGCATGGTCAGGCCGAACATGAAGATGACCAGGGAAAGAACGCGGATAACGGGGTAGTAGCGCTGCATGACCGTTTTTCAGAAAAAGTGGAAGCCGACTTCGAAGAGCTTTTCCACTTTTTTGACGACTTTTTTGTTCATGCAAAAAATTATCACATGGTCGTCGGTCTGAATCACTTCATCTTTATGACCGATCACCACGTGCCCCTTGCGCTTCTCCATCGCCATTCCCCGGTAGCGGATGTCTTCAAGCTTATCAAGGTTGCGCACGATGGCGGCGATGATTGCGCCCGGAATCACCGGCAAATCACCAATCCGCCTGCCGACCACTTTCGAGCTCTTCTCGTCGCCATGCACCACGATTTCCAGCGCTTCCGCCGCACCGCGCCGCAGACTGTGCACCTGCGCCACGTCGCCGTGCCGGACGTGGGCAAGCAATGTCCCGATCGAAACTTGCGCCGGTGAAATGGCAATGTCGATCGGCCCGCCCTGCACCAGATCAGCATAGGCGCGGCGATTGATCAGGGCGACCACGCGCTTGCAGCCGAGACGTTTGGCCAGCGAGGCGGCCATGATGTTATCTTCATCGTCGTTGGTCAGCGCCAGGAAGAGATCCATCTCGTCGATCGCTTCCTGTTGCAACAGATCCTCATCCGTCACTTCGCCGCACAGCACCAGCGAGGACTTCAGGGTATTGGCGAGAACTTCGGCACGCTGCCACCCACCTTCCACGACCTTGACCTCATAATTCTTTTCGAGCGCTTGCGCGACCCGCAGACCAACATTTCCGCCGCCGGCAATCATGACGCGCTGAACCGGGGTCAGCATTCGCCGCATTTCGCGCAGGGCAGGCCGAATATGCTCCTCGGCAGCCAACAAAAAAACCTCGTCACCATCCTCGATCAGCGTATCGCCAGTCGGTGGGATTGGCCGGTCGCGACGAAAAATAGCGGCGATCCGGGCGTCAACACCGCCCGACAGGTGCTCGCGCATTTCCTTGATTGGTTTGCCAACCAGCAGGCCGCCTGAATAGGCGCGCACGGCAACCAATGCGAGGCGTCCCTTGGCAAAGGAAAGCACTTGCAGCGCCTCGGGGAACTCGATCAACCGGATGATGTAGTCGGTGATCACCTGTTCCGGACAAATCGCAAAGTCCACGGCAAAGTTCTCTGGCGAAAGCAAGGTTTCGCTCTCCAGAAAGTCGGCTGACCGCAGCCGGGCGATGCGTTTGGGCACATTGAAGACGCTATGGGCGATCTTGCAGGCCACGAGATTGGTTTGATCGCTTTCCGTGACGGCAATCAGCAGATCAGCGTCTTCCGCCCCGGCATCGCGCAGCGTTGACGGATACGCGGCGTTACCGGTCACGGTACGCAGATCCAGGCGATCCTGAAGGTAAGCCAAACGCACCGGGTCACGATCGACAATGGTGATGTCATTGTCTTCGGAGACAAGGCTTTCGGCAACGCTGGCACCAACCTGGCCGGCGCCGAGAATCACAATTTTCATTTAATTCTCCTGATTGGGCCTTGTCGGATCGCTTATTCGCGCTCTTCGCTGCGCCGTCCCAGATTCAAGCCCAATTGTTTTAGCTTACGGTATAGATGGGTGCGCTCCAACCCGGTTTTTTCCGCAACGCGCGTCATGTTGCCGCGCTCGCTTTTCAGATGGTGCTCAAAATAGAGGCGCTCGAACGCTTCGCGCGCGTCGCGCAAAGGCTGGTCGAACATCGGTAGCGCCAACGGCTGCGCCGGCGCTTCACTGACATCGCGCTGCAATACATTGGCCACATCTTCAGCCGAAATTTCTTCTTCGAGCGCTGACAAAGCGAGATTCTTTACTGTCGCCAGCAGCTCAACCCATTCGCCCTGCCAGCGATGCATGCGCAGCGCGTTGAGCGCACCGCTGGAAAAGTGTCGCAAGGGCACATCACCACGTTCAGCAAGATGGCCAAGCACCAGCGAGGCAATTTCCGGGACGTCATCAGGATGGCCGGCGAGTTGCGGCAGGGCCACCCATACTTCACCAAGACGAGCGACCAGCGTCGCATCCCAGCCCGCTTCGGTGAGTGCTGAGAGCGAGCGCGTAGAAGCCGCGACCAGCTGCAGATTGTTTTTTTCCAGTCGCTCCAGTGCAAAAACCAGGTTCATCTGCTGCAGCTTGCCAAGCAGCATCAGATCCGAAATAAACAAAATGCCTCCGCCGGCCTTTTGCAACATCTCCTGCGTCAAAGGAGCGCTTGAGGCCGAGAGGTCAAGCCACGGTGTTTGCGGCGCCTGCAAGGTGCGCGCACAAATTTCGGCCATGCTGCCGGAAGCGCTCTTGAGTAATAGCACCGGATTCTTCGCGGCAGCTTGTTCAAGACGCTTCTTGAGATCTTTCAGGAGCGGCGAACGGGCAAAGGCATCGAGCGTAAGGGGCGGCTTGTGTGGCACGGTCTCGTGCTTGAGCGCCTTTTTCACCGTCGCCAGCAGCTTCTGCAGGGCGATCGGTTTTTCGAGGAAATCGATCGCCCCAATACGCGTCGCTTCGACTGCCGTATCAATCGTGCCATGGCCTGACATCATGACCACCGGCATAGTCAGCAGCCCGCTGGCTGACCACTCCTTAAGCAAGGATATGCCATCGGTATCAGGCATCCAGATATCGAGGAGCACGAGATCCGGGCGTTTATCGCTGCGAATTTTGCGCGCTGCAGCGGCATGCTCGGCCAGCCAGACGGTATGCCCTTCGTCAGCAAGAATCTCGGATAGCAACTCGCGGATGCCCATTTCGTCATCGACGACCAGAATATGTGCCATGGTCAGGTCTCGGTAGGAATGTCGGTTGAAGTTGATAAGGGCGCCAATGGCAGCCAGATGCTGACTTCAGCACCGGCAGGTTGACGATTGGCGATATTGATGCAGCCGTGATGTTCATCGACAATTTTCTTGACGATGGCCAGCCCGAGTCCGGTGCCACGGACTTTTGTGGTTACATAAGGCTCGAAAACACGGGCCATGATCTCCGGGGGGAAACCCGGCCCGGCATCGCTGACCTTGAGCTCGGCAAAACCATTCGCCGATTGAGTGACGATTCCTATTTGCGGTACGTCGACATTTTCCTGGGCATCTTCAGCGTTACGCAGGAGGTTGTGGATTATCTGTCGCAGCTGTGTCACGTCGCCCCATATCGGCGTCAGGCCAGGGCTCAGGCTGACATCTATGGTGGCACGCGAAGTTTCATATAGGCCCAGCACCTCGCCAACCAGCGCATTCAGATCCAGAACTGCCAGCTCAGGCAACGGCATGCGGGCGTAATCGCTAAAATCATCGACCATGCGCTTCATCGCCTGCACCTGATTGATGATGGTCTGGGTCGAACGGTCAAGCATCTCGCTATCGGGTCCAGTCAGTTTGCCGGATAACTTCATCTGCAAACGCTCGGCAGAAAGCTGGATCGGGGTTAGCGGATTTTTGATCTCATGCGCCAGACGCCGTGCAACTTCGCCCCAGGCCGCACTGCGCTGGGCGGCAATCAGCCGGGTTACGTCATCAAACACAACGACGTAACCGCCGCTTGAGCCCTCGGGCAATTGCGTACCGCGCAACAGTAGTATTTGCGGCAAGCCGCCCGGGCGGTCAAGCTCAATCTGCGTCTGCCACTCTTTGCCAGCATGCTCGGCAAACGCGTCCCTGATCACCCGGCCGAGTACCTGCTGGCGTGACCAGGCTTCAACGGCTTCGTCAAGCAGGCTTCTGAAATCATCGTTGAGTATATTAAGCGCACCTTCATTGGCCGTGCGCAGGACAAAACGACGATCAAAGACGAGCACGCCGGCTGACAGGTTGGCAAGGATCGACTCGAGGTAAGCGCGCGCCGATTCGACTTCGGCACGATGACGCTCGGTTTCGCGCCGGGCGTCATCAAGCTGGCGTGTCATCTGGCTAAAAGACTGCGTCAACACACCGAGTTCATCACGACTGTAGATCGCCTGCCGTGGCGTGAAATCGCCGGCAGCGACCGCTTGTGTTCCTTCGGCGAGAATGGAAAGTGGTGCCGACAGACGGCGTGCCAGCACGAAAGCCAGGGCAAACGCAGTGAACAGGGCCAGCAGCACGGTCAGGGTCAAGGTCATGGCATAAATGCGGGTGAGGCCTTCACGACCAAGTGAAAGCTCCTGATAGTCGCGATAAACCGCTTCGACGCTCTCGGCATTCTGCGTCAGATTGGCCGGAACAGGCTGGGTCAGTTGGAGAATGCGCGGCTCGCTGGCCAAACCCAGCGGGCTGACTGGAATCAACACACGCAACAGCAATTCCTTGCCGGCCTCGCCCTCGATCACACTGTAGCCACGCCCGCTGCGCGCCTGGCGCAACTGGGCCGGGGAGGGAAGAGGCGGTAACAGGGAGGCGAGTTCCCCGGTTGAGCTGGCCATCAACTGGCCATCATTGGTAAACAGAGCGGCGGCCTGCACGCCGCTTTGCTCACGCAGGCGATTGAGCGTGACACGACGTTGCGAGTCGGGGCGGTCGCCAAGTTCAAGGGCCATGCCATGCCCCTTGTCAGACAAATCGGCGAGCAGATAATCGAGTGCGCTACGCCCGAGATTGAGGCCGGACTCCAGCGCTTTCTCAACGCGTACATCAAACCAGGTTTCGATACTTTTGGTAACAAACTGCACCGAGACAGCATAAACGAGCACGCCGGGAAGCACCGCCATCAGCCCGAACATCAACATCAGCCGGAGCTTGAGACGGGAACCAAAGACCTTGGCCCGGTGATCACGCCAGAGCGCCCGAACCTGCCAGGCAACAAGGCCAAGCAGCGATAGTGCAACCACCGCATTCAGGCCCAGCAACCAGGGATAGTGACGGGCAAACAGCGCGGTATTGGCGCTCGCCGAAGCCAGCAGAAAAAGCAGAATGCCACCAAAAGACGCAGCGGCAATAACAAGGTACTTCATTTGCTCTCGACTGCCGTTGTTTTGCCGTCTTCCGGCACGAAGCTCCAGCGAACCCAGTCAGAAGCGAGATTCCAGTCCCGGTTGGCAATTGCCGTTACCTGGAAAGTCTTCGGCATCTGTGTCAAATCGAGGCGCATACGCAGACCAGCCAGGTAGGTTTCATTTGCCTTGACCGAAGTTTTTTCAAGCACGCTCCAGTTGCGCAGGCGCGAAAGCATGCGCAAGGTTTCATCAAGCGTCTCAAAACTCTGATGCAGGGCGCCGGTCGACAGGCGGTACTGACGTGTCAACGCGTGGTAGGAAAGACGGAAGGTTTGACTGCGGCTGACGACTTTTTCGTCAAGCCAATACCAGCGCGGTCGAGTGAGCTCGAATTCGGTAAGAAAATAAAGTATGACGCCTTTGGTAACGGCTTCTTCCAGACGCGCGTTGAAATCAAGGCCAAAATCGGCGGTGAGAAGATAGGTATCGTCGTCAATGACCAGCTGCGGGTTGCGAATTTCCACCTCTCCCGCCAGGACCGGCAGCGAAGCCAGCAGCATCACGACGCCGCAAAACAGGGATCTAAGCAGCTTTCCGCAACAGCGCATAGTAAAAACCATCGTGTTCTTCGAGTGGCAATAGTTGCTCCGTCCGCAAGCACTCGGCATTCGCCTGGCGAACAAGGAAAGCGTCGATTTGCGCACCATTCTCCTCGGGAAACACCGAGCAGGTTGCGTAGAGCAGCTTTCCACCGGGCTTGAGCAGAGGCCACAGAGCGTCAAGAATTACGGTTTGTGTCTGTGCGAAACGCCGGATATCGCCCTCGCGCCGCAGCCACTTGATGTCCGGATGACGCCGTACAACGCCGGAAGCAGAGCAGGGCACATCAGCCAGAATAGCATCGAACAAACGACCATCCCACCATTGCCCGACCGCACTGCAATCGGCCACGCGTATTGTGGCTGTCAGCCCCAGTCGCTGCAGATTTTCTTCGATGCGACGCGCGCGAACCGCATCGACATCCAGTGCCAGCAAATCGAGATCAGCCTGCTCAAGCAGGTGGGCCGTTTTACCGCCCGGCGCGGCACACGCGTCAAGCACATAGGCACCCGGTGACGGATCGAGCAATTCAGCGGCCCGTTGGGCCCCTGCATCCTGGACCGAAACCAGCCCGTCAAAAAAACCGGGCAGCGCCTCAACCGAAAGTGGCTTTTGCAACTGCACACCACGCTTGCCTAGCAGTCGAGCCGTGTGCCCGGCAAGCTCAAGACGGACCAGATATTCGGCAGATGAAAGCCGTCGCTGGTTGACGCGCAAGCTCATTGGCGGCTGACTGTTACCGGCCGCCACAATACGCTGCCAATCCTGCGGATAGGCACGGCGCAATCTGGCCAGCCACCATGCGGGATGCTGCTGCGACGCCTGATCATCCGCTACCGCCGCGGCAAGCAAGGCCTCGCGCTGCCGCAAAAAATTACGCAGCACGCCATTGACCAGCCCTTTGAAGACACCCCCAGCCAACTCACCGGCGGCGACAACGGCCTGATCAACCACGGTATGTGTCGCTTCGGGGCGGGTTTCGAGGCGATAGAGAGCCGCCAGCAACAAGGCGTGCGTCTCCGGATGGGTCAGCGGCTTTTCCAGCAAACGGCCAAGAACGAAGTCACCCCACCCGTAGCGACGCAGCACGCCATACGCCACGTCTTGCGCCGCCGCGCGGGCCGCAGTTGGCTCTTTGTGCAGCGCCAGCAAGGCTTCGGTGAGACTTTTCCCGTCGCGTACCGCCGCTATGGCGCGTGCGGCAAGCAAAAGACTCCAGCCGAGCGAATCAACAGGCAAAGGCGCTGACTGTCGCAAGGGCTCGGCAGCGTCGCTCACCGAAACTTTGCGCACGCGGGAAAAGCGTGACGGGGGCGAGGAAGAAAGAGGGTGGGAAGACAAGGCCAAGCTTCACTATTGTTGTTGATGCGATGAGTTTAGCATGACGATGATGGCAGGATTGGCTCCGGACAGCGATAATACGCACATGGTTCCTGCATCGCTCAAACCCTACGCATGGCTGTCGATCGGTGCAGCACTCGCTACCATCGCGCTGAAAACGCTTGCCTGGTGGCTAACCGGTTCGGTCGGCCTGCTCTCGGATGCACTGGAGTCTTTGGTCAATCTGGCCGGCGCAATGATGGCCCTGGCCATGTTAACCGTCGCCGCACAGCCGGAGGACGAAAGCCACGCGTATGGACACGGCAAGGCAGAATATTTTTCCAGCGGCTTCGAAGGGCTGCTGATTCTGCTTGCGGCGATCGCGATTGGCGTTGCCGCAGTTGAGCGCCTGTTGCATCCCCAAGCGGTTGAGCAGCTAGGCATCGGCCTGATCGTTTCGGTGGTGGCCTCGATCATCAATTTTGTTACCGCACGCATCCTGCTCAAAGCCGGTCAGCAACATCGTTCGATTACGCTCGAGGCTGACGCACACCACCTGATGACCGATGTCTGGACCTCGGCCGGGGTAATTGTCGGCGTTGGCCTGGTTGGCCTGAGTGGGTGGCTATGGCTCGATCCGGCACTTGCACTGCTGGTTGCCGCCAATATCGTATGGACCGGCTGGCGGCTTCTGCGACGCTCGGCTGACGGGCTGATGGATGTCGCGCTGCCACCAGAACAACATCAAGGCGTCGTTGACGTGCTCGACACCTACCGCCCGCAAGGCATTGATTACCACGCGCTTCGCACACGACAGGCCGGGGCGCGCAGCTTCGTCGAAGTACATGTGCTGGTGCCCGGGGCGTGGTCGGTACAGCGCGGGCACGATTTGCTCGAAAAGCTGGAAGCGGATATCCGCACGGCGCTGCCGCACGCCACGGTGCTTACGCATCTTGAACCCATTGAAGACCCGGCCTCGCATGACGACATCCGGCTCGATCGCTGCTGATGCCCGGCTACCGGCGACCGATCGGCGTATTTGCCTTACTTACCGCACTATTGGCACCACTACCCGCCGAGGCGTGGAATGCTGCCGGACATCGCCTCAGCGCGCTGATCGCTTGGCAGCAACTTGACGAAAGCACGCGCAGCCGGATCAGTCACGTGCTGACGCTACACCCGGACCACGCACGCTGGCTTACCCGTGCCAAAAACGTAAAACCTGAACTTGCCGCCTTTCTCGAAGCCTCAACCTGGCCGGACGAGATCAGGAGCGACAAACGCTTTTACGATGCGGGCAAAGAACCCCCCACCGCGCCACTGCCCGGATTTCCGGAGATGGCACGACACCGCCACTGGCATTACATCGACCGGCCGATCGGCAACGTTCCCAAACGACACGAAACAGATGGCGAACTCGACCGGCAACTCGATCGGCTGGCCGATACCATCGGTAACCACAAAACCAGCGATCAGCAACGTGCCTATGCGCTACCCTGGTTGATTCACCTCGTTGCCGACGCGCATCAGCCACTCCACACCGTCAGCCGCTACAACGAAAAAGGGGAGAGTGACGAAGGCGGCAACCGCCAGATCATCGCGCACCCCTTCCACCCGCGCCTGTCGTCAATGAAACTCCACGCCTATTGGGACGATCTGCCCGGACCACCCTGGCTGCGTGGCCGCTACCTGGAGCGTGCCGCCAACCGTATCATGGCGGATTACCCACCACCGCCAGCAAGCGGCGGAGCACAAAGCTGGATTGATGAAAGCTGGCAAATCGCGCGGCGCGACGCCTATCCGCTCGGTGACGACGAAGTGCCGACCTTAAGCGCCGATTTTCATCAAAAAGCGCTTAGCATTTCCCGGAAACGGATTGCCGAGGCCGGATACCGGCTCGCCGCATTACTGCAAAACCTGTTTGGCAAACCATAGTGGCTTGTTTCACGTGGAACCGGCCGCGCCGGCGGCAAGAATGCTCCTGACAATCAAGCGTCAGGCAGCGCAAAGCGGCTGCCCGGAAGCACGGCAGATCCGGCAAGAAACTGTTTTGCCGGCAAACGCTTGCCACCGGCCTTTTGCAATTCGCTCAGACGCAAGGCACCGGTGCCACAGGCGACCACAATGCCGCCCTTGTCAACCGACAAAACAACACCGGCCTCGCCACTCTCCGTCATCACCTCGGCATGCCAGATCTTGAGCGCGTCGTCGCCAAGGCGGGAAACAGCCCCCGGGAACGGATCGAAAGCCCGGATTCGCCTGGCGAGGACCATCGCCGGCTGACGCCAGTCGAGCACGGCTTCCGGCTTTGCAAGCTTCGCCGCGTAAGTGAGCCCGGCCTCTGGCTGCGGACAGGCAGGCAAAGGCAGGCGGGCCAGCGCATCAACAATCAACTGCGCACCAAGCGATGCCAGCTTATCGTGCAAGCTTGCCGACGTGTCCTCATCGAGAATCGGCAAAGCGGCCGATAACAGAACCGGGCCGGTATCCAGTCCCGCTTCCATCTGCATGATGCACACACCGGTTTCGCTATCACCGGCAAGAATCGCCCGCTGGATCGGCGCCGCACCACGCCAGCGCGGCAGCAGCGAAGCGTGAATATTCAGACAACCCAGTCGCGGCATATCCAGTACGGCTTGCGGCAAAATCAGTCCGTACGCGGCAACGACCATGATGTCGGCCTCAACCGCGCGAATCCGCGCCTGCGCTGCCGCATCCTTGAGTGTCGGGGGCTGAAAAACCTCAATACCGGCAGCCAATGCCCGCGCCTTGACCGGAGAAGCGTGCATGGCCATCCCCCTCCCCGCTGGACGATCAGGCTGCGTCAGCACCAAGGCAACTTCATGCCCGGCATCAATGATGGCAGCCAGCGCCAGCGCCGCAAATTCGGGCGTTCCGGCAAAAATCAGCCTCATGCAGTAATCCGCGCCTGCTTGGCGAGCTTCGCCTTGATCCGTGTCTGTTTCAGCAACGAAAGATGCTCGACAAACACCTTTCCCTGCAGATGATCCATCTCGTGCTGCAGACATACCGCCAGCAAACCTTCGGCTGACACCGTCTGCGGCTGCCCGGCAAGATCGAGGTAACGGACAACAACATGCCCGGCACGCTCAACCTTGTCGTAGATGCCCGGGACCGAAAGACAGCCTTCCTCGCAGACCTGCGCACCGTCGCACTCGACAAGCTCCGGATTGATCAGGACAAGCAACTGGTCCTTGCTTTCGGAAGCATCAATGACGATAACGCGTTTGTGCACGTCGACCTGCGTGGCCGCCAGGCCGATACCCGGCGCCTCGTACATTGTCTCGGCCATGTCCCGCGCCAGACGGCGAATGCCGTCGTCAATTTTTTCAACTGGCGCAGCGATTTTTTTCAGTCGCGGATCAGGAAAGCGGAGTATTGGTAGTAGCGGCATAAAAAGCTTGATCGAAGAAGTAATTACGTGCAGAATCTAATGCAATGTCTTGAAGTATCATGACAACAATAGCGTATTTTACGCCAAGACGCTGGCAGGAACTCTGGAAGAAAACGGGCGCCAGACACGCCCCGGACCGGATGCTTCGGTGCCAACGCAACCGACCGCTCGCATGAGGATAACACGATGATTCGCATTATATCCGCGCTCATACTGGCCATGGCAGCAACGCTCTGCAATGCCGCCGAGCCACCACTCCAGCTTGCCGATAATGCACCGGGGCGGCACATTGTCGTGCCGGGTGATACGTTGTGGGGCATTGCCGGAAAATTTCTCAAGGAGCCCTGGCGCTGGCCCGAAGTCTGGCGCATGAATCGCGAACAGATCAAAAATCCGCACCGCATTTTCCCTGGCGATGTAATTGTTCTTGATCGTGATGCAGACGGTAACCCGCGCCTGAGTGTTCAGAACGCCAAGTTGCAGCCACAGATTTACTCGGAGCAGATTTCAACTGCAATACCAAGCATTCCGCCGAATGCGATCAATCCGTTCCTCTCCGCACCCCTGATTGTTGAAGCCAACGCCCTTGACGATGCTGCACGGATCGTTGCCACCCAGCAGGACCGGGTGTTTCTTGGTAACGGCGATACCGCGTATGTTGCCAATGCGGATCCGTCCAAGGAAGAGTGGCAGGTCTATCGCAAAGGGCGCGTACTGCCGGACCCGGAGACCAAGGAGCCCCTGGGCTACGAAGCCTTCTACCTCGGTACCGCACGGCAGATTGAGCCTGGCGATCCGGCGATCTTCGAAATCATCACCGCAAAAGAAGAAATCGGTAGAGGCGATCGCCTGCTCCCGGCGACAACACCACCACTGCTCAGCTACATGCCACACAAACCGGAGCAAGCCGTTGATGGACGCATCATTTCGGTATATGGCGGCGTCAATGAAGCCGGGCAATATTCCATCGTCTCGCTGAATCTGGGTAGCCAGAATGGTCTGGAAATCGGTCATGTTCTGGCCCTCCAGCGCAATCGCGTCGTCGTTCAGCGTGACGAAAACGGCAACAAGGAAAACGTCAAGGTTCCCAATGAGCGCTATGGCCTGGTGTTCGTCTTCAGAACTTTCGAGCGGATATCCTACGCTCTGGTGATGCAATCCGATGGTTCGGTAAAGATCAACGACTTCATCCGCAAACCCTGACGCATGACTGATGCCGGGTCGCTTGCCACCTGGCTGCGACTGACGCTGATCCCGGGCATCGGTGGCGAAACGCAGCGCAAGCTGCTCGCTGCTTTCGGCCTGCCCGAAGCGATTTTCAACGCGGGGCGCAGTGCGGTGCGCGGGCTTATCGGTGACAAAGCCGCCAGCCTGCTTTTTGACACCGACAACCAGACCGGCATTTCAACGGCACTCGAGTGGTCACTTGGCAGCGAACAACACGTCGTCACGCTTGCCGATCCGGAATACCCGCAATGCCTGCTTGAAATTCCCGATCCACCAACACTGATCTACGTCCGGGGACGCCTCGATTTGCTCAACCGGCCCGCACTGGCCATCGTTGGCAGCCGTAACGCAACGCCACAGGGACTGCAAAATGCCGAGCGTTTTTCTGCCGCATTTGCCGAGGCCGGACTGGTTATCACCAGCGGTCTTGCCCTTGGTATTGATGCTGCGGCCCATCGCGGCGCGCTGTCGGCAAACGGCGATACGGTCGCCTTTATTGGTACCGGTATCGATCGCATCTATCCGGCGCGCAACCGCGAGCTCGCGCTGGAAATCGGTACGAGAGGTGTGATCGTCTCCGAATTCCCTTTGGCCACTCCGGTTTGCGCCGCCAACTTCCCGCGCCGTAATCGCCTTATTTCAGGTTTTTCCCGTGGTGTGCTGGTCGTGGAAGCCGCTGTCGAAAGCGGCTCACTGATCACAGCCCGGCTCGCCGCCGAACAGGGTAGAGAGGTCTTTGCAATCCCCGGCTCGATTCACTCACCGCAGTCGCGCGGCTGTCACAAACTGATCAAGCAAGGCGCAAAACTTGTGGAAACCGCCCGCGACGTACTTGAAGAGCTGCGCTGGGGTGAATCGAGCAAAGCGAACCCGGCTGCGCCACTCAGCAAGAACACCGCCGGCGATCAAGTGCTCTCGGCCATGGGCTTTGACCCATGCGGCCTTGACGAACTGTCCGGGCGGAGCGGCTTGACGGCTGAAACGCTTTCCGTGATGCTGTTGCATCTTGAGCTCGATGGACGGGTGGCCAGCCTGCCTGGCGGCCGCTACCAACAAATTACCTGACAACTGAACACCGGATCTCACATGCTTGATGTTCTCGTTTACCTGTTTGAGAATTACTACGACTTTACTGCGCAGCCGAAACCGGAAACGCTTGCACGCAAGCTGAGTGCGGTTGGGTTTGAACAAAATGAAATTTCGGTTGCGCTCGACTGGCTGCATGGACTCAAATCTGTGCGCGTCACTGAATTTTCCAGCGACCGACGGGCACTCCGAATCTACACGGAAAGCGAACAGGAGAAGCTCGGTGTCGATTGCCTGAATTTCATTATTTTCATTGAGCTTGCCGGAGTGATCACGCCGGCCTTGCGTGAGTTGATTGTTGAACGCGGCATGGCCCTCGAAGACACTCGGGTACCACTATCCAAACTCAAGATCATCGTGCTGATGGTGCTGTGGAGCCGTGAACAAGACCTCGAACCCCTGATTGTCGAAGAACTGCTCTACGATACCAATCCTGAATTGCTGCACTGAGAGCGCTCCATTTCCCGCATCCGGCTATAGCTACCCGCAACGCATATCAGGGCGTCGAGAGGCGTCATTTGTAAATTCATCACCGGCGCCCTGAACGCCGCTGCTTGCCAAGCGCTGCCCAGTGCTCTTATCATGCCCCGCAACGTGGTGCCGTTTCATCATCACACCGCCACAACCTTTTGCCACTCTCCCGGGCTCAAAAACACACCATGAGCAAAAAGCTGATCATTGCCGAGAAACCCTCCGTCGCCGCCGACATCGCGCGCGCCCTTGGCGGTTTTACCAAGCACGACGACTACTTCGAGAGCGACGACTGCGTTCTCTCTTCGGCAGTCGGCCACCTGCTTGAACTGGCCTGCCCGGAAGAATACGAGGTCAAGCGCGGCAAATGGTCCTTCGCGCACCTGCCAGTGATTCCGCCGCACTTCGCCTTGCGCCCGATCGAGAAATCCGAATCGCGCCTGAAGCTCCTAACCAAGCTGATCAAGCGCAAGGATGTCAGCAGCCTGATCAACGCCTGCGACGCGGGCCGCGAAGGTGAGCTGATCTTCAATTACATCGCCCAGCACGCAAAGAGCGGCAAACCCGTCGAGCGCCTGTGGCTGCAATCGATGACGCAGCAGGCGATCAAGGACGGCTTCTCGCGTCTGCGTCCCGGCGCCGAAATGCAGGGCTTGGCCGACGCCGCCGTCTGCCGTTCCGAATCTGACTGGCTGGTCGGCATCAACGGCACGCGTGCGATGACCGCCTTCAATTCGAAGACCGGCGGCTTTCACCTGACCACCGTCGGCCGCGTGCAAACGCCGACGCTGGCGCTGATGGTCGAACGCGAGGATAAAATCCGCAAGTTCAAGGCGCGCGCCTATTGGGAGGTCGAGGGTGTTTTCGCCTGTGCGGCCGGCGAGTACCGCGGCAAATGGTTCGACGAGCAGTATAAGGGTAAGGACGACGACGAACACGCACGCGCCGACCGCCTCTGGGACGAGGCTCGCGCCAGTGCGATCCAGCAGAAATGCCAGGGCAAGCCGGGCGAAGTCAGCGAGGAAGCCAAACCCTCAACGCAACTCTCGCCGCTGCTCTACGACCTCACCAGCCTGCAGCGCGAAGCCAACAGCCGCTTCGGCTTCTCGGCCAAATCGACGCTCGGTCTGGCGCAGGCGCTCTACGAAAAACACAAGGTGCTGACCTATCCGCGTACCGATGCGCGCGCGTTGCCCGAGGACTATCTGCCGACGGTCAAGGAAACGCTGACCATGCTCACCGGTCAGGGCATCGGCAAGGGGCACGACGAAGCGGCGCTGGCCCGCTACTCGCCGTTTGCCCACCAGATCCTGGCACGCAACTGGGTGCTGCCGAACAAGCGCATCTTCAATAATGCCAAGATTTCCGATCACTTCGCCATCATCCCGACGCTACAGGCGCCGAAAGCGCTCTCCGAACCCGAGCAGAAACTGTACGACATGGTGGTCAAGCGCTTCCTCGCCGTTTTCTATCCGGCGGCGGAATACATGATCACCACGCGCATCACCCGCATTGAAAGCGAACCGTTCAAAACCGAAGGCAAGGTGCTGGTCAACCCGGGCTGGCTGGCTGTCTATGGCCGCGAAGGGCAGGAGGGCGACGAGGGCAATCTGGTGCCGGTGCTGCCAAAAGAACGGATCAAGGCCGACGAAGTCCTGCTTAACGCGAACCATACCAAGCCACCGGCACGCTACTCGGAAGCGACGCTGCTCTCCGCCATGGAAGGCGCCGGCAAAACGGTCGACGACGAGGAATTGCGCGCCGCGATGGCCGGCCGCGGCCTCGGCACCCCGGCAACGCGCGCGCAGATCATCGAGAACCTGCTTGGCGAACAATATCTTCACCGTGAAGGACGTGAGCTGCAACCCACGGCCAAAGCCTTCTCGCTGATGACGCTGCTCAACGGCCTCGGCATCCCCGAACTCACTGCGGCAGAACTGACCGGCGAGTGGGAATGGAAGCTGGCGCGCATGGAGCGCGGCGAGATGTCGCGGGATGCTTTCATGCAGGAAATCGCGGCGATGACGCAACATATCGTCGACCGCGCCAAGACCTACGATAGCGACACGATTCCCGGTGATTTCGGCGAATTGAGCACACCCTGCCCGAAGTGCGGCGGGCTGATCAAGGAAACCTACAAAAAATTCCAGTGCCAGGCCTGCGAATTCTCACTGTGGAAAATCGTTGCCAGCCGTCAGTTTGAAGCGGTCGAGATCGAAGAGCTGCTCACTGAACGCAAGATCGGACCGCTGACCGGATTCCGCAACAAGATGGGGCGCCCGTTCAACGCCATCATCAAACTCAACGCCGAAAACACGCCGGAATTCGATTTCGGACAGGGCGCCAACGGCGAAGACGGCAATGCCGAGCCGGTCGATTTTACGGGCCGCGAAGCACTGGGCGCTTGTCCCAAGTGCGCCGCCCGGGTCTTTGAACACGGCATGGCCTACGTTTGTGAAAAATCAGTCGGTCCGGAGAAAACCTGTGATTTCCGTTCCGGCAAGGTCATCCTGCAACAGGCGGTCGAAGAAGAGCAGATGAAGAAACTGCTCGCCACCGGCCGCACCGATCTCCTTAAAGACTTCGTCTCGTCGCGTACGCGTCGCAAATTCTCGGCCTTCCTGGTGCGTGGCGGCGACGGGAAAGTCGGTTTTGAATTCGAGAAACGCGAACCAAAAGTCAAGGCGCCGGCAAAACCAGCCAAGGCCGCAGCTGCCAAAGAAGAGGTCAAACCCCCGGCAAAGAAAGCGGCACCGGCCAAGCCCCGGAAAAAAGCCGCGGCGTAAGTTCGTAGCAGAAACAAAGAAGGCTGCCCGTGGGCAGCCTTCTTTGTTTCACGTGAAACGTTTCAAAAACTCATTCTTCGAGCAGGCTGCGTAGCATCCACGCATTCTTCTCGTGCACTTCCATGCGTTGCGTCAGCAAGTCGGCAGTTGGCTGGTCGTTTGCCTTGCCTGCCACCTCGAACACCCGACGCGCTGTACGTGCCACCGCCTCTTGCCCTTCGACCAATTGACGAATCATGTCCTTGGCCTTGGGCACACCATCCTCTTCGGGAATCGACGAGAGCTCAACAAAACGCTTGTACGAACCCGGCGCCGGATAGCCGAGAGCGCGGATACGTTCGGCAATGATATCGAGCGCATTCCACAACTCGGTGTATTGCGCCTGAAACAGCAGATGCAGCGTCTGGAACATCGGCCCGGTGACGTTCCAGTGAAAATTGTGCGTTTTCAGATAAACCGTGTAACTGTCAGCCAACAGGCAAGACAGGCCTTCTGCGATTTTCTTGCGGTCTTTTTCACTGATTCCGATATCAATTCTGCTTGCCATGATGCTCTCCTTTGTCGATGAACGAATCTGCAACTGATCAAACTTTAGGCGCGTGAGTGAAATTTAGCCAATTGATTGCAACGATCAATTGAATAGTTTTTGACTATAGAACAGTAGTCACACCGAGCGGTGGGGCGTCGAGGATCGCCGCGCGCAAAACGTCGATGGCCTGTGGTCGCGGGAAAGTGGCCCGCCAGGCGATCACGACGCGCCGGAAGGGGGCGGGGTCGGTGAAGGGACGAAGTTGCAGCAGCGGGCTATTCTGGGGCCAGCTTTCGGCGGCAGACGCCGGCACGATCGACATCCCGGCGCCACTCGCCACCATGTGACGCACCGTTTCCAGCGAACCGCCCTCCAGCGCCCCCTCGACACCGCCGGGTGCCGACAGATGCGGACAGGCATCGACCACCTGATCGCGGAAACAATTGCCGTTGCCGAGCAGCAAAAGACTTTCGGCGGCGATCTGATCGGGGTCAATACGCGGCTGATCTGTCAACGGATGACCTGCCGGCAGGGCGACGCGGAAGGGCTCGTCGTACACCGGGCGACTGACAACGCCAGGCTCGGAGAAGGGCAGGGCAACGACAATCACATCGAGATCGCCACGTCGCAATTGCTCGGCCAGGCTGACCGTGAAGCTCTCCTGCAGGTACATCGGCATGCGCGGCGCCCGCGCGTGCAGGGCCGGAATCAAACGCGGCAGCAGATACGGTGCGATCGTATAGATCACACCGAGACGCAAGGGACCGACCAGCGGATCCTTGCCCTGCGTCGCGATTTCCTTCAGCTTGCCGAATTCTTCAAGCACCCGCTCGGCCTGCGTGGCCACCTGCTGACCGATTGGTGTCAAGCGGACTTCCGCCGACGAACGCTCGAAAAGAATAACGCCATGCCGCTGTTCGACTTTTTTCAGCGCGACCGACAGCGTCGGCTGGCTGACGTGGCATTTTTCGGCGGCACGTCCGAAGTGGCGCTCGCGGGCGAGCATCACGATGTAGCGCAGTTCGGTCAGCGTCATTGCGAAGTCCTAGTCCTGGTCCTGGTCCCGGTCAGAAAGTAATGACCTTGTCGGCTACCAGCGCCACTTCGGCGAGTTCGGCCAGCGTGCCAATGGCGACACCGGGAATCAGCGGCAAATCGGCCACGCCGCGCGCCAATGCACAGGTCCGGCACAAACGAATTTTCGCGCCGTGCTCGACCAGATGTTCGAGCATCTGCTGCAACCCGCCACCGGCGGCGGCCTCTGGCTGATTTGGCAGGCCCACGGTCACAGCATCGGACATCATGAAAATACGCAGATCGACCGTTTCGATCTCCTGGCTAAGGATGGACGTCGCCAGACGGAGCGCACTCAACATGCGCTCGCTACCGTAGGCCGGCGCATGAATGATGATCAGTACAGTTTGCACGAGTTTCTCCAAAAAAGTTTCATGACAGCCCGATGATGCGCCGACTGGCGCAAGCCGGCAACTGCAGCCAGCAGACAGGCCTAAGCAAGCTGCGCCAGGCGCGCCAGATCGTCCGCTTCCAGCCACATCCACTGGCCGGGCGGTAAGCTGGCCGGCAAGACAAAACCGCCGACCGAAACACGGTGCAATGCCTCAACCCGATTGCCGGCGGCCGCCACCATGCGTTTTACCAGGTGGTACTTGCCTTCCGTCACGGTCAGCCGGATCAGGCGCTCCGAAACCCGTTCGCAGCCCGCCGCCGCAATCGGCGCCGGCTCGTCGTTCAACTGAACGCCGGCCAGCAGGGCGCTGATCTGCTCGTCGTCGACCGGATGCTTGGCCGTCACTTCATAGACCTTCGGGATCTTCTTCTTCGGCGAGCTGTAGGTGTGGATGAACTGCCCGTCGTCGGTCAGCAGGAGCAGGCCAGTGGTGTCCTCGTCGAGCCGGCCGACCGCCTGCACGTCGCGCGTCAGCAGGAAACGCGGCAGCAGCGAATAGACGCTCGGATGGTGCTTCGGCTTGTGCGAGCACTCGTAGTCGGCCGGCTTGTGCAGCGCCAGATAGACCTTCGTACGAAAGACCAGCGGCAAGCCATCGACCGAGTAGGGCAGCCCCTCTTTCGCCTCGAATTCGGCATACGGATCGTCGCACGGCTCGCCGGCCACGCTAACGCGCCCGGCGCAGATCAGCGCCCGGCATTCCGGCCGGCTGCCAAAGCCCTGCGAGCGAAGCAGGCGTTCTAGTTCCATCAGGTAACTCCAAAAAAGATAAGCCCGGAAGCAAATGCCAAGGGCCGAATTGCGGCTGAGTCAGGCGAAGCTTCTGCGCGTAGTTGCGGGGCTACGCCAGAACTTCCCTTACGCCGCCAAGGCCTCATTGATCGAGCAAATCCAGTTGCGCGTCTTGCGGTGGCCAGTTACTGGCGGCAACACGTTGCGCGTACCAGCGGTGCATGGCGGCATCGTCGACGGCGTATTCGCCACGAGCGGATTTCCAGACCATGGCCGGGGTGCGTTGGCGCAGCGTTTCCAGGGCGTTTTGCGCTTTCTGTGCGCTGACTTTTTCGCCGGTGGTTTCGCGGTAGAACTTGAGAGCTTCGGCGTCGTAGGGGCGAAAGCGCGAGCCTTGGTCGAGCAAGCGCCAGAGCACGGCCTGTTCGAGCGGCTTGAGCCCGAGGTATTCGGACTCCATTTGCGCTTCGTCGTCCTCCTGGCGTTGCTGCGCGGCTTGCAGCACGGCGGGTTCGAAGCGGCCGGTGATGCCGGCCAGCGGGCTGAGTGCCTGCCCCAGGGCTTCCATGAAAAATTGCGGGCGACAGCCAAAGCGCTGGAAGGCTTCGTACAGCACGCGCTCATCGACCGGTGCCAGGTGGGCGCGCTGGGCTTCGATGAGGCGGGCGATGTGCGCGATGAATTCGGCATCCAGCTCGGGCATGCGCTGAATTTGCGAGCCGTAGAAAGGCGCCCCATTGGTATTGACGAGGCGCAGCAACTTGTCGCGGTCGGACCCGGACATGACCAGCATGAGATTGACACGCCCGGGGCTGTTGAGCTGGTCACGGGCCGACTTGAGCGCAGCCATGGCGGTTTCGCCGGCTTCACTGGTCAGCGCGTGTTGCGCTTCGTCGATGATCAGGGCGACTGGCGCCTTGGCCGCTTCGTGCAGCGCACGCAGGGCTTCGGGCAGTGTCGCACCGTCGACCCGGCCGATCTTGCTGGTATCTATCTTGAGCCAGCCGGCAATCGAAATATTTTCCAGTCCCGCCGCCTTGGCCGTTCTGGCGACTACCCCGAGTTGCGGCGCGAGGGCACGGCCAATGCCTTCGGCAATGAGGATGCCAGGGTCCCGGCGCTGGTCGGCCCAGAGATCGACATAAACGACAACGATACCCTGCCGCTCCAGCGCCGGCTTCAAATCACCCTGCAAAAAGGTGGATTTACCCGTTCGGCGCGGTGCGGCGAGGAATAAGCCATTGTGGGCATCGCTGAAAACCGCTTTGCCTTGCAGCGCTTCAACAAGCTGATTGGCAAGCAATTCGCGGGGGAAGTGAATCATTTTTTATCCGCAATTATTTTCATATGGATAATTTACTGGTTTTACAATAAAAGTCAATAAAACTCGTACAGAAGATGGGAACATGCAAGCCAGGCGTCTGCGGTAAGCTCAGGCAACCGGCGTCCCGCGACCCGACCTCCTATTTTGGTGATGCATGAACAAACTGATTTCCGAGCTGCAACGGCTCTATTTCCTCCCCGACCAGCAATGGCACAGCGAGCAACTGGACACTGGCGGCCAGCCGGCTTACCCGGCCGAAGGTGTGTTGACCCCGGCAATCGTCGCCAGCAGCCTGGCCGGCGAGCAGACCATCGCGCTCCAGCTGGTCAGCGCCGACGGCATGGCGCGGGCCATGCTCGTCAATTTCGCCAAGCCGGGCGACTGGCAGCAGGTGGCCAATCTCTATCGGGCGGTGCAGGACGAACTGGATTTGCCGGCTCCGGCAATCTCCATTTCCGGGCGCCAGGGCTATTGCCTGTGGTTTTCGCTGGCCGAGCCGCTCCCCGTGGCGCAGACGCAGCGCTTCCTCGACGCGCTGCGCAGCGAGTATCTGGCCGAAATTACCGTCGCCAAGCTTCAATTGCTGCCGGCTGCCGAGCAGACGGTAAGCAAGCTGGTGCCGGCCCTGCACGCGGCGACCGGCAAATGGTCGGCGTTCATCGACCCAAGCATGGGCGCCATGTTCGTTGACGAACCCGGGCTGGAAATGGCGCCGAACATGGGCCGCCAGGCGGACATCCTGGCCGGCCTGAAAAGCATCAAGGCCGGGGAACTACAAAAGGCGCTGGGCGTTCTCCAGACAGCGGCCGAATCGGCGAGCAATCCCGTCCCGTCGCCCACAGAATGCTCGGCCAGCCAGCCCGTTCCGGGCGCCGGCCACACGCGCACCCTGCTCAATGTCGGCAACAATTTCAGCGACCCGAAAAGCTTCCTGCTGGCCGTGATGAACGACGCGTCCGCCAGTGCCCGCCAGCGAATCAGCGCAGCCAGGGCGCTCTTGCCCTACTTTGCCAAGGACGCGTGATGCCCATGCAACGCTGCCCCTGGTGCGAAGGTTTCGACCTTTACCGCGCATACCATGATGCCGAATGGGGCGTGCCGCTACACGACGATAGGGCGCTGTTCGAGCTGCTGATCCTCGAAGGCGCGCAGGCCGGTCTGTCGTGGGCGACGATCCTCAAGAAACGGGAAAACTACCGGCGCGCCTTCGATGCTTTCGATCCGGCGCTGATCGCCCGCTACGGCGACGAAAAAGTCGCCGCACTGCTCGCCGATGCGGGCATCGTGCGCAACCGCGCCAAGGTCGCCGCCGCCATCCATAACGCCAAGGCCTACCTGGCGTTGACCGCCGATGGACAGTCGTTCAGCGACTTTCTCTGGCAATTCGTCGATGGCGCGCCGATCCAGAACCAATGGACTTCGCTGGCCGAAGTGCCGGCTAAAACGAAGCAGTCGGATGCGCTGAGCAAGGCCCTGGTCAAAGCCGGCTTCAAGTTCGTCGGATCGACGATCTGCTATGCGTTCATGCAGTCGGCCGGCATGGTCAATGACCATCTGACGACGTGCCCGCGTCACGCCGAAGTCAAGGATCGCTGCCGCCTCTGACTCAAATCAAGCGACCTCAAGTGGCGATATTTTCCGCAAGAACGTCAAATCAACCTATAGTATCTATTCAATCATCAATTCCGATACTAATTCACCGGTATGTCATCGTACCTTGACCTGATCCGCTTTCGCCTATCCGGCGGGCCGCTGTCCGCGCGCCAACTTATTGAAAGTATTGGCATAAGTCAGCCAACGGTCTCGCGCGCGCTGAGCGAACTTGGCGAAGAAGTCGTCCGGATCGGCGCAGCGCGATCTATTCAATACACACTACGCGATGGCACGCGCGGATTGCCGGACATCCCGGTTTACCGGGTCGATGCAGAAGGCCGGATCCGGCAAACAGGAACGCTGATTCCCGTGCGTCCACAAGGCTTCGTCATGCGCCAGGAGAACGGAGCCACGCCGTACGCCCTGCACAGCGACGGCTTGCCATGGTGGTTGCTGGACATGCGCCCGCAGGGCTATCTCGGCCGGGCGTACGCGGCTCGCCACGGTGCTGAACTGGCCCTACCGGCGCGCCTCACCGACTGGACAGAGACCGACGCCTTGCGGGCGCTGATCGTGCATGGCCATGATGTGGTCGGCAATCTGCTGCTCGGCGATCTGACGCGGGATCGTTTTCTCACCGCGCCCCTCCCTGATCCAATCGCGGCGGAACAGAAGGCCGAGGAATATGCCAGCTTGGCGCTCGGCGCCGCCCGTGGTGAGATAGCGGGATCGTCAGCCGGCGGCGAGCAGCCAAAGTTCACGGCCTTTGCCATGACGCCTAATGGCACTCGACACGTCATCGTCAAGTTCAGCGAGCTTGAGGAAAGCCCCGTCAGCGAACGCTGGCGCGATCTGTTGCTGGCCGAACATCTCGCGCTGGGGACGCTGCGCGAAGCCGGCATCCCCGCCGCCAGGACACAGGTCTTCGACCACGGCGGCCAGCGTTTCCTTGAAGTCGAGCGCTTTGATCGTGCCGGCAACCTGGGCCGGCGTGCGCTGATTTCCTTGGCCGCGCTGGATGCCGCGCTCGATGCCAAGCTCGTCGGCGGCGGAACCGGTGGCTGGCCAGTCATTGCCCGCCGCCTTGCGGCTGACGGCCAAATCCGTCCAGCAGCGGCGGACGCCGCAGATTTGCTGTGGGCTTTTGGCACGCTGATCGGTAACACGGATATGCACGGCGGCAACCTGTCATTCATCTCGGCGCACGGTCGTCCTTACGACATTGCACCGGCCTACGACATGACACCGATGGCCTTCGCGCCGCGCAGTGGTGGCGGGCTGCCGGACACCATCGCGGAGGCGACCATTCACGCCAGTGTGGCCAACGAAACCTGGTCAGAGGCGGACGAACTGGCACGCGCCTTCCTCGCCCGGGTCATTGCGGCAACAGGCTTCAGCCAGCGATTCGGCGCGTGCAGCGCAGCGCTTGAACAGCACATCGAGACGGCCAGCGCCAGGATCAGACGGCTGGGTTGAGTCTGTAGCGAGACGAAACAAGCAGGAAGCCTGCAAGCCAATAGATACGCCATTCTACAAGCGCACCCCTTGTAGATCGCCTATTTATAAGGGCTGCAGCCATGCAGACATCGCAGGATTTCAATCCGAAGCTGACCCGCATATCTTGCTTATCTTGCACTTCCCGGTTACCCGCGACCTGCATAGTATTGCGCGATGGCAGGAAGTTCAGCGATCCGCTTCATATAATCGCGCAGACTCGGCGCCACCGTTTCAAGCAAATCGCCAGGAATGTGATCCAGATTCCCGGAACTCAGCCAGCGCAGGATAACGAAGGCTTTGAGGTCGGCGATCGTCAGGCGATTGTCCGCAAGAAACGCGCCGCCGTGGCTTTCAAGTTGATGCTGGAGCCAGCGCAAATACTTGGGCAAGGCGCCGGTGACCAGGGCTTCTCGCGCATTCTTCAGCTCGTCGCCGGTCAGCCCGAAAGTTGCCCCGATCTTGATATTGAAGTCCTCCAACGCGCCCATCGCTTCGTCACAGAACAGGGCCTGCAAATCATCTTCCGGATACAGCCCGGCCAGTTTCCCGACATAGCGCGTGATCGCGTCACTTTGCGTGATCTGCACATCGTTAACGTGAAGGGTGGGCACCTGACCGAGCGGGGTCGTCTTGCGCACCTCAGAAAACTCGCTCGGCGCAAAACGATAGTCCTCAAACGGAATACCGCCAAGATGCATGGCCAGCCGGGCAGGCTCTGCCCGTCCGCCGGGGAAGTCGAAATAGGTCAGCTTCAGCTTATTCATTTGTCGCCTTTCTGAGGTATCGAGTCGGGGAGCACGCATTGAGCATACTGCCCAAAAGCAGTCGCACGGAGAAAACACAGAAAATACAAAGAATTATATTAATACGACGCACCCAGCGAGTAATTTAAAGTTTTTCTCTGTGCCCTTTGTGGCTCTGTGCTCTCTGTCCCCCAAGGGGAGGCTGCGCGCTGTTGAAAGCGTTTGTAGCTGCGTTCTTCAGGTCTATTACTTCCGCGCTTGTTGATGGCGCTCCAGACACTGCTCCAGCTTGGCTTTCGGGACGTTTTGAATCTTGCGCAGCAGCTCATGCGACACATCGCGTACCTTGTACCGGCTGCGCAACTCCGTTTCCAGATGAACCATCAGGCTGGCGGCCATCTCGGCATCAGCCAAGGCCCGGTGTGCGCGCCCCGCCACCGGTAGCCTGGCGAATTCGACCAGCGCGCCCAGCTTGTGGCTCGGGGCCTGCGGCAACAGACGACGCGACAGCAACAAGGAACAGGCGAACTCCTGGCGTCTCCGCTGGTCGATGCGGGCCAGTTCGGCATCCCAGAACTTGCAGTCAAACGAGGCGTTGTGGGCAACCAGCGGGTAGTCGCCAATGAACGCGGAAACTTCGCGCATCACATCCGCCGCCGGCGGCGCCGAACGAATCATGGCATTGGAGATTCCGGTCAGCGCTTCGATGAACGCGGGGATGCGCACCCCCGCATTCATCAAGCTCTGATAGCGGTCCACCACCTTGCCGTCGTGCAGGATTACGGCGGCAATCTCGGTCGCACGGTCACCCTGCGCCGGTGACAAACCGGTCGTCTCAAAGTCGATTACCGCCACAACTTCCAAAGCTCATTCCCCTCGCGCTGATTTCGCTGGATTTGTTCTGCCCGGTGCTTTCTGCAATCCCGAAAAACTCACAGATGACTTTCGGCTTGCAGTGCGACATTTGGGAAGCGTCATCCCAATGCGCGTGAAAAAACTTCGTCCAGCGCTGCGATTATTGCGTCACCTTCCTCGGCCAAAGAAGCCACTTTCTTGCCAAGCGTATTAACCGGCACGGATACAATTTGCAGGGGATGCAGGATGACCTGGATCCCCTCCACGGAGAAGGTCGGGTTGATTCTTGAAGTTGGAATATCGACCTCTTCGCGTGCTTTTTCACTTGCCCACAAGGGGATGACAATCCGACGCTTCCGGTCATCGAATGCCGCAGACTGAACGATGACCACAAACGGAATCTGCGCCGCATTGCGCCCTGTGTTCCGATGAACGTCAAATTGGCTCATAGAGGGGAGTGCTCATCGCCGAAGGCCCCGTGGAGTTCCTCCAGTTTGTTCCAGGCTTCGGATACCTTTGCGTAAAGCTGCCGCTTCTCGTTGCGTGCCAGATTTTCTCGTGCAACAAACTCGGCGAGCAGCCGATCCACCGTGGCAGACAAGTTGCTCGTGAAATGTCGAGCTTGTTCGACATTGCTTTCGTTCAGCGTCAGATTGAATGGCCGCTTCTGAGTTTGATGGCTGGTGATGCTTGATTTCATTGGACACCTCCTGTGTGCATTGTATGCGCATAGCAGTCGGACTGGAAGGGATGACCTGAGTTCCTATCCAGTCCGCCAAACGCGCTTCCACGTGCGTCGCCCACCATGAAATCCGGCTGATCAGCCTACGAAACAAAACTGTCAACGCGGACGTCCTTTCGGACTGGCGTCGAGAGTGACAACGCGCCGCGCGGTGATCGAGACCACCTCACCGGTTGGGGTTGCGCCCCGGGCGCGGTGGCTTGTCGCGTGGCCGCGTAATCCGGACCAGCGCCGCAATTCCTTCACCGCCGCGTCAGCAGCAGCCCGCATTCCAGGTGGTCAGTATAGGGAAACTGGTCAAAGGCGGCAGCGGCGGTAATCACGTGCGTGGCATCCAGCGCAGCGACGTTTTCAAGCAGGCTTTGCTGGTTGCACGAGATGTACAGAATGCGCTCGAAGCCCGCAGCCAGCGCCAGCGTCGGCGCGTCCAGCCCGCTGCGCGGCGGATCGACGAAGAGGGTGGAAAAGCGGTACTCGCCGAGATCGACACCCTCCATGCGGCGATACTCGCGCGCGCCGGCCAGCGCACCGCTGATCTCCTCGCTCGACATGCGCACCAGCGCGACATTCCCGATCTGATTGGCGTCGAGGTTGTATTGCGCGGCATGCACCGAGGTCTTGCTGACTTCGGTGGCCAGCACGCGCTCGAACAGCGGCGCCAGCGCGACCGTGAAATTGCCGTTGCCGCAGTAAAGTTCGAGCAGATCGCCGCCCAGCCCGGCCGCCTGCTGGCAGGCCCAGCCCAGCATCTGCCGGTTCACGCCACCATTGGGCTGCGAAAAGCTGGCCTCGATTTGCTGGTAGCGCAGACGACGGCCGTCGAGCTCGAACTCCTCCAGCACCCAGTCGCGGTCGAGGACGATCTTCTGGCCGCGACTGCGCCCGATCAGCTGCACCTGCAGTTCGCCGGCGAGCGCCCGGGCGGCCGCTTCCCACTGTTCATCGAGCCGCCGGTGGTAGATCAGCGTGATCAGCAGCTCACCACTCAAGGTCGCCAGAAAATCCGTCTGAAACAGATCGCGCCGCAACCGCTCATCCGCCTGCAACAACGCGCGCAGGCGCGGCATCGCGGCGCGAATGGTTTGATCGGCGACCGGAAAATCGTCGATCGGCACCGGCCGTTTCGGATCGTCGGCGGCGAACATCGCGTAATCAACCCGCTCGCCGCGATGAAACATCCTGAACTCGGCGCGCAGCCGGAAAGATAGCGGCGACGAAGCAAACACGGCCGGTTCAGGGAGGGCGAAAGGCGCAAAAACAAGCTTGAACTGCGCAGCCTTGTCGGCCAACTGGGCCGAATATTCGGCGGGGATGATTCGGGAAAGAGGCATGATGTCCAAAAAATCAGAGCCGTCGCGCAGCGTCGCGAGCCAAGCGGCGGGGAAGGGGATAGGGCAGTGACCGGGGAAATTTTTCGCTGCCTTGGATGCGCCTCAAACGATGGATTCGTTGAGGCTCATGGTTTCGGTGCCTTGGGTTTTCTAGGACGAGGCAGCTGCTTCAATTCCTTCGCCGCTTTCTCAAAATCCGTATCCACACGCTGCGGCTGCGCATCCAGCAGGGCTCGATATCGAGCATATTCCGACTCAGCCTTGGCGCGGGCATCATCGGCGGAAATCCTGCCCGCGTGGTCGAGCAACTGGCGCCCCGAGATCTTCAGAAAATCATCGAGCTTCGTGATCCAGTCGCGCATCGTCATCGGCTTGCGCTCCAGCGCCTGCAGCGCCGCGTATTCGATGTAGAGGTTCACGATGCGGTTGAGCACCTGGAGTTCGTCTTCCGTCAGGTAATTCTTGGCGACGGATACGTCATCCTTGCGCACGATGCCACCGGGTCGCGTGCTCAGCAGGGCCATGAACGGCTGGGTCGCATCCACCCGTTCGTGAATGATCTCGGCGGCGGTGTGGCCGTGCGTCGCCCAGTGCATCTTGTTCTGCACGGCGGCGAAGAAGCGTTGCGAATCCTCCGCGTTCGGCGTGTAGTCCACGCTCGTCGCATAAATATCGAGCACCTTCTGATAAAAGCGCCGCTCCGATGAACGGATGTCGCGGATGCGCTCCAGCAGCTCGTCGAAGTAATCCTGCTGCCCCTTGCCCGGCGGATTCTTCAGCCGCTCGTCGTCCATGGTGAAGCCCTTCACCAGGTACTCGCTCAAGCGCGCCGTCGCCCATTGGCGGAACTGCGTGCCGCGCTGGCTACGAACGCGGAAACCGACGGCGAGAATCGCCTCCAGCCGGTAGTGGCGCAGTTTCCTCGCGACCTCCCGCCCGCCTTCGGGGCGAACTTGTAAGCAATCCTTACAAGTTGCCGCCTCGCCCAGTTCACCCTCGGCAAAGATGGCTTTCAGGTGTAGCGTCACGTTCTGCGGCGTGGTCTGGAACAAATCGGCAATCTGCGCCTGCGTCAGCCAGAGCGTTTCATCGTCAAAGCGGCATTGAATACGCGTCCGGCCGTCCTCGGTCTGGTAGAGGATGAATTCGGATTGGGGCAAGGGTTCGTCGCTCATGTTTTCAGCCCTCTCTCAATGATCTTTACGAGGGTTCGCATCGCTAAAGGGATACGGCACCAAGGAAAATTGTTCGCTGCTTCAGATGTGCCTCAAATAGCGCCCACCTGACATCGAAAGCAGGCTAACTGGCGAGCGCCATGGACCGGCATTTGTCGCACACATCCCATGGCAGGCACTCACAAACGCGTGCCTGCTCGACGTAGTTTTCACCAACGACCAGCTTGCCGGGCGCCTGCTGTTTCCCGGCTGGAGCGCTCTTCGCCGCTGGCTCACCGGCAGCCGGGCTCGCCTGAGCGGAGGGCGACCATTTCGCGAATGGCGCTATATCCGCCTTGCCTTCGACGTACCAAATCTTCTGAGCGGCATCCCATCTGGCGCCCAGTTTCTTGGCCTCGTCCTTTTCGGCAAAGCTGACCTTCAAATTCAGTCTCATGTCGTTTCCTGCTTGGTGCGCTGAGTTGCTATCGATGGAGCCTTGCCCCAGGGGCGAAAGGTGCGAACTTTACCGTGAACGCCATGCTGCGGAATGACGCGTACCGCCGCACGACGAGTTGTACGAGTTGTTATTCCTTGGCATTAAAGCTCGGCAGCGCGGCGGCTACGTCTCGGAAAGCCGCCAAAGCAGCCTCAAGATGGTCAATAATTTCCTGCTGCAGAATATCGGGTGATGGCAGATCATCAAGGTTGTCCAGACTGCCATCCTTCGGCTTGGCGTCGAAAAACACCACGTTGGCCTTCACGCCCTGCGCATAAAAGATGCCGGTGGGCAGGTGTCGGCCTATACGGCTCCTGCGCGTACTCGTGCGCCATCTTCAGGAACAGCGGATAGGTCAGCTGTTCCTGATAGTCGCCGTAACCCACGCCGTCATCGTGCAGCGTATGGCAGAAATTCCAGACTTTCTGGACGAGAGAAGAAGCGTTCATTCGGTTCCTGTTTTAATCCGGTCGGCCAAGCTGCTACCAGATCACGCCAGAAAAGGTGTCGAGGATAATAACAGCGGCAGTAAGACAATGTTTTTAATCATGATTCAACAGAATCGTAGTTTATTATCCAGCTGGTCGGATAATAAACCCGGCGTCCGTCAAAAAATCATTCGTGGGCTAGCGGATATTTCGTCTTTTCGCCGGTGGTGTCCTGACGGCAAGGCCAAATCTCAGCCGAGGCCTGCGGCACAGGGCAGGGCAGGGCAGGGCAGGGCAGGGCAGGGCAGGGGCAAGATAATAACCATAAGACTATCTTGTTATTTTTGTTTGTTTTTCACGCATTATGGCCGTTATTATCCAGCGCTGCGGAAAACAAACCCGGCTCGTTCAGCCCGTTTTCGACCGGCTTGCGATACACCATATTGCGCTTGCCCCGCGTGCTGTCCGCCACGAGAACGCCTTGCTCCACCCAGCGTTTGAGCATTCTTGAAGCCTTCAAGGTATCGACCGCGGCGATCTGGCACAGATCGGCATTGGCGATGGGGCCTTGGCGGTCTATCCAGTCGCTGACCTGCTCCCAAATGGGTGGGCGCTCCTCGTTGAGCAACAACACCGCAACCGCCTCCTGCGCCAGTTCCTGCAATTCGCGATAGAAGGGCGGATAGAGGTTGTTTGCTTTCATCACACTGAACATCATCCGCACGCCTTCACCCGCATCCACGTTCGGCGGCTCGGGAAACTCGCGCAAGTTACGGGCAATCAGTGGATTCCGGGCAAACGAACCGGCACGCGAGATATTCGCCGCGCTGATGCGGCCCGGGAACAGGCCGGGGCTCAGAAACTCGATACGGGTATCAAAAATACGAATCTGGATATCCCGATTCAGCCGGTAATCGCGATGGATCACGGCATTGGTGATCGCTTCCTTGATCACCCGCTCCGGATATCTGTGCACGGTGCGAAAACCCGAGGCGGCCAGAGTCAGCCCCTCGGCCAGCTCCTCAAGCAGATAGGCATGGGTACGCGCAATTTGCAGGTAAAGCGGGCCGGCAATCGTCTTGGGCGGCTTCTTCAGGTTGGGAATCTCGCCCGTTTCGATGGCGTTGCCGCGATAGTGAAAAATGCGGACATCGGCGCGTGTCCCCGTTCCGGCCAGCAATGCCCCGGGCTCGTCGGCGAACAACAGTACCGCCGCGCGTACTGGCCGCAGCTCGTTGCCGACCTTTTTCGCCAGGCCAATACGATAAAGCTGATCGGCCAGCCCACCGCTTTGCAGCCCGCGCCCGTGCACGAACAGGCGCCACGCTTCGCTGTCGAGCAGATCGAAATCCACGTCAACGGCTTCCGACTCCGCACTGCGCACGCCGCGCCGGTAAGACAACTCGGTGATTTCGCTCGCCGTCATCTCGCGGTTGCTGGCCTCGCCCCGCGTCCACGTACCGTCATCCAGAATCGAATGCACCTTGTCGCTTGCCGGCACCTTGAGCGCCACCACGAAACCGGAACTTCCATCACGCAGGCGACAAGGCACGCGTATCGCTTCCACGTCCGCGACGGTTGGCAGCAGGTGCGTATTCAGCTTGCGCAGCAGTTCGTCCACTGCCTCGGGGTTCTCACCGACGCCAATCAGGCGATCCACCCCTTTGGCTTTGGCGAAATCTTCCACCCCCAGCACCAGCACGCCACCTCGCGTATTGGCAAAAGCACACACCGTTTCCAGCGCCTTGTTCACCATCTTTCCCGACACCCGCTTGGCTTCGATACGCTGGCTTTCGCCTTGGGGCAGGATCGAATCGAGAAAGGACTGGGCATCCTGTGCACCAAGCTCACGCATGACGGATCTTCCTTGCCGAGGTTTTGCCACCCGCACCCCGCGCTGCCCGCTCGGCACGAATGCGCTCAAGCAGGGCACTACTGGCCGGTTCGTCGTCGGGGACCTGCGGCACCAGCTGGCCGGAGAAAGCGGCTTTGAGGATATTTTTGCGTTGGGCGTCGGATTGTTTGAGGGACACTTCCAGCGATTGCTCTTTATCGGTAGTGGCTTGAAGAGCGCATTCAAGCGACTGAAGCGAACAGGACTGCTCAGCCAGTGATGGCACAGGAATTGGCATTGTCAGCAACGTGGACAAACTGATGTTGTGCTGTCCTGCCGAAGATGCGGCACGCGCCTCAATCCACTGACGACCTCGTACCTGGCTGGAACGCTCTTTGCCAGCGGCTCACCGGCAGCCGGGCTCGGCTGCGGGGTGGGCGACCATTTCGCGAATGGTGCCATATCCGCCATGCCCTCGACGTACCAAATCTTCTGAGCGGCATCCCACCTGGCGCCCAGTTTCTTGGCCTCGTCCTTTTCGGCAAAGCTGACCTTCAAATTCAGTCTCATGTCGTTTCCTGCTTGGTGCGCTATGGGCAAGAATTGTCAGTACGAGCCACTGCACAAAATTCTCCTGCCGGATCAGTTCTCTTGATAGGCGCGCTCAATCAGAACTTTTGCTTTTTCGAGATCGGCAGGCGATCGCAGAACTACCTCTAGATCACCGGTACCCCAGTGACCGATTTTGCTGACATCACGTGAGAAACCCTGCTCCAATACGACCGTTTCTGGATCAATTTTTAGCGTCAAAAAGACATGCGGATCCTGCTTCGAGATCAGAGACAGGCAAATGAAATTTTTCAGGCGTCGGAAGGCAACATAGAGTTTGAGCGGCTTTTCAATGATGTCGTCTCCCTGCGCAAGTATGAAGCTGCGCGCCTGCTCGAAAAGCACCAGCAACTCGGGGGTCGCTGTAGCGATCTGGTCAGCGTGCGTTTTCATTGCCAAGGTGGACGCAGAAGGAGTCTTGCCCGGCTTAGCCTCCATCGCCACTTCGTCGGTTTCTACAGTTGATTGCGTCGTCGCGGCGCTGCCGCCATTTACCAGTTCGAACAGAAGTAAGTCGTCACCAAATAGCTTGTAGCGTATCAGTTCGATATTGCGGTTGATAAGTGCAACCGCATGCTCGTCGTAGCGGGTGAAGTCGGCCGCAATGCAAAGGAGACGAGTGCCGCCCCACTCGATCTTATCTGCATCAACCTTGCCAAGTTTGTCCATAACCAGCAAGCGAAAATCCGCTTTGTGATCCAGCAGCCAGTCAAGGTAAAACAAGCCTTGGTTGATCACATTCTCGTTAGTGTGCCGCTTGTATTCTAAGATTACCGGACAACCATTTTCGTCGAGTCCCAAGGAATCGATGCGCCCACGATGCTTGGCGCCAGTACTGTACTCGGTGGCAAGGAAACGCACACCAAGAAATGTTTCCATTTGCGATTCGATCAGTTTCTGTAATGTTTTTTCAATGGCAACAGCTTTTCCAGCCAGTTCTGTAGTGCCGTTATTGGTGTAGCGGAAAAGCTTTATGTCGCTCATGCTCAGTCATCCTTTGTCATCGCGGCTAAACGGCACATGCAAGATTGATCCGGAGAAACTCACCAAAACTCATCAGTTTACGGGAGATATTCCTATAAGCAGAAAGAGGCATGGTTAGCCTCTTTCTTTGGATCACTTCACTCCCGGCGTGAGCAACTTTTCACTACCTCGGCACGGTTTTTACTCTCTCGGATATTCGCAACACGTCAAACGTCAATATTCCGCGCCGCCAGCGCATTCGTCTCAATGAAGTTCCGGCGTGGTTCGACCAGCTCGCCCATCAGCGTCGTGAAGATCTCGTCGGCGCCGATTGCGTCTTCGATCTGCACCTTGAGCAGGCGGCGGACTTTGGGGTCCATCGTCGTTTCCCACAGTTGCTCGGGGTTCATTTCGCCCAGCCCTTTGTAGCGCTGCTTGCTGACGCCGCGTTCGACTTCGGCGAGCAGCCAGCGCATGGTTTCGGCGAAGCTGGTAACGGGCTGCTTCTTCTCGCCACGGGCGACGAAACCGCCGGGGCCGAAAAGGCCGGCCAGGGTTTCGGCGGTCTTGCGCAGCTGCGCGTAGTCGCCGCTGACCAGCAGGTCCTCGTCGATGACGCCGACCTTGAGGTTGCCGTGGTGCATCTTTTCCAGACGCAGCTGCCAGCGTTCGTGCGCTTCGTCGTAGCGTGCCAGGATGTGTACGCCGAGCTTGCTGCCGATGATCTTCATCAGCGCGTCGGCGCTGGCCTGCGCGGCTGGCTCGTCCGTGACGTCGATCTTCAGGTTGGCGTCGATCAGCGCGTGCAGCACCTGCGGGTTGATCATGTGCGAGAGACGATTGATCACCGCTTCGGCGAGCAGGTATTCGCGCGCCAGTTCTTCGAGCGCCGTACCGGAAATTTCCGGTGCGCCGGTCCTCGGCGTGAGGATCGAGTCTTCGAGGGCGAGGCCAAGCAGGAACTGGTTGAGCGCCTGATCGTCCTTGATGTAGCGCTCGGTCTTGCCGTGCTTGACCTTGTAGAGCGGCGGCTGGGCGATGTAGATGTGGCCGCCCTCGACGAGCTCGGGCATCTGCCGGTAGAAGAAGGTGAGGAGCAGGGTGCGGATGTGCGCGCCGTCGACGTCGGCGTCGGTCATGATGATCAGGCGGTGATAGCGCAGCTTCTCGGGCTTGTATTCGTCCTTGCCGATGCCGGTGCCGAGCGCGGTGATCAGCGTGACGATTTCCTGCGAGGAGATCAGCTTGTCGAAACGCGCCTTCTCGACGTTGAGGATCTTGCCCTTGAGCGGCAGGATCGCCTGGAACTTGCGGTCGCGGCCCTGCTTGGCGGAGCCGCCGGCGGAATCGCCCTCGACCAGGTAGAGTTCGCACAGCGCCGGGTCCTTCTCCTGGCAGTCGGCGAGCTTGCCGGGCAGGCCGACGCCGTCAAGCAGGCCCTTGCGGCGCGTCATTTCGCGCGCCTTGCGCGCGGCGTCACGGGCGCGGGCGGCTTCGACGATCTTGCCGGTGATGACCTTGGCGTCGAGCGGGCGTTCCTGCAGGAACTCGGTCAGGCGAGCGGCGACGACTTCCTCGACGGCCGGACGTGCTTCCGACGAAACCAGTTTCATCTTGGTCTGCGAGGCGAATTTCGGGTCAGGCATCTTGACCGAGAGCACGCAGGCGAGACCTTCGCGCATGTCGTCACTGGTGATGTCGACCTTGGCCTTCTTGGCGATCTCGTGCTCGTCGATGTACTTGTTGAGCACGCGCGTCATCGCCGCGCGCAGTCCGGTCATGTGCGTGCCGCCATCCGACTGCGGGATGTTGTTGGTGAAGCACAGCACCTGCTCGGCGTAGGTGTCGTTCCACTGCATGGCCACTTCGACGCTGATCACGCCGTTCGGGATGACCGATTCGCCGGACGAGCAGAAGATGTTCGGATGCAACACGGCTTTCGAGCGGTTGATGTATTCGACGAAACCCTTGACGCCGCCGAGGAAGGCGAAGTCTTCTTCCTTGCCGCTGCGCTGGTCGAGCAGGCGAATTTTCACGCCGTTGTTGAGGAATGACAGTTCGCGCAGGCGCTTGGCGATGATCTCGTAGTGGAACTCGACCTGGCCAACGCCGAAGATTTCCTCGTCGGCCATGAAGTGCACTTCGGTGCCGCGCTTTTCGGTGTCACCGACGACGCGCAGCGGCGAGACTTCGACGCCTTTTTGGATTTCGATCAGGCGATTGACGGCGGCGCCGCGATTGAATTCGAGCAGGTATTTCTTGCCGTCGCGGCGGATAGTCAGACGCAGCCATTTCGACAGCGCGTTGACGCAGGAGACGCCGACGCCGTGCAGACCGCCGGAAACTTTGTACGAGTTCTGGTTGAACTTGCCACCGGCGTGCAGCACGCACATGACGATCTCGGCTGCCGAGCGCTTCGGTTCGTGCTTGTCGTCGAATTTGACGCCGGTCGGGATGCCGCGGCCGTTGTCGGTGACTGAAATCGAATTGTCGGCATGAATGGTGATCACGATGTCGTCGCAATGGCCGGCCAGCGCCTCATCGATCGCGTTATCAACCACTTCGAAAACCATGTGGTGCAGACCGGTACCGTCCGAGGTATCGCCGATGTACATCCCAGGACGCTTACGAACTGCTTCCAGGCCCTCAAGCTGTTGAATGCTCGATTCGTCGTAGGCTGGCTGTTCGTTTTGATCACTCATGCTTTATCCAATTCCTGTTTCACGTGAAACGTTTATAACGCTGTTGCTGAATCGATTTTGTTCTAGATACGCATTGGCATGACAACGTACTTGAAACGATCGTTACCCGGGATGGTTAACAAGGCGCTCGAATTCGCGTCGTTGAAACCCCATTCAACGCTCTCCACCGAGGTGTTGTTGAGAACATCAAGCAGGTAGCCGACGTTGAAGCCGACATCGAGTGCATCGCCGTTGTAATCGACTTCGATTTCCTCGATTGCTTCTTCCTGCTCGGCGTTGGCAGCAATTATTTTCAGGCTGCCGGGCGACAGGATCAAACGCACGCCACGGAATTTTTCATTGGTCAGAATTGCTGCTCTGACCATCGATTGCAGCAAGGCCGCGCGGTTCAACGGAACGATATTCTTCAGGGTTGCCGGGATGACGCGTTCATAATCAGGGAACTTGCCGTCGATCAACTTTGAAACCAGGTTGATGTGACCGAACTGAAAGCGTATCTGATTCGCTGTCATTTCAATCGACAAAGGCTCGTCACTGTCAGTCAGCAAACGATTCAGTTCAAGTACGGTCTTGCGTGGCAGGATCAGTTCCTGGCGGGCGGCGCCTTCGGCACGCAAGGCTTCGGGCGCATTTTCAAGCGGCATGCTGGCATAAGCCAGACGATGACCATCCGTGGCCACCGTACGTAATTCGCTACCATCAACCAACAGCAATAAGCCATTCAAATAATAACGAACATCCTGTGCGGCCATCGAAAACTGGGTTTGTGCCAGTAACTGGCGAAACTGTTTTTGTGTAACCGTAAACTTTTTCAGATCACCATCAGACAAGGCCATACGGGGGAAATCTTCTGCTGGCAGGGTTTGCAGGCTGAATCGACTTTTCCCGGCACGCACTTGAAGACGCTTTTCTTCAAGGATCAAACTGACTTCGGCACTTTCCGGCAAGGATCGCAGGATGTCCTGAAGCTTTCGTGCACCGACGGTAATCGCACCGTCGCCATCACCGATGGCATCAGTCGTTGAAGTTGTTATCTGGATTTCGATATCCGTTGCCAGAAAAGTGAGTCTGTCACCTTTCTTTTCAAGCAAGACGTTTGACAGTATCGGCAGCGTATGTCGCTTCTCGACGATACCGGAAACCGACTGCAAAGGCGCCAGAAGTCTGTCACGTTGGGTTTTAATAAGAATCATATATATAAATCCTATAAAGATAAACTCAAAGACAACTCTGTGGATATCTGTATTTTTATATTATTTTTCAGCTAGTTAATGCAGTATATAAAGGCTGAAAAAAGTCTGTATTTACCTGTGGTTAAAATTGGATAACTTATCCACAGGCCGTTTATTGAAACTTTATCCACTAACTATCAACAGCATTCAAGGGTAGTTATACATACGCCTTCTAACCTTTCAATACCTGTAAAAGCACATGCAGATCGTGATTAAGTTCATTGTCTTTTGCACGGAGGGTATCAATCGTACGAACGGCGTGCAGTACAGTCGTGTGATCACGACCGCCAAACGCATCACCAATGGATGGGTAGCTTTGTGAAGTCAGGTTTTTGGCTAACCACATAGCTGCCTGGCGCGGACGAGCAATCACACGCGTTCTTTTTTTTGAAAAAAGATCTGCCACTTTTATTTTGAAATAGTCGGCTACTGTTTTCTGGATGTTTTCAACGGTTATTTGTCTATTGACCGCACCAATGAGATCTTTAAGCGCTTCCTTGGCTAGATCCAGCGCTATTTGACGACCGTGAAAAGATGAATATGCGAGGACTTTCTTTAACGCGCCTTCCAACTCGCGAACGTTCGAGCGCAAGTGTTTGGCGATATAGAAAGCTACTTCATCGTCCAGTGCAACACCTTCTGCTTCAGCTTTCTTCTTCAGGATGGCGACTCGCATTTCGATTTCCGGGGGTTCGATCTGAACCGTCAGACCCCAGTCAAAACGGGTGATCAAGCGATCTTCAAGGCCGGAAATATCCTTTGGATAGGTATCGCAGCTGATGACAATCTGTTTTTTTGCTTCGATCAACGCGTTGAAAACATAGAAAAACTCTTCTTGCGTTCGGTTCTTGCCATTAAAAAACTGTACATCATCAAGCAATAACACGTCGAGCGAACGATAGTAACGTTTGAAGACATCAAAGTTTTTCTGCTGATAGGCGCGCACGACATCCGAATAGTAATCCTCAGCGTGTACGTAGCGAACCACCTTGTCCGGATTCTGATCCAGTATATGGTTGCCTATCGCATGAATCAGGTGAGTTTTTCCAAGTCCCGCACCACCATAAATGAACAATGGGTTGTAAGCAGAGCCACCGGGATTTATTGCAACCTGGGTTGATGCTGCACGCGCAAGATCGTTGGCTTTACCAACAATCAGGTTATCGAAGGTGAACCCGGGAATCAGTCGGGTTTTTTCGTAATTTGAGCGAGGTCTTGTGATCGAAGACGTTGAACTAACAGCTTCAGTAGAAGCGCTACGTTCGCTTGCTTTAATGGAAGTAGAATTCAACGCGGGAGCGGACGTAGGAACCGCCACAGCATTGTTTCCAGGAATCACCTTGCGTTCGCCCAAGCCTAAGACAATGCTGACAGGTATGGAAAAATAAGCGTTGCTTAATTCCTCAATACGACTCAGGTAACGTTCCTTCACCCACTTCAGGATAAAACCATTCGGCGCCATCAGACGTAACCCGTTAGCCGCGTCTTCCTCACCTTCAAGACGAAGAGGACGGATCCAGGTGTTGAATTGCTGAGGCGGCAGTTCTTGTTCGAACTGGCTCAGACAGGAAGTCCAGAAACTACTCATCAATGACGATTGTAAAATCCTGAATTGTATTTTTGACGACATGACTTGCTGTGGTCTACAGCAAAGGATCCTACTTGGGGAAACGTACGGCGAAAGATGCGGTCGCCTGTATTGTTCTTGGTAGTCGGCGGACAGCACAAGAGGTCGATTTTAACCCGTTGAAAGAAAGTTATCCACAGGTTAGAAAAAACTTTGGACTTGACAAGTAACAGGCTGTCACTGTCTAATTGCGCGTTTACTTCGCACTGACTTCAAAGGTTTAATCATGAAACGCACTTATCAGCCATCGGTTATCCGCCGCAAGCGTACTCACGGCTTCCTCGTTCGTATGGCAACCCGTGGTGGCCGTGCCGTGATTCGCGCTCGTCGCGCAAAAGGCCGGCATCGTTTGGCTGTTTGAACGACCATTTGCCTGTGGGTGAATGTGAGGTTTCGGCCGCAGCGTTTCCCAAGTGTTATCGCCTGACAAAAACGGATGAATTTTCATCCGTTTTTGGTTTCAGGAGGGCGCTGAAGAGTCTCCATTTCCTGTTACATTACCGCCTTCGGACGGCTGAGGAAGTGGCAGGCGCTCGTCTGGGTGTGGTTGTCGCGAAGCGATTGTTGCGTCGTTCAGTTGACCGGAATCTGGTCAAAAGACTGGCCAGAGAGAATTTTCGCTTGCTGCGCGGCCGTCTGCCATCGCGTGACTTTATTCTGCGCCTGGCGAACAAGCCTAAACTGCTCGACCGGCGAGCTCTGGCTGAAGAAATCAAGGGTTTGCTGGGTAAAACGATTTCACCTGAACGATGAGCCGATGAAACTGTTGTTGCTAGCATTGATCCGCATCTATCAATACACGATCAGCCCGCTGCTTGGGCGCCGCTGCCGATTTTTTCCCAGTTGTTCGGAATACACTGCCGAGGCCCTGGAAAAACACGGTGCTCTGAAAGGCACGCGTCTCGGCCTTAAACGCATTTCCCGTTGCCACCCTTGGAATCCCGGTGGTTTTGACCCCGTACCCTGAAATTTAATTGCATAGGCCGTTCATGGACAACCGACGCCTTATCCTGTTGCTTGTATTTTCGTTTTCCCTGGTCATGCTCTGGGACGCCTGGCAGCAATATAACAATCCGAAGTTACCCCCCCCGCTGACGACCGCTGCGCAAGCCGACGGAACTACGCCTCGACCCTCGGTCAATTTGCAGGCGGCTAACGGTGGCGTGCCGGTCGCTGCCACTGCCACTGCCACTGCACCGGCAAAGGCAGAAACCGTCAACATCAAGACCGATCTTTTGTCGGCTGATGTGTCGACGCTGGGTGGTGACATCGTCCATCTAGATCTCAATCGCTACAATGCAATTGAAGAAAAGGACAAGAAACTCGCGTTGTTTGAAGCGAAACATCAATATCGTGCGCAAAGCGGCCTGATTGGTGACACCCTGCCGAATCACAAAACACTATTTTCGGTTGTTCCGGGAAATCGTGAACTTGCCGCCGATGCCAAGACGCTACAGCTGCGGCTTGAAGCTACAAACGCCGATGGCGTGAAAGTCGCAAAGATTTTTACATTCACGCGCGGCAGCTATCTGATTGACGTTGCTTATGAGATACACAACGGCAGCCAGAAGGAGCTTGCTCCGTACGCGTACTTCCAGTTGCAGCGGGATGCTTTGGCACCTGCCGGTGAAAGCATGATGGTTGCTACTTTCACCGGCCCGTCGGTTTACACCGAACAGGAGAAATACCAGAAGGTCGACTTTGCCGATCTGGAGAAGGGCAAAGCGAAGTTCGCAACCAAAGCTGACAACGGCTGGCTGGCCATGGTGCAGCACTATTTTGTTGCGGCCTGGCTTCCTGCAGCAAAAACACCGCGTGAATACTATATGCGCAAGGTCGAAGGCAGTACGCCAGTGGCCTACAATGCCGGCGTTATCGTGCCGGTAAGCGCAGTCGCTCCCGGAGCAAAAACAACACTGTCGATGCCGCTTTATGCTGGCCCGCAAATCCAGTCAATTCTGGACCAGCTCGCCAAGCCGGCAGCAGAAGGCGGAGTCGACGCGCAGGGACTGCCATTGGTAGTCGACTATGGCTGGCTAACCATCGTCGCCGCACCAATATTCTGGTGTCTGGATGCGATTCACAAGCTGGTTGGCAACTGGGGCTGGTCGATTGTCCTGTTAACCATCGGCATCAAGGCGGTCTTCTATCCCTTGTCGGCGGCCAGTTACAAGTCGATGGCCAAGATGCGCACGGTGACGCCGCTTCTGGTCGCCCTGAAGGAGCGTCATGGCAGCGACCGGGTAAAACTCAATCAGGAAATGATGGAGCTCTACAAACGCGAAAAAATCAATCCGCTGGGCGGCTGTCTGCCGATTCTGGTGCAGATTCCGGTTTTCATCGCGCTCTACTGGGCATTGCTGGGTGCGGTTGAAATGCGCAATGCGCCGTGGATACTCTGGATTACCGACTTGTCTGCGCCGGATACCTTATTGGGCGTTATTCCGGGCATCAACATGCCCATTGGTCTATTGCCGATACTGATGGTCATTACCATGCTGATCCAGACCAAGCTCAATCCGACGCCACCTGATCCGATCCAGGCCAAGGTGATGATAGCCATGCCCTTTATCTTCGGCGGCATGTTCTTCTTCTTCCCGGCCGGTCTGGTACTTTACTGGGTAGTCAACAACACCTTGTCCATTGCCCAGCAATGGCACATCACGCGGATGGTCGAACGTGGCGGGAAAGCCGCCAACGACGCCAAGGCCTGATCCGGGCCCGGTCGTCACGACAATAGCAGCGATCGCCACGGCCCCCGGCCGTGGCGGCATCGGTGTTGTCCGCATCTCGGGGAAAACGCTTGCTTCCTTTGTCCTCAGGCTGAGTGGCAAGCAACCCGCCGCCCGTCAAGCCGCGCTCGTCAATTTTTACGCCGAAGACGGTAGCGTCATCGATAGCGGCCTGCTGCTGCATTTCCCCGCGCCACACTCCTTTACCGGCGAAGACGTTGTCGAGCTGCAGGGCCATGGCGGTCCGGTCGTCATGCTGTTGCTGCTGGCACGCTGCCTGGATCTTGGCGCGCGCCTTGCCGAGCCTGGCGAATTTACCCGCCGCGCCTATCTCAACGGCAAACTTGATCTGGCGCAGGCCGAGGCGGTAATCGACCTGATCGATGCCTCGACGGCAAGCGCCGTCCGCAGCGCAGTGCGCTCCTTGCAGGGCGAGTTTTCCAGAGAAGTTCATGCACTTGTCGAACAATTGATCGAACTGCGCGCGCTGGTTGAAGCGACGCTTGATTTCCCCGATGAAGAGGTCGATTTTCTTCAATCGGCCGATGCCTTTGGTCGTCTTGATCGCCTGCGGCAGCGTCTTGTCAGCGTGTTTGACCGCGCCCGGCAGGGCAAATTGCTGCAAGGCGGGCTGCACGTCGTCCTCGCCGGGCAGCCCAACGTCGGCAAGTCGAGTCTGCTGAACCGCCTCGCAGGCGACGAACTGGCGATTGTTACGCCGATCGCCGGGACAACGCGCGATATCGTGCGCGGCAGCCTGCAACTTGAAGGCATTCCCCTACACGTGATCGATACCGCCGGCTTGCGCGAAACCAACGATGAAATCGAAAAAATCGGCATCGAACGTACCTGGCGTGAGATCGAGCGTGCCGACGTGCTGGTGTTGCTGGTGGACGCACGAACCGGCAGCGGTGAAGCCGAACGCACCATTCTCGCGCAATTGCCGCCCCACCTTGCCCGTATCACCGTCTATAACAAAATCGATCTGGCCGGCCGCGCCGCCGAACGACACGACGAGCGTCATGAAAGCGATGCTTACGGCGTAGGCATTTCACTGTCGGTAAAAAGTGGTGAGGGGATTGATTTGTTGCGGCAGGAACTGCTGCGCATCGCCGGCTGGCAGCCGACCGAGGACGTATTCATCGCCCGCGAACGCCATCTGCGCGCGCTTGCCGAAGCGCAACAACATATCAAAAGCGCTCAGGAACGCTTGCCGCAACTTGAACTGTTTGCCGAAGAGCTACGCCTGGCGCAACAATCGCTCAGCAGTATCACCGGTGAATTCAGCGCCGACGATTTGCTGGGTGAAATATTCGGGCGATTCTGTATTGGAAAGTAAGCGTACCGGATGAAAGCTCGTGGATAGTGCTGTTCTCGTAAGTCTGGCTCTGGCGGCGCTTGCTGCCGGCCTGATCGACGCAGTTGTCGGGGGAGGTGGCTTGATCCAGATCCCGGCATTATTCACTGCTCTGCCCGGAGAATCGCCGGCAAGCCTCTTCGGCACCAATAAATTTTCGAGTGTTTTCGGTACAAGCAATGCCGCCTGGCGCTATGCGTCGCGCGTCCGCATGCCGTGGCGCACGACCTTGCCAGCCGCAATGGCCGCGTTTGTCTTCTCATACCTCGGGGCGATGGCAGTTGCCTGGCTACCGCGTGAAGTGCTGCGGCCGATGATACTGATTTTGCTCGTTGGTGCTGCGGCTTACACTTTCCGGTACAAGGATTTTGGTGCTGTACATCGGCCACAGCATGCCGGCCGTATCGAGTTTTCCTATGCGTTGATTGCTGGCGGAATCATTGGCTTCTATGACGGATTCTTCGGTCCGGGAACAGGCAGCTTCCTGATCTTTCTGTTCATCCGTTTTTTTGGTTTTGACTTTTTGCACGCCTCAGCCGCCGCTAAAGTCGTCAATGTGGCAACCAATCTCGCGGCACTCGCCTATTTTGTCCCGAACGGCTATCTGCTTCCGGCAATTGCGGTGCTGATGGCGGTTTTCAACGTTCTTGGCTCGCTGGCCGGCAGTCAGCTTGCTTTGCGTTACGGGAGCGGGTTTGTCCGACAGATTTTTTTGCTCGTAGTGAGCGCACTGATTCTCAGGTTCGCCTACGACACGTTCATTTGATCTTGTCTTGCGGACCGAGTAACCGCACAATGAGCCCTCGCCACCGGAACGACTGATGGCGTCATTAAACCAAAAAACAGGAGGGAGACGATATGACAATCAAAAAACTGGTCGCCATGCTATTCACGGTAGCGGCTGTTGGCAATACCGCTGCGGTCCATGCCGATATCAATGTTGGCGTGACGCTATCCGCAACCGGCCCGGCGGCGTCTCTGGGCATTCCGGAGAAAAATACTTTTGCGCTGATGCCAACGACGGTTGCTGGCCAGAAGATCAACTACATTGTTCTTGATGATGCGTCCGATACAACCACTGCCGTCAAGAACACCAAAAAACTGATCGCCGAGAACAAGGTTGACGTGATTATTGGTTCGACGATTACGCCGAATTCGCTGGCGATGATCGACATTGCTGCCGAAGGGGAAACGCCGATGATCGCCATGGCAGCATCGGCGCGTATTATCGAGCCGATGGATGCCAAGCGCGCCTGGGTCTTCAAGACGCCGCAGAATGACGCTCAAATGGCGACGGCGATTGTCGAACACATGACCAATAACAACATCAAAACCGTCGCCTACATCGGCTTTGCCGATGCCTATGGTGAAGGTTGGTGGAATGAGTTCGCCAAAATTGCCGAAGTACGCAAGATCAGGATCGTCGGTAATGAGCGTTTTAACCGCGCGGATACGTCGGTGACCGGACAGGTTCTGAAAATCCTCGCCGCCAAGCCTGACGCCGTGTTGGTTGGCGGCGCCGGAACCCCTGCTGCCTTGCCGCAGAAATCACTCAAGGAAAAAGGCTACAAGGGCATCATGTATCAGACGCATGGTGTGGCAAATGCCGACTTTCTGCGCGTTTGCGGCAAGGACTGCGAAGGTACCTTCCTGCCTGCGGGCGCGGTGCTGGTGGCGGCGCAACTGCCCGACAGCAATCCGATCAAGAAGGTTGCGCTGGATTACGTGGCAAAGTACGAGGCGGCGCACGGGAAGGGAAGTGTATCCACTTTTGGTGCGCACGCCTGGGACGCCAGCAAGCTGCTGTTGAGCGCGCTTCCCGAAGCGCTGAAAAAGGCTGCACCGGGTACGCCCGAGTTCCGCAAGGCCTTGCGTGATGCGCTCGAGAGCACGAAGGACCTGACGGCAACGCATGGCGTCTTCAATCTCAGCGCACAGGATCACCTGGGTTTCGACCAGCGCGCACGCGTCATGGTGAAGATTGAAGGCGGTGCCTGGAAGCTTGCGAAGTAAAACCTTGCCACCTTGAGTGTCTGCCGCATTCAGGCACTCAAGGGGGCAGCTTTGGTATCATCCCCGCTTTACCGGCGTGTCGGGACCGGATTGGCTGTTCCCGGCCGTCGCCCTGCTATCTCCGCAAGCCCTGATCGCCCGCGCAAGCGCGGCGTTCGGTCGGGCATCGACTGGAACCGCGTTTCATGGATCTGCAGATTGCATTGCTGCTTGCCCAGGATGGCATCACCAATGGGGCCGTTTATGCGCTGCTGGCGCTGGCGCTGGTCCTGGTTTTTGCGGTAACCCGCGTAATATTTATCCCGCAAGGTGAATTCGTCGCATTTGGTGCGCTGACCCTCGCCAGTCTGCAGGCCGGAAAATTCCCCGGAACGCTCTGGCTGTTGTTGGCGATGGGCGTCGCGATTACCGTCATCGAAGTATCAAGGGCGCTTCGTGAGCGCCAATTTGGCCGGATACTCCCGGGTATTCTGCTGAATTGCGTCATTCCGCTGATCTTTGCCGGTGCGCTGTTTGTTGTCTCACCCGCGACCTTGTCCCTGCCGGTGCAGGTTGTCCTCACTTTCATGCTGGTTGTACCGCTCGGCCCGATGATTTACCGGCTTGCCTATCAGCCGATCGCCGAAGCGTCGGTGCTGGTGCTGTTGATCGTCTCGGTGGCGGTGCATGTCACGCTGGTCGGTTTGGGCTTGTTTTTCTTCGGCGCCGAAGGCTCACGAACGCCGGCTTTCACCGATACCAGTTTCGAGATTGGCGACGCCTTACTGCAGGGGCAAACCGTTCTGGTCGTCGTCTCCAGTCTCGTTCTGATTGTCGCGCTGTACTTTTTCTTTGAACGAACGATTTACGGTAAGGCGCTTCGAGCCACCGCCATGAACAGAACCGGCGCCCGTTTAATGGGTATCTCGGCGAGTATGGCCGGTCGGCTTTCCTTCACGCTGGCCGCGCTGATCGGTGCTTTTTCCGGCGTGCTGATTTCACCGATCACCACCATCTATTACGACTCGGGTTTTTTGATCGGCTTGAAAGGCTTTGTTGGCGCCATCATCGGCGGTCTGGCGAGTTATCCGGTGGCGGCCGTCGGCGCCATCCTGGTCGGCCTGCTTGAATCCTACTCATCTTTCTGGGCCAGCGCTTTCAAGGAGGTGATCGTCTTCACCCTGATCATTCCGGTACTACTATGGCGTTCGCTGGGCACGCGTCACGTTGAGGAAGACGAGTAGGCGATGAAAAACCGGAAAGCACCATTCATCTTCGTCGCTGCGCTACTCCTCGGGCCGCTGGTTTTGCCCGAGTTTTATGTCACCCTGCTCAACTACATCGGTCTGTATGCCATCGTCGCCCTCGGCCTCGTATTGCTCACCGGCGTTGGTGGGCTGACTTCTTTCGGACAAGCCGCTTTTGTCGGTCTGGGCGCTTATACAACGGCCTATCTGACCACCGTTCACGGTGTTTCGCCGTGGCTCACCTTGCCCACAGGTCTGGCCGTTACCGCTGTCGTTGCGTATTCGATCGGTGTGATTACGCTGCGTCTCTCCGGCCATTTTCTCCCGCTTGGCACCATCGCCTGGGGGATCAGCCTCTATTACCTGTTCGGAAATCTAGACTTTCTCGGCGGACATACCGGAATTTCCGGGATACCGGCACTGCAGCTCGCAGGTTTCGAAATCAAGTCCGGTCGCGAGTTTTATTACCTGATCTGGGCGATGTTGCTGCTCATCGTCGTCGCCACGCGCAACCTGCTTGATTCACGCGAGGGGCGCGCCATTCGGGCGCTCAAGGGCGGTTCGCTGATGGCCGAAGCAATGGGCGTCAATACGCCGCGCTCGAAGATCGTGATTTTCACCATCGCCGCACTCTACGCCTGCCTTTCGGGCTGGCTTTACGCGCATCTGCAGCGCTTTGTGAATCCGACACCGTTCTCGCTGACGCAGGGCATCGAATACCTGTTCATGGTCGTCGTCGGCGGCGTTGGTCATGTCTGGGGCGCGCTGCTCGGCGCCGGTTTGATCACCATCCTCAAGCAATGGCTGCAGGACTGGCTGCCGCAGTTATTGGGCCAGAGCGGCAATTTCGAGATGATCGTTTTCGGCCTGCTGATGATCTTTGTGCTGCACCGCGCGCGCGACGGCGTGTGGCCGATCATCCTGTGTTTCTTCCCCGAACGCGTCGATCGCCCCCGCGTGGACAAGGCCGAAGCGCTGCCGCGTCGCGCCATTCCGCTCGCCGGCAGCGTCCTATTGGAGATAAAAGACGCGAGCAAATGCTTCGGTGGGCTGGTTGCCAACAACAAGATGAATTTCAGCGTACGCGCGGCTGAAATCATGGCGCTGATCGGGCCGAACGGCGCCGGCAAGAGCACCATGTTTAACGGCATCTCGGGCGTCGATCCGGTGACTTCCGGCGAAATCAGCTTTTGCGGCGAGCGCATCGAGTCCCTTGCCGCGCGCGAGATCGCCCGGCGCGGCATGAGCCGCAGCTTCCAGCACGTACGCCTGCTGCCGACCATGAGCGTTCTTGAAAACGTCGCTATCGGCGCACACCTGCGCGGTCGCAAGAACGTCATCCACGCCGCCTGCCGCGCCGATCGCGGCGAAGAAGCCCGCCTGCTGCACGAAGCGGCTCTGCAGATTGAGCGCTGTGGCCTTGCCGAACACATGTACGACACGGCCAATAGCCTGCCGCTGGGCAAGCAACGCATTGTCGAAATCGCCCGCGCGTTGGCCGCCGACCCCTGTCTGCTGCTCCTCGATGAGCCGGCTGCCGGCTTGCGTTACCTCGAAAAGCAGGCGCTCGCTGACCTGTTGCGCCGCTTGCGTGGTGAAGGTATGGGTATCCTGCTGGTCGAGCACGACATGGATTTCGTGATGGGCGTGGCCGACCGCGTGGTCGTCATGGAGTTTGGCCAGAAGCTGGCCGAGGGCCTGCCCGAAGAAGTACAGCGCAACCCGGCGGTGCTCGAAGCCTACCTCGGAGGCGTCGAATGAACGTGATGAGCAGCCTCAACGAGGTCGAGAAAAAGCCGGTGCTGCTGGAAGTGCGTGACCTGTCGGTGAGCTACGGCAAGGTTGAAGCGCTGCATCACATCAACCTGAAAATCAGCAAGGGCGAAATCGTTACCGTGATCGGCCCCAATGGCGCCGGGAAAACCACCTTGCTTTGTGCCTTGATGGGCTTGTTGCCGGCGCGCGGCGAGATCGCCTACCTCGGCGAACGACAAGGTGCCGGGCGTCAGGTCGAAAAGCTGGTACGTCAGGGTATTACCCTGGTTCCCGAAAAGCGTGAGTTGTTTGGCGAGATGAGTGTGAGCGACAACCTACTGCTCGGCGCTTTTGATCGCTATCGCGTCGGCCATCGCGACGAACTGGAAACGATGGATCAGGTTTTCGACATCTTCCCGCGCCTGCGCGAGCGTCGCGAGCAGCTGGCCGGAACGCTTTCCGGCGGTGAGCGGCAGATGCTGGCGATGGGTCGTGCCTTGATGGCCAAACCCAAACTGCTGATGCTCGATGAACCCAGTCTCGGGCTTGCACCCTTGATCATCAAGGAAATTTTCCGCATCGTCGCCGAGCTGAAAAAGACGGGTGTATCGATCTTGCTGGTCGAACAGAATGCCCGTGTGGCGCTACAGGTAGCCGACTATGGCTACGTGCTGGAGACCGGTGAAGTGTCACTGGAAGGCCCGAGCAGCGAGCTGGCCAATGACCCGCGTGTGATTGAAAGCTATCTCGGTCTGGGTGGCCGGCACTGATGCCAGCCGTTGTTTCTACGTGGTTGATGAAACGCTTTTAGGCAGCGCTTGATGCACCGTCGCCGCGCATGCCGCCGAGCGGGACGATAGCGATTCCGAATTTGCGCGCCGCGCGCTGGTAGAGCTCTCGTGCCGAAACCACCCGGGCGTTGCGCATGTCCTTTGTCTGCGCCATTTGCAGGTAGCGCAGGCCACGTTCAGCCATTTCCTCGTCCCAGCCCTTGCGTTCAAGCAGGGTAAAAATCGCTTTTGTGGCGTTGACCAGAAACTGCAGGTTGGGAACGCGCTCGGCGGCTTCGATTAGCAGCTGCACCGAGGCCTCAAGGTCACCACTGCGCGCTGCCAGCACGCCACGATTGTTGAGCTCGACAATCTCTTTGCCAACCTGGGCGAGAAGCGCCTGGCCGGCTGCTTCGTTGCCGGTTTTTGCAAACACGCCCTGAATATGCGCGATCATGCTTCGGTCTTCGTGGTTCTCTGCCGCAACCTTGCGCAGAATTTCCTGTGCGGTAGCTTCGTCACCGCTGGCCAGGCAGGCCCGTGCCAGATCGACCGACAGTTTTTGCGAGACGCTTCCTTCTTTTCCTTCGGCCTGCAGGGCGTTTTGCAGGGTGAGTGCCTTATCCAGCGCCTGCTTGGCTTTTGCCGGTTCGCCTTCCTTTTCGGCACACAGGCTTTCCATAACCAGCGCAGCCAGTTCTCCCTGCTTGCTGCCGCGCCAGTCACGGCGTAGTTCCTGCGATACTTTTTTGGCGCCTTCGGTGTGCCCTCGATCAAGCATCACCCGCGAGAGATTGGTGTAGTCATCGATATTTTTGAGCGAGGATCCGCGATGGCGGTCGAGCACTTTGCCGTACGCTTTTTCTGCGGCATCCAGATCGTCGTTGCGCACCGCTACATCGCCGACCATGCGTTGGCGCAGCGAGTTGTTCGGCGAGATTACGGCGGCCTGGTGCAACATCTCCTGCGCTTCGGCGAGTTTGCCCATTTCCTCGCGAACACCGGCGACGAAGTCATAGGCTGCCAGGTATTCGGGGAAGTCCTCGACAATCGACTCGCCAAGCGCCTCCGCCTCAACCAGCTGCTCCTGCCCGCGTAGCGCAATCGCCAGGCCCATGCGTGCCCACGGCACCATACGGTTCTCAAGTACCTGCTGATACACCGTCTGGGCTTCATCGTAGCGACCAAGCGCGTTGAGAATCTCTCCCTTGAGACGCAGCGTATCGTAGAGAAAGCCGCCGTCGCGTCCGATCAGAACCTCGCAGGCCGCGAGCGCCTCGACGAAGGAGCCGTTGTCGAGGTGTTCGTAGACCTTCCCGAAGAACTGCTTTTTATAAACGGCGCGTACCAGCCGGCCTTGCAGCTGGTCAGCGGTGAAAGGCTTGATCAGATAATCATCCGGCCCGAGCTCGGCAACTGAAACGACGTTGTGGTAAGCCCGCTCACTGGTGATGATGATGAATACCGTGGATAAGGAGATGAGGTGTTGCTGGCGTAGCTCTTCCAGGAGCTGCTGACCGTCCCGGCCATCATCAAGAATGTAGTCCGACAAGAGAATGTCAAATCGGTTTGCCTTGACCTGGCGCAGCACCTCGGCGGTGGTTCCGGCATTGTGCACCGCGCTGATGTCGAGGCTGGAAAGCATGATGCGCAGGGAATTGCGCGCGCTCGGGTGGCGGTCGATAAGCAGCACACGCTTGCGCGCCAACTCCTTACCGAGGCTCTGTAGATATTCTGCGGTGCTGGTGGGCTCAGGCTTGCTCATGGTGGCAACCTTACGCCACCATCAGCTACAGATCAAGCACCGGGGCTGCTTAGGAGCCGGTAAGCAGGCGCCCGACAACATGGCCGATCACTACGACGCGACCATCGCCTCTGTCGGATTCGGCAAAATCCGACTCGCTGAGCGTCTCATCGCCAAACAGCGTGTTGTCGCAGATCAAGCGAATGCTCTGCTTGATGCCCCGCTGCGCGCGACGAACGATGTAGCGCCCGCCGCTCTGGAGAACGAACACGCCGTTGGATTGAATGCGATTGACACGCGGATCGTAAATCACCAGATCGCCATGATTTACATAGGGCGACATGTCGTCTGTTGCGATTTGCAGCATCTTGATGTCACGCGGCAGACCCATCGTGCGCAAAGTCTCGGGCAGCGTGTACCACGTGTGGCCATCTTGCGTATCGTCTTCATGCACATCGACAACCGCGTAGCGTTCATCGATCACCTGCGTGCCTGTCCCGTGGTCGCCTGCGACCAGTTGCTCAACTGTCGTGCATAAAGCCTCGGCGATTTCCGGCAGGCGGAACATCTCCGGCACGCCTTCGCCTTTTACCCAGTTGGCCGCCGTGTTCTGGCTGACACCGAACAATTCGGCGACGGCGATTACCCGCCCGTAGCCGGAGGGAATCGCGCCGCGCCGATCAAGCGCCGCGTTGAGGTTATCGGCAAATTGCTTGCGGAAGGTTCTCTGCCGCAGCGTTTTGTCTTCGGAGTCGTTGAGCTGGATGACTGTATTCATGCCGCTGATTATAGACAAGAAAATCGGATATGTGCGATTTTGTGGTGTTTGTTGGTGCGGAGCCGATCAAGACGTTGTCCAGCGACTTTACATCACTGAACTGCGAATCAGGTGGTCGAAGGCGCTCAGCGCCGCTTTGGATCCTTCGCCCATGGCAATGATGATCTGCTTGTAGGGCACGGTCGTTGCGTCGCCGGCAGCGAACACGCCGGGTAGCGAAGTCTGTCCGCGCGCATCGACCTCGATCTCGCCGCGCGGCGACACGGCGAGCGTGCCCTTGAGCCAGTCGGTATTGGGCAACAGGCCGATCTGCACGAAGATGCCTGCAAGCGCGACTTCATGAGACTCCCCGCCAATGCGATCTTTGTAAACCAGCGCATTCACCTTTTCGCCATTACCCCTCACTTCGGTGGTGAGTGCCGACGTGATGACCGTGACATTGGCCAGGCTGAACAGCTTTTTCTGCAGCACCGCGTCGGCGCGCAGCGTGCTGTCAAATTCGAGCAGCGTGACATGACCGACAATACCGGCCAGATCGATTGCCGCTTCGACCCCCGAGTTGCCGCCGCCGATCACCGCGACGCGCTTGCCCTTGAACAGCGGGCCGTCGCAGTGCGGGCAGTAGGCGACGCCGCGGCCGCGGTATTCCTGCTCACCGGGAACGTTCATCTCGCGCCAACGCGCGCCGGTCGAGATAATGACCGTTTTGCTCCTGAGTACGGCGCCGCTGGCCAGTCGGATTTCATGCAAACCGTTGTTCACGCCGGGAGTCAATGCCTCAGCGCGTTGCAGGTTCATGATGTCGACTTCGTATTCCTTGACGTGCTGCTCAAGTGCGGCCGCGAGTTTCGGGCCGTCAGTTGCCTGAACTGAAATGAAGTTCTCGATGGCCATCGTATCGAGCACCTGACCGCCAAAACGCTCGGCCACCACGCCGGTACGGATTCCTTTGCGTGCGGCGTAGATCGCCGCCGCAGCGCCGGCCGGGCCACCGCCGACAATGAGTACGTCGAATGGCGCACGTGCGTCGATTTTCTCCGCCTCGCGGGCCACGGCGCCGGTATCGACCTTGGCGATGATTTCCTCGATCGTCATGCGTCCCTGGCCGAACGGTTCGCCATTCAGAAAGACGGTAGGCACGGCCATGATCTTGCGCTTGTTGACCTCGTCCTGAAACATCGCGCCGTCGATCATCACGCTGCTCACGCCGGGATTGAGCACCGCCATCAGGTTGAGCGCCTGCACCACATCCGGGCAGTTGTGGCACGACAGCGAGATGAAGGTCTCGAAATGAAACTTGCCGGGCAGGGTGCGAATCTGCTCGATCACCTCGGTGTCGACCTTGGGCGGATGGCCGCCGGTCTGCAGCAGGGCGAGCACCAGTGAAGTGAATTCGTGGCCCATCGGGATGCCGGCAAAGCGGATGCGTGCTTCCTCGCCGGGGCGGCCGATGGCGAACGACGGCCTGAGCGCGGCATCGCCGTTTTCACGCAGGCTGACCTTCGGCGACAGGGCCGCGATGTCGATCAGCAGGGCGCGCATTTCCTGCGCCTTGGCGCTGTCGTCGAAAGAGGCGACGAGTTCGATCGGCTGCTGCAGCTTTTCGAGGTAAGCCGTGAGCTGGGTCTTGATGGCGGTGTCGAGCATGTTGTTTCTCCCTGCTACAAAAATTTGGATCAACCAGGGCGGGCACTGTGCCCGCCCTGGTTCCGCTTCGCCTTAAATTTTGCCAACCAGATCAAGCGAAGGCGCAAGCGTGGCGTCACCTTCGTGCCACTTGGCCGGGCAGACTTCGCCGGGGTGCGTCGCGACGTACTGTGCAGCCTTGACCTTGCGCAGCAGTTCGGAAGCATCGCGGCCAATACCACCGGCGTTCACTTCGATGATCTGGATGCGGCCTTGCGGGTCGATCACGAAGGTACCTCGCTCGGCCAGCCCGGCTTCCTCGATCATCACGCCGAAGTTGCGGCTGATCGTGCCGGTCGGGTCGCCAACCATCGGGTACTGGATTTTCCGGATGGTGTCGGAGCCGTCATGCCACGCCTTGTGCGTGAAATGCGTGTCGGTCGAGACCGAGTAGATTTCAACGCCCATCTTCTGGAATTCGGCGTAGTTGTCGGCCAGATCGCCCAACTCGGTCGGACAGACAAAAGTGAAGTCGGCCGGGTAGAAGAAGACCACTGACCACTTGCCCTTCAGGTCAGCGTCGGAAACAGGGACGAATTTGCCGTCGTGGTAGGCGGTGGCGTTGAACGGGAGGACTTCGGTATTGATCAGGGTTTTCATGGTGTGCTCTCCTTGGTTTTGGTCGATAAAGTGATGCGACGAGTGAATGTTAGGGCTGGTGGTTAAATTACTCCAATTGATTGTTTTGATATTATCAATAGCCCATGACTATCATTGCAACGTCAGTGCTTGCATTCGGAGGCGAGGGTGGGCCGAACGTGCTTTCGGGGGGACTCAAATCCGTCAAAAACCTGTTACTTTTCAGCGAACTGGCGTAAAATTCTCCTCCTTTCAGCCTTTCCAGCCCTTCACGGCTGCGCAGACTCCCCATGCAGTATCCTGACCGGTTCGACGTCATTGTTGTCGGTGGCGGCCACGCCGGCACCGAGGCGGCGCTCGCCAGTGCACGCATGGGCGCGAAGACGCTGCTGCTGACCCACAACATCGAAACGCTCGGCGCGATGAGCTGCAATCCGTCGATTGGCGGCATCGGCAAGGGGCATCTGGTCAAGGAAGTCGATGCGCTTGGCGGCGCCATGGCGGCGGCGACCGACGAGGCTGGCATCCAGTTTCGCATCCTCAATTCGAGCAAGGGCCCGGCGGTGCGCGCAACGCGGGTGCAGGCCGACCGCGTGCTGTACAAGCAGGCGATTCGCACGCGTCTGGAGAACCAGCCGAATCTGACCCTTTTCGCGCAGGCTTGCGACGACCTGATTATTGATGGCGACCGCGTGGTCGGTGCGGTTACCCAGCTCGGCGTGCGTTTTTCGGCGCGCGCCGTGGTGCTGACGGCGGGGACGTTTCTCAATGGCCTGATCCACGTTGGCCTGCAGAATTACACCGGCGGCCGCATGGGCGATCCACCGTCGATGTCGCTCGCTGCACGCTTACGCGAACTCGCTTTGCCGGTCGGCCGGCTGAAGACCGGTACGCCGCCGCGCCTCGACGGCAAGACGATCGATTTCTCGGTGATGGAGCAGCAGCATTCGGACGATCCGCTGCCCGTCTTCTCCTACCTCGGCAATGCGGCGCAGCATCCGCGCCAGTTGCCGTGCTGGGTGACCAACACCAACGCACGCACGCACGACATCATCCGCGCCAACCTCGATCGCTCGCCGATGTACACCGGCGTCATCGAGGGCGTCGGGCCGCGCTATTGCCCGTCGATTGAAGACAAGATCCACCGCTTTGCAGCGAAGGATAGCCACAACGTTTTTCTTGAACCGGAAGGGCTGACGACGCACGAAATCTATCCGAACGGGATTTCTACCAGCCTGCCGTTCGACGTGCAACTGGAGATCGTGCGCTCGATTCGCGGCATGGAAAACTGCCACATCCTGCGCCCCGGCTACGCCATCGAATACGATTATTTCGATCCGCGCGGCCTGAAAAATACCTTCGAGACGAAGACGATAGCTGGCTTGTTTTTTGCCGGCCAGATCAATGGCACGACGGGCTACGAAGAGGCCGCTGCGCAAGGCCTGCTGGCCGGCGCCAATGCTGCGCTGCAGGTACAGGCGCGTGATCCCTGGTCGCCACGCCGTGACGAGGCCTATCTGGGCGTGCTGGTCGATGACCTGATCACGCGTGGCGTCGCCGAGCCTTACCGCATGTTCACCAGTCGTGCCGAGTATCGCCTTTCGCTGCGTGAAGACAATGCCGATCTGCGTTTGACCGAGCATGGCCGCCGCCTCGGGCTGGTCGACGATGTGCGCTGGGCGGCGTTCAGTGCCAAGCGCGAGGCGATTGCCCGCGAGCAGGAGCGTCTGCGCTCGACTTGGGTGCACCCGTCGAAAGTGAGTGCCGAAGATGCGACGCGTGTGCTGGGCAAGCCGCTTGAGCGTGAATACACGCTGCATGACTTGCTGCGCCGACCGGATGTCGATCACGCGGCGCTGATGACGTTGCAGATTGGCGAAGAGACCAGTTTGCTTGATCCGCAGGTTGTCGAGCAGGTCGAGATTCAGGCGAAGTATCAGGGCTACATTGACCGTCAGCTGGACGAGGTAGCGAAGAGCCTGGCCAACGAAGAAGCGCGCTTGCCGGATGATTTTGACTACAGCCAGGTCGGCGGCTTGTCGAAGGAGGTGCAACAGAAGCTTGCCCTGCATCGGCCGCAGACGATTGGTCAAGCCTCGCGCATTCAGGGGATTACGCCGGCGGCGATTTCGATGCTGCTGGTCTATCTGAAACGCGGTGCGCTCGATGCCCAGCGTGCGAGTGCCTGATGGATCAGGCGATGCAATTGTCACAGGGGCTGACGGCGCTCGGCGTTGATTTTCCGGCAGCGACACAAGAGAAACTGCTCGCCTATCTGGCCCTGCTGCAGAAGTGGAACAAGACGTTTGCCCTGACCGCCTTGCGTGACCCTGCCATGGCCGTTAGCCATCATCTGCTCGATTCGCTGGCGATTCTGCCTTACGTGAAATTCGATTCGCTGCTTGATGTCGGCAGTGGTGGTGGCCAGCCGGGGATTCCGTTGGCGATTGTCCGGCCGGAGCTGCGCGTCACGCTGCTCGACGGTAACTCGAAGAAAACGGCTTTCCTGCAGCAGGCAGCGATTGAGTTGGGTTTGAGCAATATTGCCGTACACTGTGGGCGCGTTGAGCAGTATCAGCCACCGGTAAAGTTCGCCGCGATTGTCTCGCGCGCCTTTTCCGAGCTGGCGGATTTTGTGAGCTTGTCGCGGCAGTTGCTTGCGCCGGAGGGGCGCTGGCTGGCCATGAAGGGTGTCTGGCCGCATGAAGAAATCGCACGTCTGCCGCAAGGTGTGTCGGTCGCGTCAGTGCATCGTCTGGAAGTACCTGGCGTCGAGGGTGAGCGTCATCTGGTGATCTTGGGAAGTGCCGGCGCACAGCGCCAGGGGGAGAATTGAGTTGGCAAAAATACTGGCGGTAACCAACCAGAAGGGCGGCGTTGGTAAAACGACGACCGCAGTGAATCTTTCGGCGTGTCTCGCTGCACTTGGCCAACGCGTGCTGATGGTCGACCTTGATCCGCAAGGCAACGCGACGACCGGCTGTGGTGTGATGAAGCGCGAAGCGCTGCCGAGCGTCTATCAAATCCTGATCGGCCGCTCAACGCTGGCTGATGCACGGATCAAAACGGAATTCGGTTTCGATATCCTGCCGGCCAACCGTGAACTGGCGGGTGCCGAGATTGACCTGATCGATATGGGCAAGCGCGAGTACCGGTTGCGTGAGGCGATGGCGACGATTCATGATGAATATGACTTCATCCTGATGGACTGCCCGCCGGCGCTGAATATGTTGACCGTCAATGGCCTGGTGGCCGCCGATGCGGTGATGATTCCGATGCAGTGCGAGTACTACGCGCTGGAAGGCTTGACCGATTTGGTGGCAACGCTGAAGAAAGTGCGCGCCAATCTTAATCCGGTGCTTGAAATCGAAGGCTTGCTGCGCACCATGTACGATCCGCGTTCGACACTGACACAACAGGTGTCCGCCGAACTTGAAGGGCATTTCGGCGACAAGGTGTATCGCACGATCATTCCGCGCAACGTCAGGTTGGCCGAGGCGCCTTCTTACGGCAAGCCGGTGGTTTCTTTCGATCGTAATTCCAAGGGCGCACAGGCCTACCTTTCTCTGGCGCAGGAAATGCTGAATCGGCGCGATGGCACGACCGGTACTTATACGACCGAAGCAGCAATGGGAGCAGAAGCATGAAATTGAAGGGACTTGGGCGCGGCCTCGATGCACTGCTGGCCGGCAACGAAGCGCAAAACAAAGAGCAGCAACGCTCGCTGCCGGTCGGTAGCCTGCAGCCGGGAAAATACCAGCCGCGCACGCAGATGGATGCCGCGTCGCTCGAAGAGCTGGCCGCATCGATCCGCGCGCAGGGGCTGATGCAGCCAATTCTTGTCCGTCCCGTAGGTGACAAATTCGGTGACGACCGCTTCGAGATCATTGCCGGCGAAAGACGCTGGCGTGCGGCGCAGATCGCCGGTCTTGCCGAAGTGCCGACGCTGATCCGCGATATTCCAGATGAATCAGCGCTGGCGATGGCGCTGATCGAGAATATCCAGCGCGAGAATCTCAATCCGCTGGAAGAAGCGCACGGCCTGCAGCGCCTGATTGACGAATTTTCGATGACGCATCAACAGGCAGCCGATGCGGTGGGGCGTTCGCGTCCGGCGGCGTCCAACCTGTTGCGCTTGTTGCAGCTGGCTGCGCCGGTGCAGGAGCTGTTGATGCGCAGCGAAATCGATATGGGCCATGCGCGCGCATTGCTGCCACTGTCGGGCGTGCTGCAGGTTCAACTGGCGCAGCGCGTAGTGCAAAAAGGCCTTTCGGTGCGCGACACCGAGCGCCTGGTTCAGCACGCCCTGAAACCGCCGAAAGAAATCGAGGCGAAGAAGCCGGATCGTGATCTGCTGCGCTTGCAGGACGAGCTGGCCGATCTGCTGGGCGCACAAGTCGAGATTCGCAGCAATAAAAAAGGCGCCGGAAAGCTGCAGATCGAGTTTGGAAATCTGGACCAGCTTGAGGGAATTCTTGATCGTTTGCGCCATTGATGCACTGCAGCAATATGCGCTGTGATGACTACTCCAAACGCATATGCGGCATGCCGCAGCGACTTTTTTGCATCTGCGGTTTGATTCTTATATAAGACTCTGTTAGACTTGCTGGGTTTTGACGAGGGCCAAGCCGTGCATCCTCAAGTTCGTTGGGTGCTCAGCTGTCAGTTGCTGGTAACTTTGGTTGCTGCGCTGGTAGCGGGAGTTGCGCAAGGAGTTCATGCAGCAGTTTCTGCGGCGCTCGGTGGTGGGATCGGCGTTGTTAGCGCTTACGCCTATGTGTGGCGAGCGCTAAAGGGATCGGGAGCATCAGACTCTGACCCGAAAAAGGCATTTCAAGCCCAGGTGCTTGGCGAGGGTTACAAGTTTGCCGTAACCATTTTGCTTTTTACCTTGGTGTTCAAGAGCTACGGACAGCTCGCGGCCTTGCCGCTCTTCCTGGCTTACGCGGTAACGATTGTTGTCTATTGGATCGCGCTGCTCAAGCGGCGTTAGTCGAATCGGGGGAAAAATGTCTTCAGGCGGGGCGCAAACTACAAGCGAGTATATCAGCCACCACTTGACCAACCTCAAGGTCGGTCACGGTTTCTGGACGCTGCATCTTGATACCCTGCTCGTATCGGGCATTCTCGGGTTGATTGTTTTCCTCGGTATGGCCCGGTTGGCCGGCAAGGCAACCGCCGGCGTTCCGACAGGCTTGCAGAATTTTGTCGAGATGGTGCTCGGCTTTGTCGATCAACAGGTCAGAGATACCTATCACGGCAAGAGTACGCTGGTTACACCGCTGGCGATTACGATCTTTGTCTGGGTGTTCGTCATGAACGCCATGGATTTGATTCCGGTTGATTTTTTGCCGCTGCTACTGGGTTCGGCAGGCGTGCATTATTTCAAGGCGGTGCCGACCACTGACCCGAATCTGACCTTCGGCATGTCGCTGACCGTTTTTGTTATCACGATTGTCATGGGTTTCAAGGTCAAGGGCTTTGGCGGCTTCATGCATGAAGTCTTCGCCGTGCCGTTCGGTGCGAAGCTGGCCCCGGTCAATTTGCTGTTCCGTCTGATTGAAGAAATCGCCCGCCCGATTTCGCTGTCGCTGCGTCTTTTCGGTAACATGTACGCCGGTGAAATGGTCTTTATTCTGATCGCGTTGCTTGGTATCTATCAGCTGCCACTGGCCTTGCCCTGGGCGCTGTTCCACATCCTGATCATTACCTTGCAGGCCTTTGTGTTCATGATGCTGACCATTGTGTACATGTCGCTGGCCTGCGAGTCTCACGGATAACCGCAGGGATAAGACGCGGATACCGTAAGAACAAGTTTTTGATTTAACCGTTTGATTTACGTTTTTATTGTTTGATTGACCCATTTAGCACGTTTTACTAGGAGAAACTAATGGAAGCTGCTCTGTCAATGTTGCTTGGTAACACCGCCATCGCCGTCGCTATCCTGATCGGTGCCGGTGCTCTCGGTACCGCTATCGGTTTTGGTATTCTTGGTGGTCGCTTCCTCGAAGGCGCAGCCCGTCAGCCGGAAATGATCCCGACGCTGCAGGTCAAGATGTTCATCGTCGCCGGTCTGCTCGACGCCGTGACCATGATCGGTGTTGGTATCGCTCTGTTCCTGCTGTTCGCGAACCCCTTCATCGCCGTCGTCAAGGGCTAATCGCTCCTCCTTTCGGATCAACTCTTAACAGGAGGTTAGCGTGGACATCAACGCAACGTTGATTGGCCAGGCGATCTGGTTTGGTATCTTCATCTGGATTACGATGAAGTACGTTTGGCCGCCGCTGCAAAAAGCGATGGCCGATCGCCAAAAACTGATCGCTGACGGCCTAGCGGCCGGCGAACGCGGCAAGACCGAGCTTGAGCTAGCTGCCAAGCGTGCGGCCGAAGCCCTGCGTGAGGCCAAGGAAAAAGCAGCCGAAGTCATCGCCGGCGCCGACAAGCGCGGCGCGCAGATGGTTGAGGAAGCCAAGCTGACAGCAAAAGTCGAAGCCGACAAAGTGGTTGCTGCCGCCAAAGCCGAAATCGAACAGGAAGTGGAGCGGGCACGCGCAGTATTGCGTGACCGTGTCGCCGAACTCGCTGTGGCAGGTGCTGAACGCATCCTGAAGCGCGAAGTCGATGCCAAGGCGCACGGCGAAATGCTCGTCGCGCTCAAGCAGGAACTTTAAGCCCATGGCCGAACTCGTCACCATCGCGCGCCCCTACGCTGAAGCGGTTTTCCGCATCGCGAAGGACAACAAGGCGCTGGCGGTCTGGTCCGAGCGGTTGTCGCTGTTGTCCGCAATTGCCGGGGATAGCCAGATGCGCAACTGCATCGGCAATCCCCAACTGTCGGCCGCGCAGAAGAGTGATCTCTTCAAGTCGCTGGTTGGCAAGGCGGTGGATGGCGTCGAAGCCAATCTGATCGACGTGCTCGCCGAAAACGAGCGGCTTTCCGTATTGCCCGAAATTGCGGGTCTCTTCGAAACGCTTAAGGGCGCTG